>CAZAXA010000319.1:0-7430 GCA_964488965.1 uncultured Phaeodactylibacter sp. | reverse complement strand
CCCCGGAAGAAGAAGTGGAGCTGGCCAAACGAATAAAACAAGGTGATCAGGCTGCTCTGGAAAAACTGACCAAAGCAAACCTGAGATTTGTCGTTTCCGTAGCAAAGCAATACCAAAACCAGGGCCTGTCCCTCAGCGACCTCATCAACGAAGGCAACCTCGGCCTGATCAAGGCCGCCCAGCGGTTTGACGAAACCCGCGGCTTCAAATTCATCTCCTACGCAGTGTGGTGGATTCGCCAGTCCATCCTTCAGGCGCTGGCCGAACAGTCCCGCATCGTCCGCCTGCCATTGAATAAGGTCGGCTCCCTCAACAAAATCAATAAGGCCTTTTCCGAACTGGAACAGGAGTACGAACGGGAACCTTCTGCCGATGAACTGGCAGAGATGCTGGAAATCCCCACCGAAGAGGTCGAAACGACCCTCGGCGTCGCCGCCCGCCACGTTTCCATGGATGCTCCTTTCGTTGAAGGCGAAGACAATTCCCTGCTCGACGTGCTGGAAAACAGCAGCACCCCTACCACGGATTCCGCTTTGGATTACCAGGAGTCTCTCCGCAAAGAGATCGACCGCTCATTGAGCACACTGACCGAACGGCAGTGCGATGTCATCAAACTGTACTTCGGCATCGGCGTGGAACATCCTATGTCCCTGGAAGATATCGGTGAAAAGTTCGGCCTGACCCGCGAACGGGTGCGCCAGATCAAGGACAAGGCCATCAACAAGCTGCGTTCCGCCAACCGGAGTAAATTGCTTAAGAACTATCTCGGTGCGTAACAGATGACGATATCAATGAACCAAGACATTCCCAAATAGCTGGCCGGGGCGGCTGCCGCCCCGGTTTTTTTATGGCTTTCCGGTAAAACTGAAGCCCAGGCGGGCCATAGCTTTCTCTCCCGGCGCCAGGCGGATCAGGCCCTCGCCATTGTTAAAGGCGTCGATGTTGCAACTCATCGGCTCCAGGGCCAGAGAGCGGCGGTGGAAGGGGGTGAACAACTGAAGAAAACCGAACTTCCCGCGGCCAACTTCCTGCCAGTACTGCAACTCGCCCCTCGCGCCCCGCAACATGATACCGATCCGGCCTTCCCGCTGGCGCATGGCAAAGCAGTTGTCGAGCACCTCCGCGCCGATGCGCCGGGGCTGGGTGAAAGTGGTGTATTCGTACCGCTTCCCGGTAGGTATCATCACCTGGTCGACGCCGATCATGTCGCAGGGGGGCAGTTGCATAATCATATCGTCGACTTTTTCCGAGAGCTGGAAATAAGAGTGCCAGCCCATGCCAAAAGGCATGGGCCCCGGTCCGGTGTTGTACGCCTCCAGGCTTATTTCGACCAGGGCGGGGCCGGTTATCCGAAAGGTAGCCTCGAAGGTAAAGGGGAAAGGGTAATACTCCAGGCTTCCGTCATAATGATAGGCGCAGCGTATGGCGGCTTCTTTTTCTCCAGTGTTTACGGCGGCTACCTCCATGGGCTTGTCCATGCCGAAACCGTGCAGGGCGTTGCCCGTCTGCCCGTCATTGACGGGGAATTCGTATTCCTTGCCTTCCCAGCGGTAACGGCCCTCGAAGAGGCGGTTGGGAAAAGGGAAAAGCAGCACGTTCTTGGCCCAGCGGTTGAGGGACATCTCCGCGGCGGCGCCATAGCCGTCGAGGACAGGCTGGCCCTGCAGTTCGATATTCAGCACGCAGCTGCCGAAACCGGGCGCGAGTTCCAGGCGGTTGCCGGCCGCAGCATCTGCCAGGCTGTGCTTTTCGTATTTGCCGAAGGAGGTAGCGTGGTGTTGGTACATGTCAGTCGGTTGTCTCATGCAACAGCCGCAGCAGCACCCCGTTGGTCCAGCCAAACCCATCCTGTACCGGGTATTCGCCGCCGCCGGCCAGCAGGCTCATATCCTCCACATTGTACTTTTCGACCATCTTTCCGGTATTCTGGTACACCTTGACGTTGAGGGCCACCCAGCGGTTCCTGGCCTCATCGGCGAGTTCCTGCTGGCCGTAATTGCGCAGGCCCTGAATGCTGATCCACTGCAGAGGGGCCCATCCGTTGGGGGCGTCCCACTGCTGGCCGGTATGGTTGAGGGTGGTCAGCAGGCCGCCGGCTTTGAGGAAATCGCGGCGGAGAACGGCGGCAGCCATCTCTGCCTGCCCGGGAGTGGCAAGGTTGAAATAAAAGGGGAACATGCCTGCCAGGGACGGCACATCGACGATGGAGTCGGCCGCAAAGTCGTAATCTTTGAAGAAGGCGCCGGCATTGTCCCAACAGTAGCGCAGGATAGCCTGTTGGCGCTGGTGGGCCCGCTGCTGGTAGAGCTGGGCGTTCTCGGGGTCGCCTGCCTGGGCATAGGCGCCGTTGAGGGCCTGTTCGAGATTGTAAAGCAGGCAGTTGAGGTCTACCGGGATGATATCCGTAGTGTGGATGGTGCTCAGGTTCTGTTTGTCGGCCAGCCAGCGGCTGCTGAAATCCCAGCCCGATTCACAGGCCGAGCGGATGTGGCGGTAAACGACAGCGGGGCCGCGGCCGCTCTTTTCGGCCGTTTCCACATCGTCGCGGTACATCTCGGCGCGGGGGCGTTCCCCCATATCCCAGTAGCGGTTGAGGATGCTGCCGTCTTTCAGGCGCACCACATGGCGGACGGCGGGGTTGGCGGCGCTCACTTCCTCCAGCCCCTGCATCCAGAACTGGTATTCCTTTTCCATCCGGGGCAGGTATTTCTGATACACCTCGTTGCCTTTGGCCGAGGCCAGCAGTTGCACCATGGCCGCGAAGAAGGGAGGCTGGGAGCGGGTCAGGAAGTAATCGCGGTTGCCATTGGGAATGAAGCCGATGGTATCGATCAGGTAGGCAAAGTTGTCGATCATATTTTCGATCATATCCACTTTGCCGGCAACCTGCAGGCCCAGCATGGTGAAGTAACTGTCCCAGTAATAAATCTCCCCGAAACGCCCGCCGGGAACGATGTAGGAGTGGGGCAGGGGGATGAGCGTGCCCCGCACGGCGGCCGTATCGTCCGGCTGCCGGGTGAGCACCGGCCAAAGGGCGTTGATGTGGTCGGCAGGGCGGCGGGTAGTGTCGCTGTGGAAACCCGAGGCGTACTGTTTGGGCAGCTCGAAATTGTCGAGCACAAAGGCTTTGAGGTCAAAACTTTCCAGCCCCCGGGCCTGCCGGTATTTGTCCAGGATTTCATCGGTGGGGTATTTGGGCGTACAATCCACGAAAGTCTTGCCATCCGGAAAAACCTGGTTCATCTGAACGGCGACAAAGAGCTCGCCGAAGCGCTCCTCCGGCGGGAGGTTCTCTTTGGCGTCCAGGGATACGGCAGCCCCCTCCGGGGCCGGCTTACAGGCAGTGGTCAGTGTGAGCGTCAGGATAAATGGCCAATAAAGGTATTTCATCGTTTTGTTGTCTGTTGTTTGTTGTCTGTTGTTTGTTGTCTGTTGGGGCGGTTTAACGGTCAACAGACAATCATCAGTTCTGTTCTGTTTCTTCAACGGTAAATATAATTGAACTTGGGCATTTTCCAGCTACTTGCACAGGCAAGCCTGGTATTGTATATTTACGGATGAACCTGAAACCGTAATTATTATGAAGCAAAAAGCCTTCCTGACGATTTGTATTCTCCTGGCCTTTTCCCCTCTTCCCGCACAGGATAATCCCGTTTCTCAGAACGTATTACTCATTCTGGACGGCTCCGGTTCCATGTGGGCCAAAGTGGACGGCGAATTCAAGATAAACATGGCGCGGCAGTCCATCGGACATTTGCTGGAGAAATTGCCGCCGGATGCCAAACTGGGCCTTATCGCTTATGGCCACCGCCGAAAGGAGGATTGTTCAGATATAGAAGTGCTCCTGCCATCCGGCCCGATAGATAAAACAATGGCGCGGGAGAAGATAGAAGCGGTTAACCCCACGGGCAAAACGCCGATCACGGCCTCTCTTCAGGAAGCCTTCCGGTTGATCCGGGCCGCCGGGGAGCCCGTGTCCCTCATCCTGGTCAGCGACGGCCTGGAGACCTGCGATGCCGATCCCTGCGAGGCGGCCCGCCTGGCCAAAGCGGAGGGCCTGCCTTTCGTCCTGCACGTCATCGGCCTGGGGATGGGAGAGGAAAATGTCGCCCAACTGGAGTGCATCGCCCAGGCGGGCGAGGGGCTGTATTTCGATGCCAAAGACAGCGGCGCCCTGAACCAGGCCCTGGAACAGGCGGTAGAATCGCCTCTGGATACGGCCGGAGGATACTTCTGGATCAAAGGCGTGGCCAATGGGGCGTTAACCGACCTGGCCGTCAGCCTGAAAGATAAAGATGGGCGGTGGGCTGCCGGCGCCCGTACCTACGAAGGGCCGGAGACCAACCCCCGCCTGATCCGCCTGCCCCCGGGGGCGTACCGGGTGAAGGTCGAAGTTGTGAAAATGAAAGGGGTGATGCCGGAGCCTTTCGATATAACAATAACCGGAGGGGACACGGTGAGGCATATCGCCGACTTCTCCACAGGCGAGCTGGCAGTGAAGGTCACCCGTAACGGCGAATTGAGCGACGCCACGCTGAATGTCTTCCTTCCGGGAGGGGGGCCGGCGGTGGCCTCCGGCCGTTCTTACCGCTCCGCCGGCCACAACCCTAAGGTGTTCACGCTCGCGGCCGGAAAATACTACCTGGAAATAGGCTCGGTAGAGATCAAAGGGGTGGATAAGGTAGTTGTGGAGAATATAGAAATAAGGGGCAATGAGCGGAAGGATATCAGCCATGAGTTCGAAAGCGGGGCCTTAAATGTGGGCGTAAAAAGCGCCGCGGGCCTGATCGATGCCGTGGTCTCTGTCAAACCGATGGGCGGGGGCCCTGCCGTTGCCCAGGGAAGGACATACACCTCTGCAAACAGCAACCCTAAAAGCTTTGAACTGGCCACCGGCAAATACCTCGTCGAAGTAAAGCAGGTGAAAGGAGAAGGTAAGGCTTCCTTTGAGGTCGAAATAACCAAGGGCGGCGCCGTTGAAAAAATCCTGGAATGGTAACTGCTTGAACAGCAGTTTAAAACAGTTTCTCAGGCCACAATTTCTCGCCGTCACGCAGCTTTTTGAGCATCCTCCTGCGTACTATGAAACAGATGTGCAACTATGCCTGAGGATAACATCAATCTGAAGCTCATTCTGGAAGGCTGCCGGCGGGGCAGCCGGAATAGCCAGCGAAAGTTGTATGAACACTTTTATGGCTACGCAATGAACATTTGCCTGCGCTATTCCAGGAAACGCGAAGAGGCGGTAGAGATCCTGAATGATGCTTTCCTGAAAGCCCTGACCAGGCTGGACCAATACGATCCGGACTATCCCTTTCGGGGCTGGTTGCGCCAGATCATTGTTCACTCGGCGATAGATTATCACCGGAAGAACCACAAATTGCCGGCCCAGCTTGAACTGGCGGTTGTGGCGGACAAATCGGAAGATGAAATGCCGATGCCCAGGCTCTCCCCGGATGAGGATGTGTTGCCGGTACTGCAGGAGCTGACCCCCGCCTACCGCGTAGTGTTCAACCTCTTTGTCATGGAAGGTTACAAGCATCACGAGATCGCGGAAATGCTGGGCATCAGCGTGAGCACTTCCCGTTCCAACCTGCTGCGGGCCAAGGAGAAGCTCCGGGCAATCCTGGAAAAAAAGGGCAGGCATCCGGCCAAAATGAGTTAAGATGGAAGACTTTTTCAAACAGTTTCGGGAAAACCTGGAAAACCGCCCGGAGCCTTCCTTCGAGGAAGGGGACTGGCGGGCCCTGGAAAAAAAGCTCGCCAGGGTGGGAAAAAAGCCGCCGCTGGCCTTCGCCTGGTGGTGGGCGATTCCATTCCTGCTGTTGCTGCTGGGGGCCAATGCTTTTATGTTGCTGGAACAAAGAAGAGTTAACCAAAAAATCTACGCCCTGGAAAATGTCCGGGATACGGTTTATCAAAACAGGGTGGTTTACATCACCGATACCATCTACCAGGCCCGGATCGTCAGGGAAACTATTCCGGCGCCCTCCTTCCCGGGCCTGGCCATGGCCTCCTCACACACAGGATGGCGGCCGGGAACTGCACTTTACGGGCCGGGCCGGCTCCTTGCCGCCGGCCAGCCGCAGGCCGGGCTCTTTCCCACGGAAGGCGCCGGGCCTTATACCCCGCCAGCCGGGCTTCTGCCGGAGAAAGAAGGCCATCCCCCCGCTGCCGGCACGGGCCGGGAGGAAACGATAACGCTACAGCATTTTCCCGGCATCCTGCAGCCGCTGCCGCCTGCGCCGGCAGCTTTGATGTCCGGGCCGGCAGGGAAGGAGGCGGAGCTGCCTGTGGAAACTGTCCTCCACAGAAGCAGAAGGCCCCTGATGTACTACCTCTACCCCCTCCGGCCGAAGGGCCTGCATCTGGGCGCCTACGGAGGAGCGATGGCGCCCCTGGGCAATAGCCTGCATAAGGGTTCCGGCTTTATGGCCGGAGTACAGGCCCTTGTAGAATTCTCGCCCAGCCTTCGCCTTTGGTCCGATGCCAGCTATTATAAGTTGTTCATGGAGGCGGACCGTATGGACGATGCCCTGGGGGTGCCGGTTATTGACCCTCCTTCCGACGAACTGGCCTTTGTAAAGGCCGACCTTCTTATGCCTTCTTTTCAGTTTTCGGCAGGAATGCAGTACATCCTCCTTGCCGAAAGCCGGTGGAGGCCTTTCCTGGGAGCAGGCTATGCAGTTGTTTCGATCCTTCCGCATGACGTGATATATGATTTTAAAAACCCGGATCACAGTACGGAGTGGAACCTGGATACCAGGGTGCAAAGCAGCAGTTGGCAAAGGGGCTTTGTATTGCTGCAGGCCGGGGTGGAGTATGGGCTTTCCGGCCACTGGACAGGGCGGCTGGGCTTGGACTACCGTAGCCAGGGAAGCGCTGAAAGTTTCCTGTCTCCCCGGTTCATAGGCGCCCGGGGAGGCTTGCTGTACCGGTTTTAAAGAAAAGGCAACGGATCGAATGCTCAGATGCCGGTGTGCCCGGCAGTATTGAACACCTCAACCTGAAGTAATGAAGCAATCATTCTTTTACCCCGTTCTCTTTTTGCTCCTTCTGCCGGGTTGGAGCTCCGCTCAGTCGCCCTACCGGCTTTGCCCCGGCAAAGAGCTGGGGATCATCGCTACGGGCGGGGCCACAGTAGGCGCCGGGGTATGGCTTAAGGATCAAATTACTTTACTGACGGCCGCGGAACTGGAGCAGCTCGACCGGACACAGGTCAACGTGTTCGACCGGGTAGCGATCGGCCTGCACTCTCCCTCTGCCCGGGAGGCCAGCGATTATTTTCTGGATGGGTCTCACCTTCTTCCGATCCTCCTGCTGGCAGGCAAGCCTACGCGGCGTCATTTTGGCCAGATCGCCCTCCTCTGGGGGGAAACGGCGCTGGTCAATGGCGGCCTTACTTTTACCTCCAAGTATGCTTTCCGGCG
>CAZAXA010000318.1:0-7465 GCA_964488965.1 uncultured Phaeodactylibacter sp. | reverse complement strand
GCTTTTGTTGAGCAGGCCGGCCTGCAGTTGTTCGTTCTGGGCCTGGATGCGCTGCTGGTGTAATTCCCGTTCGCGTTGTATTTCCATGATGCGGCGCTGGCGGGCCAGGCGGTACTGGCTAAGCCGTTCCAGTGCGGCGAAGGCGCCCAGCGCTGCCAGGAGGTACAGCAGCCACATCCAGCGCGACTGGTACCAGGGGGTGGGAATGGCGAGGTCAAAAGCAGCTATTGCCGATGAGAGGTTGGATTGTACCTGGAACTGGTACTCGCCCGGCGGGAGGTTGGCGAATTCCCGGAAGGCGCTCTTTTCCCAATCCGACCACCCTTCGGTGAAGCCCACCAATTGATAACGGAACCGGCATTCGCGGGAGAATTGGGGGAAGGTATAGTAGAAGCGGACCGTTGGGCGGCGGCCGGGCGGCAGCAGGAGAGGGGCGTCCAGCCTGGCCAGTGCTGGCTGGTGGCCAGGCGTTTCTACCCGGGTGATCAGCGGCTTTCCGGCTAATGAAGGAGCAGGAGGGGCGCGGCGGTCAAGCAGCGCATATCCATCGTCCAGGCAAAAGAGATAGGTATGGCTATCCAGCGGAATGGCCGTTTCGTTATCAGGGATCATGGCCAGCGGAAGTTCGACGGCGGCCTGGCCGGGGCGAAACCACAAGGCCCGGCCGGGAAAGGCCAGGAAGAATTCTCCTGCCGCCCCTGCAATGGGCTTGCAGGTTTCTCCGGGGATCGGCATTCCGAACAGGCTGTCCAGGCGCCGTAGCCGGCCGCCTTTTTCTTCCCATCCAAAAAAGTGCTTGCCGGAACGGATGGCCAGTTGCCCGTCCAACAGGCCCACATCGATGCCGAATTCGGCCGGTAATCCGTCGGCTTTTCCGAAGGAACGGAGCTGGCTTACCGTTTTCAATGCCTTATCCGGCGCCATTTGATGTAAGCCCCGGTAGGGGTCGGCCGCCCACAGCCTGCCCTGTTCATCCCACACCAGGCTTTTAACCGGTTTGCCGAAGCCTTCCAGGCGATGGCTGAAGCGCCAGGCGCCGTCGTCTCCTTTTTTCAGTATGATGAAACCGGTATAGGTGCCCTGCAGGAGCAGGCCTGGCCTTCCGGGCACTTCTATGGTTTTCCATCCGCCGGTCACTTCTGATATTTTCCGGGCTTTCAGCCCTTCGATGAGGAAAGTCCCTTCATTGTGGCCGCACAACAATTGGCCGCCGAAAACCTTCAGCTCCCAGGCCTGCCCCTGAGTGCCATTGATCAGCCGGAACTCCTGCCGCCGGCCGGCGCGCCAGGGCCTGGCGAAGACGCCATGGTTGGTGCCGATATAAAGCAGGCCGTCGTGCAGAATGGCCGTGTACACCTGGCCTACGTTTCCGCTTTTATCGTGGAAAAAAGTGAGCGCCTCGCTCAGCACCGCCATATCGATGCCTTTGTCAAGCCCTATCCATAGGTTGCCGTCCCTGCTTTCGCAGAGCGCCAGCACCGTATTGTCCTGAAGGCCAGCCTCTTTATTGAGTTGAAACTGAAGCTGCCCGGCGGCGTCCAGAATAAATACGCCGCCGAGAATGGTGCCCAGGGCCAGGCTGCCATTCGACAGCAGGCAGGCTTTGTTGAGCTGGAGGGTTTTCAGGCTTTCGTTCAGCGGGTTGCTCCAGGGGGCGAAGCGGCCATCCTGATAGGCATACAAGCCATTGCGGTTGGTGCAGGCCAGAAAGCCTTCGCCGTAGGGGATAATATCCATTACCGTCAGGGAAGCCAGGAAGGCGCTGCCCTCCATGAAGGCGAACTGCCCGTTGGCGCCCATTTCATACAGGCCCTTGCCGATGACGGGCAGTATCGCCCGGCCATGGGCCTGCCGGAGGTACATAATGTTGCCGGGTGGGGGCAAGGGCCTTACCTCGCCATTGCGGTAGCGGTAAAGTGTAGAAAAAGACTGAAAAAAGGCAGTATCCCCAATCAGCAGAATGTGCCAGATCTCTTCCTGCGCAACTTTGTCGTTCTGAATTGCGGCGCTCAGGGAATGGTACTGCAGTTTGCCGGTTTTATCGCGTATCCAGTAGCCAAACTCGGCGAAGCCGCCCGTATAGATATATCCTGCCGGGCTACAGGCCACCGAGCGCACGATCTGGCTTTCGGGCAAAGGATAAAGGGCCCAGCGCACGCCGTCATACTCCAGCAGCCCGGCCGAATTGGCGAAGTAAAGGAATCCGTCCGGGGCCTGGGCGGCCATCCAGTTCTGGTTTTGCGCCTGGTAAACCGAAGGGGAGAAATTGATGGCCCGGGGAACTTCAGTTGCGCCCAGCAATAAGGGAATCCAACCCAGCAGTAACGGTATTATATGCGTCTTCGGCATAGCAGTTTGCCTTCGGCTGTCAGGCCTTTCAATTACAATGCCCGATAAAGCTATAAAAAAGAAGGCAAATCAAAAGTGCGATGGCGAATACGGGCCTTTCTTCTCACCTCAGCCCCCGCTTTTTCAAGTTCCTTTTATATTCCGCCACGTTATCATTATGCCCCGGCAGGGTCTTGGCGAAAGCATGCAGGCCTGAGCCGTCGCCTTTGGCGCAGAAGAAAATATAGTCGTGTTCTTCCGCATCGAGCACGGCGTCGATGCTGGAGATGGAGGCCATACTGATGGGGCCCGGCGGCAGGCCGGCGTAGAGGTAAGTATTGTAGGGAGAGTCGAACCTGGTGTGGAAGTCCGTCACCCGGGGCGTGTCGAAGTCGCGGCGGGCGAAGACGGCGGTAGGGTCGGCCTGCAGGCGCATGCCGGTGCGCAGGCGGTTGAGATAAACGCCGGCCATGCGGGGCTTTTCGCTGTCTACCAGAGTTTCTCTTTCAACGATGGAGGCCAGGGTGTACACTTCCTGGGGCGACATGCCCATCGCTTCGGCCTTGGCGCGCCGGTTTTCGCGATCCCAGAAGGCGTCGTGCTCCCTGATCATGCGCTCAACAAAGCTCCGGGCGCTGGTATTCCAGAAAAATTCGTAAGTATTGGGGATAAAGAGGCTCATGAGGGTTTCCTCCGTATAGCCGATAGAGGCCAGGTAATCCCGGTCCTGAAAAAGAGCCCATATTTCGGCGGAATCCGGCTCGATAAAGCGGGCGGCCTTGGCGGCGACGTTTTCGGGCAGGCGCTCGTTGGTCAGCACCACATTGACCGGCGACTGCCTGCCGCTCCGCAGGTGGCGGATCATCTGAATGAGCGTCCAGCCGGCCTGCAGTTCGTAGCGACCCGCCCGCATGGGATCGCGCTTGTAGTTCATGCGTTCCGCCAGCAGGGTGAACATCTTTTTATCCTTCAGTACGCCCTTTTCCTCCAGAATGCCCATGGCCTCATCAAAGGTGGAATTGGTGGGTATTTCCACGTAGTAGTCCTTCAGGCCATGGGGTACCGCCGGCGCCCCTACGAATTTGAAATAAATGAAAGCCCCGATAAGAAGCAGCGCCAGGGCGGAAACCCCGGTTATGATGTGAATGGATCTCATACTCATAGCGTAGGTTGCTGTAGTTCGGTTATGTCCTAACTAACGCTTCAAGGGTTTATTTTTATATGTGAACGCGCTGAAAACAGAGATGCACGGTGGAGCGGTGGGGGGCCTGCCACAAATACGCGGACACTCAAACACATAAACACATAAACACATAAACACTTTTCAATACTGCTCCTTCTCATTTGGAAAATCCCTTGACCGCACATCTTTAATATACTGATGTACGGCCTCCTGTATGGCGTCGAACAGGCCCAGGTAGCGGCGCAGGAAGCGGGGCTGGAAATCTTTGGTGATGCCCAGCATATCGTGGGTGACCAGCACCTGGCCGTCGACGCCGCCGCCGGCCCCGATGCCGATGGTGGGTATCCAGAGCTTTTCCGCTACTTTGGCAGCCAGTTTGGCGGGGATCTTTTCCAGGACGACGGCGAAGCAGCCCAGTTCCTGCAGCAGTTCGGCGTCTTCCATCAGTTTCTGCGCCTCTGCCTCTTCCCGGGCCCGGACGGTATAGGTGCCGAATTTGTAGATGGACTGTGGGGTAAGGCCGAGGTGCCCCATTACCGGGACGCCGGCAGAGAGTATCCGCTTTATGGATTCCTGTACCTCGGCGCCGCCTTCCAGTTTAACGGCGTGCGCGCCGGCTTCTTTCATGATGCGAATGGTAGAATCGAGGGCTGCCCGGGAATTGCCCTGATAGGAACCGAAGGGGAGGTCGACTACTACCAGCGCCCGCTTGACGGCCCGCACCACTGAGGCGCCGTGGTAGATCATCTGGTCCAGCGTGATGGGCAGGGTAGTTTCGTGGCCGGCCATCACATTGGAAGCCGAATCGCCAACCAGCAACACATCGACACCCGCCTCGTCGAGGATGCGCGCCATGGAAAAATCATAAGCGGTGAGCATGGTGATCTTCTCACCCCTTGATTTCATTTCCTGCAAAACATGGGTGGTTACCCGTTTGATGTCTTTATTGACGGACATAAGCCTTTTTGAGGCTGCAAGATAAATAATTTCACGGCTTCAGGAACCACCCTGTTCCAACTCCCCCAACTCTCCGATCTGTTTCAGGTACTCAAAGGTTTTCCTGGCTTCCTCTTCATCCACCACGCTGATGGCAACGCCAACATGGACGAGCACGTAATCCCCGATCCTGGCTTCAGGCACCATGGAGAGGTCGACGTCTTTCTGTATTCCTCCGAAGGAGACCTTCGCGACGCGGAAGATGTCGTCCAGAGCGGTAGGTATGGCGGTTATTTTTCCGGGAATGGCCAGGCACATGGTTGGTTGATTATGTTGATCAGGATGATTGGGCTTTTTCTCTCAGCCACTCATACCACTTTTCCATTCCCTCCCCGCTCGTAGCCGACAGCTCGATGAACTCCAGGCGGCGGTTGACGCGCAAGGCGTATTCTTTGGCCTTTTCCACATCGAACTGCACGTAGGGCAGCAGGTCTATCTTGTTGATGATGCAGAGGTTGGAGGTGTGGAACATGTCGGGGTACTTGATGGGTTTGTCGTCGCCTTCGGTGACGGAGACGATGACCACGCGGGCCCCTTCGCCCAGGTCGAAGAGGGCGGGGCAGACGAGGTTGCCGACGTTTTCGATGAACAGCAGGGCGCCCTCTTCGGGTTTCAGCTTTTTCAGGGCTTTATTGACCATATCCGAATCCAGGTGGCAGCCTTTGCCTGTATTGATCTGGACGACGGGGGCGCCGGTAGCGGCGATGCGGTTGGCGTCATTGCTCGTTTGCTGGTCTCCTTCGATGACGTAGCATGGGAATTCAGTTCCAAGGCTGCTGAGGGTGCGTTCCAGGAGGCTGGTCTTGCCTGAGCCGGGGGAGCTGACGAGGTTGAGCGCCAGGATATTCCTGGCTTCCAGGAAGCCGCGGTTGCGCTCTGCCAGCAGCTTGTTCTGCTGCAGGATGTCCTGCTCCAGTTCCACAACGGTCTTACCGTGGCTGTGTTCATGCTCATGGTAGCTGAGGCTGTAGGGAGGGTGATGGTGGCGCCCATGATGCCCGTGGGCGTGCGTATGGTGGTGGCCATGATCATGCCCGTGATGGTGATGATGCTCATGGCCGTGGTGGTGTTCGTGAGCGTGATGGCGGTGTTCGTGGCCGTCAGCTTCCTCGCCGATCAGGGTAATGGTCACGGCGTCGGAGGGTTGATTACATCCACAGGTACTGCACATGATAAATTGGTTTTTAGGCCAGGCCGTTTTTTGTTACAAATCAAAAATCAAAAATCAAAAATCAAAAATCTTCTCAATCCGTCACCAGGGTCATCGTTTTGATCTTCAGTTCCTGTCCCTGCAACAAATCATTGAAATACTCGCCGCATAGCGGGCAGGGTTCGAACAGTTGTTGTATGTCAAACTCATGGCCGCAGCCTGCGCACCTGGCCCGCGCTTGTATGTAGTGGATTTGGCGTTCTGCATCGGCCAGCACCGTGCCCGGCACAGCGGCCTGCCAGGCGAATTCCAGCGCATCCGTTTCAATGCCGGCCAACGTGCCGATCTCCAGGCCGATGCGCTCCACCCTGGCGGCGCCGTGTTTAACCACCTGCTCCCGGGCGGAATCCACTATGCTCATTACGATAGACAATTCGTGCATGACTGCGGCTTTTGCTGCGGCTCCTGGCCGTAAGCCTCGCGCTTACCTGCCGGTACGGGCCCGCCTGCGGTAGGTGATCAGCACAATAAAGGCCGCTACTACCAGGAGCAGGGGAACGGCATGCCCCGGCGAACTGAGATAGTGGGCCAGTTCATTGCCGTGGAAGAACCCGTGGCCATCGTGGGCCTGGGAGATCAGGGGCAGGCTCAGCAGAGCCGGGGCCAGCAGGAGGACTTTACGGAACATTGCTTTGCGGTTTTGAGATGAAAGAAACAGTTTGAGATCAAAAATAGCGGACTTCGCCTGCCAAATGAGTGATAAAAGTCACGCTAAGTTACTGATATATATCATGAAAGGGTTGCTTGCAATGATTTTTCTTTACGGACAGATTGTCAAATTATATTCGGCAGGGCCGGATAGTCATAAAATTCATATAAACCTTAGCAGTCATGACGCCTTCAAACAATCGACCCACCTACTACGAAGAACTGCGCCAGAAGGGTTACTCCCGCCGGGATTTTATGAAGTTTTGCACCACTATTGCCGCCTACATGGGCCTTCAGGCCTCGGGAGCGGCTCAGGTGGCCGAAGCGTTGAAATCCAATGCGCGGGTGCCCGTCATCTGGATGCACTTTCAGGAGTGCACCTGCTGCAGCGAGTCTTTCATCCGCTCTTCCCATCCCATTGTGGCGGACGTCATTCTGGACAAGATATCGCTGGATTATACCGAGACCTTAATGGCTGCTTCCGGCCACCAGGCAGAAGCGGCCATGCATAAAACGATGGAAGAGTTCCCCGGCGAGTATGTGCTGTGTGTGGAAGGGTCGGCGCCGGTTTACGAAGACGGCGTCTACTGTTGTATCGGAGGCCGCTCGGCTGTGGATATCCTCCAGGAGACCGCCGCCGGCGCCAAGGCCATCATCGCCTGGGGCAGCTGTGCCTGTAACGGCTGTGTTCAGGCTGCCAAACCCAACCCTACCGGCGCTACGCCTATCCACAAGCTGGTAAAGGGCAAGCCCATTATTAAGGTGCCGGGCTGCCCACCCATCGGTGAAGTGATGGCCGGCGTGCTCGTCCACCTGGTCACCTTCGGCCGCATTCCGGAACTGGACCGCATCGGCCGCCCGAAGGCTTTCTATTCCAAGCGCGTACACGATACCTGCTACCGCCGCCCGTTCTACGATGCGGGCCTGTTCGTGGAGAGCTTCGACGACGAAAATGCCCGGAAAGGATATTGCCTCTACAAGGTAGGCTGCCGCGGGCCGATGACCTATAACGCCTGTGGAGTGACCAAGTGGAACAACGGCGTCAGCTTCCCCATCCAATCCGGCCATGGCTGTATCGGCTGCAGCGAGGAGAACTTCTG
>CAZAXA010000317.1:0-7467 GCA_964488965.1 uncultured Phaeodactylibacter sp. | reverse complement strand
CCCGTCGTAGCTGTGCCCCAGGCCGGCGATGCCGCACAGGCCAAAGCCGATGACCTCCAGCTCGGCGTCGACCATGCGTTTGACGAGGTAGAGCGCCTCTTCGAACTCGAAGCCGCCGGCTATGGCCTGGCCGGCATTGGGGCGGTATTGAGGGAGCAGAGCGCCGATATCGAAGCTGAGGTACACCTGGTCGGGCAGGCCGCGGATGATATCGCCGCAGACCTGGCTGAAGGTGTGCCCCCGAAAAAGGCGGCGCCGGATTTCGTGCTGATAGAACACGGAGATATCTTCCCGCCCTTCGGCGGTTTGTTCTTCCGCCGGGCTGGCGGCGCTGATGCCGGCCAGGGTGAGCCGCGTTATGCTTTCCATTTTCAGGGCGTTGGTGAAGATGCTCTCCGGCGCGTGAGCCGGGCCAGCCGCAGAAGGGCGCAGCCCCATGCGGGCGCCGAGGTGTATGATGCCGAACTCATGATGCCGTTCTGCCAGGGCCTCGATCAGGCCCAACTGAGCGCCGCTGTCGCCGCCAATGAGCGCTACCCGCTTTTTTTGATCCAGCAAAGCCGCGGCTTCCTGCCGCAGCCAGCCGTTCAGGGCGGCGCTTTCCTTATCTATGCCTTCCAGGGAAACCTGCCGGTAGGGGCCCTCCGAAGCGCTTTCGCCATTTTCGGTGGAAAGAGACATCGCCGCCGTTTTTTCCATGAACTGCCTGCCTCGTTCCACCATCTGTTCGTCCGGAAGCCGGAGGAATACGCCCTTTTTCCATGCCTCCGGGACATCAGGGTCGTAAAGAGAAAGCAGATGGGAGGATTCCAGGATGTTGGCGGCGGCAGTATGCAGGCCGCTATGGAGGGCGCCGCCGCTGCTCCATGGGGCGGAGAGCAGCGCCACTTCCGCTTCTGCCTCGCTGTGCGGCAGGCCCATAAAATGGCCGTTCCGGGGACGGGGAGTATCGGGCTTGAAATTTTTGGCCTTTTCGGTTTTGCTCATGTCAGAGGGATTATGATAGCAGTTGTTATACGGCCTGCCGATTTCACTTGTTTCGGGGCAGATTAGCCGAACTTGTCTTATTAGTGCTGCTAAGCCGCATCAAAATAACTACATTTGCGGGAAAATTTGAATGAACTAAAAACGGAATTGCTATTATGTCAAAAGTCCTGATCATTGGCGCCGGCGGCGTCGGGCGGGTAGTTGCCTACAAATGTGCCCAGCATCCGGAAATTTTTTCTGAGATCGTGCTTGCCAGCCGCACTCAGTCCAAATGTGACGCTATCGCGGCGGACGTAAGAAGAGATACCCGCCATCCTAAGATACAAACGGCCAGAGTGGATGCCGACAATGTGCCTGAACTGGTACAGCTGATCCGTGCTGTCCGGCCGGCAATGGCCATACATGTGGCCCTGCCATACCAGGACCTCACCATCATGGACGCCTGCCTGGAGACGGGCGTGCACTACCTCGATACGGCTAATTATGAACCGAAAGACGAGGCCAGGTTCGAATACAGCTGGCAATGGGCCTATCAGGACAGGTTCCGGGAAAAGGGCCTGCTGGCCGTGCTGGGCTGCGGCTTCGACCCCGGGGTGACCAGCGTGTTCACGGCCCGCGCCGCCAAACACCACTTCGATGAGATTCACTACCTGGATATTGTCGATTGCAATGCCGGAGACCACGGCAAGGCCTTCGCTACCAACTTCAACCCGGAGATCAACATCCGGGAGATCACCCAGAAAGGACGCTACTACGAGAACGGGAAATGGGTGGAAACGGAACCCCACGAGATCAGCAAAATGCTGACCTATCCGGGCATCGGGCCGAAGAATTCCTACCTCATCTACCACGAAGAACTGGAGTCGCTGGTCAAGAACTTCCCAACCCTCAGGCGCGCCCGCTTCTGGATGACCTTCGGCGAAGAGTACCTCACCCACCTGCGGGTTATCCAGAATATCGGCATGTCGCGCATCGACCCGGTCAAATACAAGGGAGTGGATATTATCCCCCTGGAGTTCCTCAAGGCGGTGCTGCCCGACCCCGGCGAGCTGGGCGAGAACTACACCGGGCAAACCTCCATAGGCTGCCGCATCCGGGGCATTAAAGACGGCAGGGAGCGTACCTGCTACATCTGGAACAACTGCAGCCACGAGGAGGCCTATAAGGAAACCGGCGCTCAGGGCGTATCCTACACCACCGGCGTACCTGCCGCGCTGGGAGCTATGATGATGCTCACCGGCAAATGGAGCGGCAAGGGCGTCTTCAATGTAGAAGAGTTCGACCCGGACCCTTTCCTGGATCAGCTTGGGCCTATGGGGCTGCCGTGGGAGGAGAAGTTTGATGTGGATCTGGAAATGGATTGACCGGAGGGCCACTTAAACACTTAAACACTTAAACACTTTCACACTACTGATGATCGATCATTCAAAAATCCCCTCTCCGGCCTTTGTTTTAGAGGAGAAATTGCTGCGGCAGAACCTGGAGCTGATCCAAAGCGTGCAGGAGCGCGCCGGGGTGTCCATCATTCTGGCCCTGAAGGGCTTTGCCATGTGGCGGGTTTTCCCCATGGTGGCCAGTTATCTGAAGGGGGCCACTGCCAGTTCTCTGCACGAAGCGCGGCTGATCTTTGAGGAGATGGGCGTACGGGCGCATACCTACGCGCCGGCCTACCTGCCTTCGGAATTTGAGGAGATCAAACGCTACAGCAGCCACATCACATTTAATTCGCTGAACCAGTATCATTTGTACAAAGACAGGCTGGCAGGCGCCGCCCATCGAATATCGCCCGGCCTGCGGGTCAACCCCGAGTATTCGGAAGTGGAGGCCGATCTGTACAACCCCGCCGCCAGGGGCTCCCGCCTGGGCGAAGCGCCCGACAACCTGAACGTCGGCCTGCCGGAAGGCATCGAAGGGCTGCATTTTCATACGCTCTGCGAGTCCACTTCCTACAGCCTGGAAAAGGTGCTGGCTGCCTTCGAACAACATTTCGGCCGCTTTTTTCCACAGCTGAAGTGGGTCAACTTCGGGGGCGGCCACCTGATGACCCGCAAAGGCTACGATATCGATCACCTGGTGGGCCTGCTGAAAGCCTTCCGGGAGAAATACAGCCTGGAGGCCATTCTCGAACCCGGCAGCGCCATCGCCTGGGAAACGGGCGATCTGGTATCGACGGTGCTGGATATCACCAGCAACCGGGGTGTGAAAACGGCCATCGTCGATGTGTCTTTTACCGCTCATATGCCGGACACGCTGGAGATGCCCTACCGGCCCCGTATCGTCGGCGCTTCCGATCCGCAGGCAGGCAAGCCCACTTACCGCATCGGCGGCGTCAGTTGCCTGGCAGGAGACTATATGGAAGCTTATTCTTTCGACAAGGAATTGCAGGTGGGCGACCTGGTCATTTTCAAAGATATGATCCATTATACTATGGTGAAAACAACCACTTTCAACGGAGTCAAACATCCGAGCATCTGCATCTGGCACGAGGATGATACCCTGGAAGTAGTACGGGAATTCGGGTACGAGGATTTTAAAAGACGATTGTCCTAGCGCAGCGATCAGGATGATCGCGATGCGCTAAAATCAGTCATGCAATAATTCCATCTTGGCCATTTCCGAAGCATACGAACAATTAGCCACAACTTTGCTGCGCCTGTATGATCCCGGCGAAGCAAGGAGCATAGCCCGTATCGTCTTCGAAGACGCCTTCGGCATCCGCGACCTCAGCCGGCAGGCAGCGCTCTCTGCGGAACAGGAAACGCAACTGCGCCACATCACTGCCCGGCTGCTTCAGCACGAGCCGGTGCAGTACATTGTGGGATTGGCAGATTTTTATGGGCTCAGGTTCAGGGTAGATTCACGGGTGCTGATCCCCCGGCAGGAGACCGAAGAACTGGCGCACTGGATGCTGGAGGCGCTGGGCAAAGGAAAGCAAAGGGTGCTGGACATCGGCGCCGGCAGCGGCTGTATTCCCGTAACGCTGAAAAAACTACGCCCGGAATGGGAAGTGTGGGCCGTGGATGTCAGCGGGGGCGCGCTCGAACTGGCCGCCGAAAACGCCCGGATGAACGGAGCGGCAGTTACTTTTCTTCAGCTGGATATTCTGGATGAGAACCAATGGCAGCGGCTGGGTATCTTCGATGCCATCGTCAGCAACCCGCCCTACATTCCCAAAAGCGAAGCGGCTCTGATGCCGGAAAATGTCAGGAGCTACGAACCTCACCTGGCCTTGTTCGTAGAAAACCGGAACCCGCTTCTCTTTTATCGGGCTATTGGCCGCTTTGCGCAGCGACACCTTCGATCAGGAGGGCGGCTCTTTTTCGAAACCAATGAGTTTAATGCGGGAGAAGTGCTGGAATTGATCCGCAGCCAGGGGTTTAAGAGAATTGAATTAAAACGGGACCTGAGCGGTAAGGAACGCATGATAGGGGCCAGGTGGGAAGGTAGCTGACAGAGCTTAAAAAGCAGAACGAAAAACCTTTTAGGTTTCTGAAACCTCAAAGGTTTTTCGTTCTGTTTTAATTTAAAGGCGCCGTGCAAATGGCCTTCTCCCTAACCAAAACTACCCGCCATGAATGCATTATTAATCACAGCCGGAGCGGCCCTCTTATTTCTGGCCGGCGGCATCCGCATCGTTTTCGAATACAAGAGAGCTTTGAAATTCAGGTTCGGCAAATTCAGCAAAGTGCTGCAACCCGGTTTCCGGTGGATCATCCCGGTGGTGGACTCCACTCAATTCGTTGATATCCGGGTTATTACCATCAATATCCTTTCCCAGGAAGTCATGACCGCAGATAACGTCCCCTGCCGCATCGACGGCGTCCTTTTTTACAAGATTGAGGACGCCCGGAAGGCCGTGCTGGAGGTTGAGGATTACAATTATGCCATCACCCTCCTTGCTCAGTCTGCTCTCAGGGATGTCTGCGGCAAGGCGGAACTGGACACCATCCTCTCCAGGCGGGAGGAAATAGGCAACAATATCCGCATCATCGTGGAAAAAGAGACCTGGGAATGGGGTATCGCCATCCAGGATGTCAAGATCAAGGACATCGAACTGCCGGAGAACATGAAGCGCTCCATGGCCCACCAGGCCGAAGCCGAACGCAACCGCCGGGCGCGGGTCATCCTCGCACTGGCCGAAGAGCAGGCCGCCACCAAACTGCTGGAGGCCGGCAGGCTGATCGATAAATCGCCTTCGGCCATCAAGCTCCGCCTTTATCAAACCCTGGCGGACATAGCTGCAGAGAAGAACTCGACCATCGTCTTCCCATTCCCGGAGGAGATGATCCCGGAGCGTGGGGAAGAAAATTAATCCTTCGGGCCGCGTTCATCCCGCCTTCGTTTGCCCCCAGGCGATATGGGAACGGGAAAACCAGTTGCGCCTGATCGCGTCCTGTGGCTACCTGATAGCCACTTTCACCGTTGCCACATCCCCGCCGGTATCCAGAATAAGGGAATACACCCCTGCTGCCAGGCCCACAGGCTGCAGGCGCAGTACATTCAGGCCGGGGGCAGCGCTTACACGGCTTTGCCAGGCTACCTGCCCCAGGGAATTGACGAGGTAAAGGCCGAGCGGCTTCCCGCCCTCTTTGAGCGTGAAGGCCACCGTCATCTTATCTGCCGCCGGATTGGGAAATACGGTAAGGCCGCTGAGGCTGCCCGTTGCCGCTTCTACCCCGGAAAGCAGGCCCAGGTCAGTCTTTTCAAAGGTGAACCTCCCGTTTGACGAGCCCTCGAATCCATAGAAGATAACCTTCCAGAGGCGGTTTCCGGCCGTTTTTACAAAAAAGGCGCGGTTGAGGTCCAGCACCCAGGTGAAATTGCCGAGGTCGAAGTATTTCCAGTCCTGCCCGATCACATCGAGGCGGCTGTCGAGGCTGTCGAGGTAAGGTTCGTAATCGACTGTCAGCGGGTCCACATCCCGGGCTTCGGCCACCTCTACGCCCGGGCCGGAGAGCACGCCCGTAACTTCGTACTGAACGACCTCGCCGCTACCAGGGTCCAGCGCCGACCGGTAGCGGGTGAAGAGCAGGTCCCAGTTGGCGGGGCTGGCGGTAGCCGTTCCCGTGCCGAAGGAGAACAGAGCGAAGGGGCTGCCGGCAAAATCGGCCTTGTCGATGGTAACAGTGGTTTCGCTGGCGCCCTCAAGCGTGGCGTATTTCAGGGTATAAACCCCATTGGCCAGCGATTCGATGAAAACCTTCCGCCAGGTGTCGTTGCGCAGCTTCAGGGCATACACCCGGTTGCCTTCAATAGCCTGTGTGCCTGCATTATAGGCCCCCCATCCGTAGTCATCGGGATCGCTTTCGTTCCTGGGGTTGTTGAATGCGCCATTGTGCCAGCCCACTTCATCGTTGTACAGGCTGTCGGTGAGGAGGAACAGTTCGATATCCTCTGAAAATTCGGCGGTAGGAGAGAGGTAGAGCCTCAGTTCAGGGGCCGCGGCCGCCATGGAAGAACGGGAGGCCTCGTTGTAGAAAACACCCGCGTCGTCAGGGCTGGTGGTGAAGGCCAGATCCCACGCTTCATTGGCCAGAGTGGTTGTGGCGTCATCGCTGAGGCGGTAGTAAACCTGGTTGGCGTAGGACGCCCCTATGGCGACCTGCACGAAGTCCTGAGCGTTCAGGATAGCCGGGTTGAGCATTGCGAGCAAGGAAAAGGTAAATAACGGTTTCATCATCTTGATGCTTTAGGATTAGTATTGAAAATTGAAAATTGCCGTGCTGGAATTAGTTTTGAAAAGGAAAATTAAGCACGCTTTTCCAAACGGCCACTGATAATTGTCACCCGCTATTGTGCTTTGCAGGCAAGGGAATGACAATTCCTACCTTTATTTTTATGAACTTTGAGCCTTGTTACTACTAACCTTATGCTAATGGAAAAGAACTTACTGAAAGAAGAGGCGCTGTATTACCATTCCAAAGACAGGCCCGGCAAGATCGAGGTCGTCCCCACCAAGGAAACCGCTAACCAGAGAGACCTTTCCCTGGCCTATTCCCCCGGGGTGGCCGAACCCTGTATAGCCATCGAGAAGAACATCAGCGATGTTTACAAATACACCGCCAAGGGCAACCTGGTGGCGGTCATCAGCAACGGCACTGCCGTGCTGGGCCTGGGAGATATCGGCCCGGAGGCGAGCAAGCCGGTCATGGAAGGCAAGGGGCTGTTGTTTAAGATATACGCCGATATCGATTGCTTCGACCTGGAGCTGAACACCAAAAGCGTCGATGAGTTTGTCCGGACGGTGAAAATCCTGGAGCCTACTTTCGGCGGGGTTAACCTGGAGGACATCTCCGCACCGGACTGCTTTGAGATTGAGGAGCGGCTCAAGAAAGAGCTGGATATCCCGGTGATGCACGACGACCAGCACGGCACGGCCATCATCAGCGGCGCCGCCCTGCTGAACGCCATCGAACTGGTCGATAAAGATATTTCCAGGGTGAAGATCGTGGTCAACGGCGCCGGCGCGGTGTCGCTCGC
>CAZAXA010000316.1:3562-7488 GCA_964488965.1 uncultured Phaeodactylibacter sp. | reverse complement strand
CTGGTTTCCCTGGGCATCCTGTTCGGAAACAGAAAAAATTAAGACGCACATACAACCCTTTCCGAATGCCGGCTGCTCTTTACCTCAAAAACAGCAATTCCCATTTTCCGTAAAATGGGAATTGCCGTTTCAAAAAGGGATTCCGGCCCAATGGTCTACGCTACAAACAGGATGACGGAAGACGAACTGATAGCAGGCTGCCTGGCCAACGACCGCCTGGCGCAAAAAGAGCTGTACGGCCGATACAGCCGGGCCATGTACACCCTGGCCTACCGCATCACTTCCGACTTCGGCCTGGCGGATGACGTCCTGCAGGAAGCTTTCCTCAAGGTGTTCCGGGCCCTGCCCAACTTCCGCCGGGAATCCACCCTGGGCGCCTGGATCAAGACCATTGTGCTGCGCACGGCATTGAGCAAGGCCAAAAGGAGGCCGCCCTTTGAACCACTCGGCCAGCAGGCCGATGAAGGCTCCCTGGACTGGGGCCACCACATTGACGCCGACTACCTGGAGCGGGCCATCCGGGAACTGCCGGAAGGCTACCGCATGGTTTTCGTGCTGATCGAGATCGAAGGCTATTCCCACAAGGAAGTGGCCGACCTTATGAGCATCTCGGTGGGCACTTCCAAATCACAGCTCTTCCACGCCAAAAAACGGCTGAGAGCAGCAATCGAAAAGGCCCTGGGACCATGAAAAAATATACCGAACATAACCGCCATACGCTCAGGGATGCTTTGAAGCAGCTCCCGCAGTACGATCCGCCGGAGCAAAGCTGGCGGCAGATCGCAGCGAAACTAGACAAGGAAGAGCGGGAAGCCACCCTGAAAGACGCCCTGGGCAGGCTCCCGTCCTACTCTCCTCCTTCCAAAGTGTGGGAAGCCATCGAAGGCGGGCTGAAACAAACGGAAAAGGCCAGGCCTCACCGCTTCCGGCTGCACCGGCTTTTTCTACCGGCCGCGGCTGCCGGCATTGCCGTCCTGACAGCCTGGTTCCTGCTGCGCCCCGCCGGCGAACAGGGCATGAAAACCACTTATGCTTTTGAGGTCATCCGGGCCAATACCGCCCTGCTCGAAAACGACTGGGATGAAGACGAAAAGGCCATGCAGGCCGTCGTAGAACAGTTTCGGGGCGACCCCTTTGCCCAACGGCAGGAGCAATATTCCCGCCTGCTGGAAGAGTGGCGGGAACTGGAAGAGGCCAGGGCGGAAGTCAAAGCGATCATGAAATTATATGGCAAAGACGCCCGGCTCATCCGCCAGGTTGGCGAGATCGAACGGGAGCGCAGCCGGCTGGCAAGGGCCATGGCGATGGCGATATGATGGGGCGCCTGTTGTTTGTTGTTTGTTGGCCGTTAACGGCCCGGAATATTACGCTTATATCATATCAAACATTTGTTCACTCACTCATTTTGAAATGAGAAGTTCTGTTTTCTATGTGTTAACTATCTTTCTGGCTCTGGGGCCGCTTCCGGCCGGCGCCCAGGCAACGGATTTGCACGTCATCACCAAGCGCCTGGAAAAGAGCTTTGCCTACAAGGCCGGCTATGAGGTGAACATCGAAGGAGAAAAGGCCGAAGTGCTGATAGAAAGCTGGGACAAACCGCAGATCGCCGTCCGCCTGGAACTGGAAGCCCGCCATCCGGACAAGGCCACCGCCGAGGCCGACCTGGAGAAAATCCGCTACCTGGTCGAGCGGGTGAAGAACAAAATTTACCTGCGCAACTACATTACCTTGCAGGAGGGCGAGGCCAAACCGAAATCCAACCTTCACGCCCGCTACGTCATCACGGTGCCGGAGGAGTGCCCGGTCTACCTCAAAAACTACTTCGGGCTGGCCACCGTCAGCAACCTCAGCAAAAGCTTCCGCTTCTTTGGGGAATTCAGCAGGATCGATATGGAAAACGTACAAGGGAATATCGACCTGAACAGCCGCTTCGGAGATATTTTCGGCAAATTCCTCGAGGGCAACGTCAGCATCGCTTCCCGCCGTTCCGATATCACCCTGGAAGAAATAAAGGGCCGCTTCGACATCCGGTCGCAGTACGGCATGGTCAGCATCTTGTCCGTTGCCGGCCTGATAGACCTCAATATCGAAGCCGGGAAGGGCGATGTCTATCTCTTCGACCCCAAACTGAAAGAATACGCCTACACCCTTGCCGCCCGGCACGGGCAGCTCAACTACCCCAGCGACCTGAAGCTGGAACTGCTGGCCGGCCAGGAGGAGTTGAAGAAAATGCAATTCAAGCCGAACCGGGAATTGTACCCCAGCATCACCATCTCCGTCACTTTCGGAGATGTGTATCTGGCAAAGGAAAAGCCGGCGGAGGTGCAGCGGCCATGAGCAGGCCGCCTTTATTTATTGATTGAGGGGTGGGCCCTGTGGAATAGCAAGGCTTTTATTCCACAGGGTGGGCATAAATACCTGCTTGGGAGCGCAGAGAGTATGGCGCCTACAATTCCTGAAATACCCGGATGTAATCCACGTACATACGCTGAGGGAAGGCAGTGCTTTCATCAGGGTAGCCCGGCCATTGCCCCCCAACGGCAATGTTGAAGATGAAAAAGAACTCCCCATTAAAGGGATAATTCCCGTTTACATTCGCTCTGGAGAGCCTGAAAAACTCATTTTCATCCACATACCACTTGATATTGTCCTTCTCCCAGACAATGGAGAATACGTGGTATCGCTCAGAATATTTTTCTCCATCCAGGGAATAGGATCCCCCGATATGGTTGCTGTACCCCTGCCCCTGAGGGCCCCAGTGCGCGGTACCGTGGACGGTTGACGGTTGGTGGCCGATGAGTTCCATAATGTCTATCTCTCCACAAGCCGGCCAGCCAACGCCGGAGATGTTGGCGCCCAGCATCCATAATGCCGGCCAGATGCCTTGCCCTTCCGGCAGGATCGCACGAATATCGACCCGGCCATACTGAAAGAGCTGCTTGTTTTGGGTGATCAGGCGGGCGGAAGTATAGGGGCTTCCGGAGTAGGATTCCTTTTTGGCCTCGATGACTAAACGGCCATCCTCCAGATAGGCATTGTCCGGCCTGTCTGTGTAATACTGCAATTCCTGGTTGCCCCAGCCGCCGGCCCCGGTTTCGTGGGTCCAGTCGGCGGTGTTCAGGGCAGATCCATTGAACTCATCCCGCCATACCAGGTCATACCCCAAGTAGCTATCGGAGGTGATATAGCCGTCGTCCGGAATAAAGACAAAAGTGTCGTCATTGCGGATCGTACCTAACCCCTCTCCATTCAAAATGCTGGCGTTTACCGGGTTGGATAGTATGACCTTAAAACGCTCATCCATTTCTTTCAGGGTATCGCCAAGGATCTCCACCTCAATAGCCCCTTCCTGCTGGCCGGCGGGTATTTCCAGCGTTCCCGAAGCCCCGGCAAAATCAGTTCCATCACCGGCGGTGGCCTGTTCTGTTTTGAAATCTACCGTTATTACTCGTTCAGATCTTTTACTGGCGCTTACCCTGAAGCCAAAGAATTGCCCGGCGTCTCCCTCCAAAAGCGTGACGCCTGATATGGATAGTTCCGGAAGATCTGTACCAGGGGCATTCTCTTCTTTGGTTGCGCAGTTGGAAGAAAGGAGTGTGGATAAACAGAGACAGATTACGAGGAGATGTTGTCTTTTCATGAGCGTTAATGTTTTGAATGTGCTAAGATAACTGTGTTTCCCGCAACGGCGCAAAGTTCTGATTTTGATTCGCCGCCGCCCCGCCAGCCCGAAACACACTGTAAAAATACATACTCAGGGCTTGTTTGGATGCCGCTTTTGGAGATAAAAAGTGTCAATTCCGGCCTGCCGGCTTTCGGCACAGCAGGCGGGCTCGCCAGGCTCGCTGGCAGGCAGGTTTTGATGAGGCAAGGCGGGAAAACCGGAGTTTAGCCTCAGCTAAATGAGGATTTTTCCAACGAAGTAT
>CAZAXA010000316.1:0-3552 GCA_964488965.1 uncultured Phaeodactylibacter sp. | reverse complement strand
CCTTCCTGCGTGCCGAGCACTTCGGCAGGCAGGAAAGGGGCGTTTTTTAGCCCAAAGGGTGGCCTCCAAACAAGCTCTCAGGGCCGCCCCCGAAAGGCCGGGCCAGAGTTTCCGGCTGCCCGGAACCGGCCGCGGTTCAAAGGCAGGCGATCAGGATGATCGCGCCACTACTGGGCCCACCCAATGCAGGCTATCCAGCTTGAAGCGGACAGCATCCTGGATAGCAATCAGGCTTTGTAAAGTAATGCTGTCCAGCGCAAAGGCCGATTGCAGGGCGGCTTCTATCTCCGAAAACTGCCCAACGGCGCTCGCCTCCATTTCGCCGAGGAAATCTTCTTCCCAAAGCTCCAGTTCCGCCGCTTCTTTTTCCAGCAGCCGGCGGTAGAGGTGGCGGCGGCCCGTCCATTCAAGCGCCTCTTGGTATTGTGGCGCCTGGAAGGCGCCCTCGGCCAGGCTTTTTTCCAGGAAGGAACTATCAGTAGCTGAACCAGGGCCTTCGCCGGGAGCAGGATTGGTAATTGAGCAGGCGTTAGTTTCCTGGGTAACACATTCAAAGGTGGCGCCAGGTTCAACATCCTGATCCACAAACCATTGAGCGTTGGCTGCCCATAATGGCAATAAATCACATCCTTGAGAAATCATTTCACTACCATCTACAAAAAAACTTGAGCTAGTGATAAGTTCTTGGCTATTAGCCAAATGCCTTGCCCCCACTCCCACGTCCGCATATTGCCCGCACCAGAGGTTGCCGTTGTGGAGTTGAGCCCCAACCGTTCCCGTTTCCCCTATCAGCAAGCCGTTAAAATGATCCTGCATGGTATTGCCCTGGAATTTCACCGCGTCGCCCATGCCGCCAAAGCGGAAGCCCAGGCGGGTATTGCTGGTGGTGTTGCAGCTGAGCAGCGTGCCCGAGGCGCCGGCAGCGTCGAAGCCGTAGCTGTCGGCGCCGTAGCTGGCGCCCGGCGGGCCCATTACCGTATTGCAGCGCAGCCAGGCGTCCGTCGTGCCGGACAGGCGGAGGCCGGTTTTGCTCCCGTCTTCGTCCTGCAGCAAAACCGTATTGCCGTGCGCCTGCACGAAATGGCCCGCGCCTATTTTGATGCCCGTGCCAACGAAGGATACTTCCGCCGTGTTTTCGCGCAGGATATAGCGGTTATAGCTTCGGGCGCCGTAGTTGTTCTCCTCCACCAGTATACCTGCCGGATCGCGGAAGCTGTCGCTGGCCTGAACCTGAAAGCTGTTGCCGGCGGCATAGCAGTAGGCCGGGTTGTTCTGCAACAGGGCCAGGCCGATATCCCGGGCGGCGACGGTATTGCCCCCTACCCACAAAACCTTGTCCTGGCAGCGCTGCAGCCGTATGCCGGTGTCCACATCCTCCATGAGGGCGCCAGTGATGTAGGCATTGACACCGTTTGCCCCGATGCCCACCGTGCACCCCTCGAAGGCCACCCGGTTTTCTTCCCCTCCCGCCACCATCAATAAGGGGGAGGGGTAAAGTGTTTTTTCATCATGACGCGCAAGTTTTTGAGGGTGAGGAAATGAGGCGCCGCCCGGCCTTATTTGCCGCGCCTGCCGCGCTGGTGCTATAAAACGGGGTGGAACCGATTAAAGATACGCTTATTTAGGGTACACTTACAAGGGAGGCAATGTTAAAACTTCCGCCTCCAATGAAGCTGTTTGAATGCAGCGAGATTATTCCTTGGCAGGCATGCGATCAGGATGATCGCGCCGCGGATTAAAGCACTTCCACCCAATGTTCCTTCCTACCAGTGATATAGCCTATAGCACTCAAGGACAAGTCCAATGCAGCCGCTTCCGCCCGAAAATCCGCTTCCCTTTCGGGTTCGACGGCCACGAGCAGCCCCCCGCTGGTCTGCGGGTCGCAGAGCAGGAAGCGCCGGCGGTCTGACAGAGGGGCGATCTTGTGGCCGTAGCTGTCCCAGTTGCGGTGGGCGCCGCCGGGGATGCATTTTTCGTCGAGGTAGTAATCGAGTATATCGAGGTTCAGGAAAGGAACCTTGTCAAATTCCACAACAGCGCTAAGGCCGCTGGCCTCGCACATTTCGGTGAGGTGGCCCAGCAGCCCGAAGCCGGTGACATCGGTCATGGCCCTGACGTAGGGCAGGCGGCCGAAAGTTTCGCCCGCCTTGTTGAGCTGCACCATAATATCGCGGGCGATATGCGCGTGCTCGGGTTGGAGTTTGCCTTTTTTCTGCGCGGTGCTCAGGATGCCCACCCCGATGGGCTTGGTGAGGAAGAGGCGGCAGCCCTCGGTAGCGCCGCCGTTCTGTTTGAGGTGCTCCAGCCCTACCCTGCCGGTCACCGCCAGGCCGAAGATGGGTTCCGGGCTGTCGATGCTGTGGCCGCCGGCCAGGGGGATGCCGGCTTCGGCGCAGGCCTTGCGGCTGCCGTCGATCACCCGGTTGGCCACCTCCGGCGGGATTTTGTCGATGGGCCAGCCCAGGATGGCGATGGCCACCAGAGGCGTGCCGCCCATGGCATAGACGTCGCTGATGGCGTTGACGGAAGCGATGCGCCCAAAATCTTCGGGGTCGTCGACGATGGGCATAAAAAAATCGGTAGTGCTTACGATGGCCGTCCCGTCGCCCAGATCGTACACGGCAGCGTCATCCCGCTTGTCGTTACCGACCAGGAGGTTGGGAAAATGGAATTGCCCCGCATGGTGCTGCAGGATGGTGTCCAGCACCCTGGGGGCGATCTTGCAGCCGCAGCCGGCCCCGTGGCTGTATTGGGTCAGTTTGTAATCGGCAACCATAGGTCATTTTCTTCAGCGAACGTTATCAGGCGTCGGGCGGTTTGCTCCGGGCCTTCATTTTCTGCGGGAATGGAAAAAATATTGGAACTAATTCTTTTGCTTGAAGTGTGGTGGTGGTAAGCCTTGTCATAATACACTAGGGCGATGCGGGCTGCAGTGGCAAAGTCGCCGGCATCCAGGGCTTCGAGGGCCGCTTTGTAGTGCTGGCCACCGAGGCGTTTCTCTATCCTGGCAAAAGAGTCCTTCAACGCATCCACCGGATAACCGGCATAAACTTCCACGAGGTGATTCACCCTGCACTCCAACGGAACTGTGATGCTCAGCAGGGGCGCCTTTACCATCTGCTTCCAGAGCGGATCGGGGATATACACCCTGCCGATCGGCCGGCTCTCGTTTTCCAGCCATATGCGGCGCCGGTGGTCCAGTTTTCTGAACGCTTCGAAAAGATCGTTTTCGAACTGCTCCACCGAAGGCTGTGGAATTTCTCCCATGGCGCCGAATGCCGAACCTTTGTGGTGCGCCAGCCCTTCCAGGTCGATCACCTGTTCGCCCAGCTCGGCCAGGGCGTGAATGATATCGGTCTTGCCGGCGCCGGTGGGGCCGCCGACGATGATCAGCGGCGGGGTGCAGGCGGCAAACTGCTCCAGAATGTAATTGCGGTAGGCTTTGTACCCGCCGGCCAGCACCTGCACGTCCATTCCCGCCAGATCGAGCAGCCAGCCCATGCTGCTGCTGCGCTGGCCGCCGCGCCAGCAATGGACGGCCAGCTTGCCGGA
>CAZAXA010000315.1:0-7491 GCA_964488965.1 uncultured Phaeodactylibacter sp. | reverse complement strand
GGGAATCGGCGCTGCCCGGCATCCGGCGCCCGGCGGATGGAAAGCGCGAAAGCCGGAATGGCGGACACCGCCAAACAAAGATAATTGTATAAACGGGAATTCAAAAACCGCCGTCAGGCTATAATTATGGGCAAGCTTTATTAACTTGCCATCCACAAACAACAAAACGGAATGAACCTTACGACTTTAGACTGGACGATCATTGGCGCCTATTTTTTGTTGGCGCTTGCCGTCGGGATAGGCGTATCCCGTTCGGCGGGAAAGGATATGCAGGAGTTCTTCCTCTCCGGGCGCAACATGCCCTGGTGGCTGCTGGGCGTTTCCATGGTCGCCACAACCTTCTCTTCGGATACCCCCAACCTGGTCACCGGCTTTGTCCGGGAAAACGGTGTGGCCAAGAACTGGAGCTGGTGGGCTTTCCTGCTTACGGGCATGCTTACGGTATTCGTCTATGCCAAGCTGTGGCGGCGGGCCAACATCCTGACGGACATAGAATTTTACGAGCTGCGCTACAGCGGTTTTGCCGCCGCTTTCCTGAGAGGCTTCCGGGCGCTGTACCTGGGCCTAATTTTCAATGTCATGGTTATGGGCGCCGTATCGCTGGCGGCCATCAAGTTCGGAGAGATCATCCTGGGCATTCCCGGCTGGCAGACCCTGTTGATTGCCGGTTCGATCACCCTGGCCTACAGTGCTTTTGGCGGCCTGACGGCGGTGCTCGTCACCGATTTCGTTTTGTTCATCCTGGCGATGATCGGCTCGGTTTGGGCCTGCGTATATCTTTTGGGGCTTCCGGAAGTCGGAGGGCTGGGGCAACTGCTCTCACACCCGGAAGTACAGAGCAAGCTCAGCCTCGTGCCCGACCTGAGCGATGCCTCCCAATGGATTCCGCTGTTGCTGGTTCCCCTGGCAGTGCAATGGTGGGCTTCCTATTATCCCGGGGCCGAGCCGGGCGGCGGTGGATATATTGCCCAGCGCATGTTCTCTGCCAAAGATGAAAAACAGGCCATAGGCGCCACTTTACTATTCAATGTCGCACACTATGCGCTGCGCCCCTGGCCGTGGATACTTATCGGGCTGGCCTCCATCGTCGTCTTCCCTGAGCTGAGCGATATTCAGGCGGCCTTTCCCACACTCTCCGAGAGCAAGCTGGGCCACGATGTAGCCTATCCGGCCATGCTTACCAGGCTGCCGCCGGGCCTGTTGGGGCTGGTGGCCGCTTCGCTGATCGCCGCGTTCATGTCTACCATGTCTACACAGATCAACCTGGGGGCCTCTTATCTGGTCAATGACTTTTACCAGCGCTTCCTCAAGCCCGATGCCTCTCAGAAAGAACTCGTAATGGCGGGGCGCCTGTTCACCATCCTCTCAACAGTGCTGGGTATCGGGCTGGGCCTGATGCTCAAGGATGCCAGCCAGGCCTTCAACCTGCTGCTGCTGCTGGGCGCCGGAACCGGCCTGATCTATATCCTGCGCTGGTTCTGGTGGCGGATCAACGCCATGACGGAAATCATTGCCATGGTGGCGTCGCTTATCATTGCCGGCTATTTCACCTTCCTGCACGATAAAACGGGCTTCCTGCCAATGGCCGACTGGGAGAAGATCATCGTAGGCGCCGCCCTTACCACCGCCATCTGGATCACCTCCGTATTCTTCACCCCTCCTACCCGGCACAGCACCCTTGTCGCCTTTTACCGTCGGATCAGGCCTGCCGCCTGGGGATGGAGGCCGGTTATCGAACAGGCCCACGCGGAAGGTATAGAACTGGAAGCCGAACCCGGGCAGCTTCCCCTGGAGATCGCCTGCATGATAATAGGCTGCCTGACGGTCTATGGCGCCCTTTTTGCCATGGGTTTCTGGTTATACGGGCAGGCAGGCGCGGCAACGGCCAGCACCGTGGTGGCGATGGGAGGGGCCTATTTCCTGTTCCGGGTATGGAATAAGCTGAAAACACAGAAGGCGGAAGCTTGAAGATTTTTGATTAGGGCCCGCCCGTCTGGCCAGCCGGGTAAATCTTTACAAGCCGGGTAAAATTTTTGATTTGGATATTTTTCCGCAAAGTTTATTTTTGCCGGTGGAGAAGAACAGATCTCCTGCGAGCCTGTTAACAAGAAAAATTATTGCGTTATGGCTATAATGATCACTGATGAATGTATCAACTGCGGAGCCTGCGAACCGGAATGCCCCAACAACGCCATTTACGAGGGAGGGGTTGAGTGGGCCGTCTCGGATGGCACGGATATCAAAGGAAGCTATAAGCTGGAAGATGGGTCTGAAACCGACGCCGATGCTTCTCATACTCCCATTTCTGATGACTTTTACTATATTGTGCCGGACAAGTGCACGGAATGTGTCGGATTCCACGAGGAGCCCCAATGTGCCGCCGTTTGCCCGGTAGACTGCTGTGTGCCCGACCCGGAAAGGGAAGAAACCGAAGAACAACTGCTGGCCCGCAAAGAGCGCCTGCACCTGTAAATACAGGCTGTTGTTCACTTGTTGATATGAAAGCTCACCGGGGATATTGACGCGGTGAGCTTTTTTAATATTCTTCAATATGTCCATCTTTAACCGATTTCGGCTCGACGGAAAAGTCGCCGTCATCACCGGCGCCAGCAAAGGCATTGGAGAAGGCATCGCCTATGCCCTGGCGGAAGCCGGGGCGAGCATTGTGGTATCCAGCCGCAAACAGGAAGCCGTTGACGAAGTGGCCCATGCTCTGAACGCCAGGGGGTTTTCGGCCATAGCGGTTGCCGCCAATGCGGGGAAGGATGAAGAACTTCAGCGCCTGGCGCAGGCTACCCGGAGCGCCTTCGGCGGCATCGACATAGTGGTCAACAATGCCGCTGCCAATCCCGTATTCGGCCCGGTGGAAAATACGGAATCCTGGGCCTTTGACAAGATCATGGACGTCAACCTCAAAGGGCCTTTTCTCTTGTGCCGGCTGGCCCTGCCGGACATGCAAAAGCGGGGAGGCGGTTCCATCATCAATATCAGCAGTATCGGCGGGCTTTCGCCTGAGCCGCAATTGGGCATATACAGTGTCAGCAAAGCTGCCATCATTTCCCTCACCAAGGTGCTGGCCAGAGAATGGGGCCAGTACGGCATACGCGCCAATGCCATCTGCCCCGGCTTGATCAAAACCCGGTTCAGCGAAGCCCTCTGGGCCAACGAAAAAATACTGAAGTACACCATGGCGCGGTTGCCCATCGCCCGGATCGGCAGCGTTGAGGAGGTCGCAGGCCTGGCCCTCCTCCTGGCTTCCGAAGCGGGCGCATACTGTACCGGCGCCGTCTTTACTGCCGATGGAGGGCTTACGGCGTGAGAGGGAAGGAAGGAGTGAATAAAGGAATTTTCAAAGTAAAATAAATCGTAAAAAGGATACCCTAACTGATGAAGAAAAACCAACTGCTCCTGCTCTGCCTGCTTGCCGGGCTGCTATTGTCCATCCAGCCTGCCGGGGCGCAACGGAAACCGGGAGAGGCATCCTCCGGCAGCATTCAATTTGACCAGCGCCTGTACAATTCCATACAATGGCGCAACATCGGCCCGTACCGGGGCGGGCGGTCCTGTGCGGTCGCCGGCGTGCCCGGAAAGCCCAACCTGTTCTACTTCGGCTCTACCGGCGGGGGCGTCTGGCGCACCAAAGACGGCGGCCAGAGCTGGGAGAACATCTCCGACGGCCATTTTGGGGGTTCCATCGGCGCAGTGGCTGTCAGCGAATATGACCCTAACGTAATATATGTTGGCGGGGGAGAGAAAACCGTTCGCGGCAATGTTTCATTCGGTTACGGGGTCTGGAAAAGCACGGATGCCGGCAAGAACTGGGAACAGATGGGCCTGCGGCTGTCCCGGCATATTTCCCGCATCCGCATCCACCCGCGCAATCCGGACCTGGCTTACGCCGCCGTCATGGGCGACCTCTACCAACCCGCCGAAGAACGCGGCGTTTACCGCACCAAAGACGGTGGTAAAACCTGGGAGCGCATCCTCTTTGCCAATGCCGATGCGGGCGCCGTCGACCTGCTGATCGACCCCAACAACCCACGGGTGCTCTTTGCCTCTACCTGGCGGGTGCGGCGAACCCCCTACAGCCTGGAAAGCGGCGGCGAAGGCTCAACCCTCTGGCGTAGCGCCGACGGCGGCGATACTTGGGAAGACCTCAGCCGGAAAGAGGGTTTTCCCAAAGGGCTCAGGGGAATAATCGGCATAGCAGTGTCTCCCGTAAATTCCAACCGCGTGTGGGCCATCATCGAAGCGGAAGATGGCGGCGTCTATCGTTCGGACGATGGCGGCGACAACTGGCAGAAGCTCAACAGCGACCGCGCCCTGCGGCAACGCGCCTGGTACTACAGCCGCATTTACGCCGACACTCAGGATGAAGAAGTGGTTTACGTCGTCAATGTCCATTACCATAAATCCACTGATGGAGGCAAAACTTTTAAGCCTTACTCTGCGCCTCATGGCGACCATCATGACCTGTGGATCGCTCCGGAAGATAACCAGCGCATGATCATCGGTGATGACGGGGGCGCCCAGGTTTCCTTCGATGGAGGAGAAAACTGGAGCACTTACCACAACCAGCCTACCGCCCAGTTCTATCGCATTGCCACCGACAACCACTTCCCCTACCGCATCTATTCTGCCCAGCAGGACAACTCTACCGTCCGCATCCTGCACCGTACGGAAAGCAACGCCATCGGCGAACGCCACTGGGAGCCGACTGCCGGCGGAGAAAGCGCCCATATTGCCGTAGACCCTGAGGATGACGACATCGTCTATGGCGGCAGCTACGGCGGTTTCCTGACCCGCGTCAACCATCGTACCGGCGAGAGCCAGGCCGTCAATGTTTGGCCGGACAACCCTATGGGTTACGGGGCGGAAGGCATGAAGTACCGGTTTCAGTGGAATTTTCCCATATTCTTTTCCCCACACGACCCGGACAAATTATATGCCGCCTCCAATCACCTTCATGTGAGTTACAATGGCGGACAGAGCTGGGAACTGATCAGCCCGGACCTCACCCGCAACGACCCCGCCCGGCTCGGCCCCTCCGGAGGGCCCATCACCAAAGACAATACCGGCGTAGAGTACTACTGCACCATCTTTGCCGCAGCGGAGTCGCCCTACGAAGAAGGCTTGCTTTGGGTTGGTTCGGACGACGGCCTGGTCCACCTCTCGCGAAATGGGGGGAAGAACTGGGAAAACGTTACCCCTCCGGGCATGCCGGAATGGATGATGATCAACAGCATCGAGCCAGACCCCTTCACTCCCGGAGGCGCCTACATTGCCGGGGCCCGTTACAAGCTGGGGGATTACCAGCCTTACCTGTATAAGACGAAAGACTATGGCAGGAACTGGCAATTGATCGTCAGTAATATAAAAAAGGAACACTTTACACGGGTGCTGCGCGCCGACCCCCGCCGCCGGGGCCTGCTCTATGCCGGTACCGAAAGCGGCATATATATATCGTTTGACGACGGGGCCGGCTGGCACGAATTTCAGCTTAACCTTCCCGTCGTCCCGGTTACGGACCTGGCCGTCAAGAATGACAACCTGATCGCCGCCACGCAGGGGCGCGGCCTGTGGGTTATTGATGACCTCACTCCTTTACACCAGCTCAGCGATGCGGTTGCCGGCAGCGAGCGCTACCTTTTCCAGCCGCTCAGCGCGTACAGGATGGACGGAACCCAGGATCCCAAAGTGAAGAACGAAGGAATGAACCATCCGGGCGGCGTAATGGCCCATTTTTATCTTCGCCAGATGCCGGCAGACACCACAACCCCGGTCACGCTCTCCTTCCACGAAGAAGACGGCCGGTTGATCCGGGAGTTCAGCAACCGGGCCGAAAAGAAAGAAGATAAGCTCCCCGTCAAAGAGGGCGCCAATCTTTTTGTATGGGATATGCACTATCCGCCGGCCAGAGATTTCGAAGGCATGATCCTCTGGTGGGCAAACCTGAAAGGGCCCCGGGCTTTGCCGGGCAATTACCGGGTGAAACTGCGGGTTGGCGAAATAGAACAGGAACAGCCGTTTACCATACTCAAAGACCCTCGTTCCCAGAGCACAGCGGAAGACCTGCGAGCGCAGTTCGACTTCATACAGGAAGCCGGCCTGAAAGTTTCCGAGGCTCATCAGGCCATCATTGAAATCCGGGAAATACGCAAACAGATCAAACCCTTCACGATCCGTTGGAAGGGAGATGAAACGAAAAAAGAGCTGTTGGAAAAAGCCGAAGCTATCGATTCGGTAATGAGCCGGGTGGAAAATGAATTGTACCAGTCCAAAAACCAGAGCCGGCAAGACCCGCTGAACTACCCTATCAAGCTGGCCAACAAACTGGCGCACCTCAACGCCCTGTCGGGCATGGGTGATTTCAGGCCTACTCAACAGGCCTACGAGGCCAAACGACAACTTACGGAAGCTATCGACCGGCAGCTTGCCGTCTTTTACCAGTTGAAACAACTGGATATTCCCGCATTCAACGCCATGGTCAAGGAAGCCGCCGTAGATATCATCTCCATCAAAGAAGAGGGGGTTAAAGGGCGTTGACAAATTTAAAGGCGCCCTTCCGTACCCTGGAAAGGCGCCTTTAAATTTGTCAAAAAAATCCTTCCGAAAAGTGGAACTTCGTACCTGTTCCCCCCGTTAAACAGTTGTGTATATATTCTACAGCTTTCCCCAAAGGTGATTTGTTTGTCCCCCCGGACACAAAAGGCCGCCTCAATCCTTTCATACAGGCCAGGAGCCTGAACATAAACGTCAATATCACCAAGCCAACGGACGCCCGGGTAAAATTTTCTGAGAAATTTACGAAGGGAACCCTGTACCGAAAGGGAACATTCTACGTCAAAACAACCGGATAGCATTTAAAGGGCCGGGAAAGGGATGGCCTTCCGGCTCCACTGCCTTCAAAGAGCAAAAGTCATTAAGGGTTGCCAGGCGCCGTCCTGAAAACCCCAATAAAATTTATCCCATGATCAAACAAACGTACAATGAAGGACAGATGGATCAATTTCAAGCGCTGTTTTGCAGTTAGCTGGTACAATTTCTGGATCGACTATCCTGCCGCCGGATGGACAGTGAAGGGCTTCAAGCTGGGTTTTGTCCTGGCCATGCTGGGCGGGATGGCCCTCGTAGCCAGTATCGCTGCCGGAGCTTTCGGCAAGTTGCCCACTGAAGAAGACCTCGCCGCGGTCACGCACTATATTGCTTCTGAAGTTTATGCTTCCGACAGCACGCTGCTGGGCCGCTATTATTTCGAGAACCGCAGCAACGTACAGTACAAAGACATTTCTCCGCATTTCATCAACGCCCTGATCGCCACCGAAGACGCCCGTTATTTCGAACACAATGGCGTTGACCTGCGCGCCTGGACGAGGGTGCTTTTCAAGACGCTGCTCCGGGGGGAACGCTCTTCGGGCGGCGGCAGCACCATCAGCCAGCAACTGGCCAAAAACCTCTACCCCCGGGAAGATTACGGCAAGTATTCCCTGG
>CAZAXA010000314.1:0-7492 GCA_964488965.1 uncultured Phaeodactylibacter sp. | reverse complement strand
AAAGGGAGGTCACTGACCTGCTCCGGGCCAACTACCTGCGCCGTTTCCCCATTGTGGGGGCCGACCTGAGCAAGGAACTCTATGCTTACCTTGTGCAGGGCATACAGCTGAAGGTGGGCAATATCATAGCCAACAACCGTTCCATCCTGGTGCTGGAAGAGGATTATTTCCGCTTCGAGGAGTACGCCGGCATCGATGTACAGGGCATCCTGGGTTCGGATTTTTTCCGGCGGTTCGTCCTGAAGATCAATTACAGCCGGCGGGTCATCTCGCTGTACGACCCGCAGTATTTCGAGCCTCCGGGCAAGGGTTACGTACAAATCCCCATCGAGATTCAGCGTAACAAGCCCTACATCAAGGCCAGGGTACAGTTTCATCAGGACACCACCATTCAGTTGCGTTTGCTGATCGATTCGGGGGCCAGCCTGGCCCTTTTGCTGCATACCGACACCCACCCCGGCCTGGAACTGCCCGAGCGGGTGATCCCCAGCAACCTGGGCGCCGGGCTCGGTGGTTTCATCCAGGGCTACATGGGGCGAATCCAGGAACTGGACTTCGAATCCTTCACCTTCCGGGAGGTGATCACTCAGTTTCAGGAAACCTCTTTTTTTCTGGACACTACTTATGCTGCCCAGCGCAATGGCATCATCGGCAACGATATCCTCGGGCGCTTCAACGTGATCATCGATTATATTAAGGAAAAGGCTTATCTGGCCCCTAACCGGACATACGATGACCAGTTTGAATATGACCGCAGCGGCCTGTTCCTCGCCGCCTCGGGGCCCGGCCTCAACAATTATGTAGTATATGGCGTCATTCCCGGCAGCCCCGCCGCCACCGCAGGTATCCTTTCGGGCGATGAGATCACCGGCATCAACTGCCTGCCCGCCAGCTTTTTCACCCTCGGAGGTATCAACCGGCAGTTTCAGAAAAAGGCGGGCGCCCGGGTCCGATTAAAGATCAAAAGGGGCAAAGAGCGAATGAAGGTTTCTTTTCGTTTGAGGGATCTGATCTGAGAATGAGTTATGAGTAAATCAAAGGAATATATACCCACTGAGCAACTGGCGCGTTTGCGCCGCTATCTGCATCAGAATCCCGAACTGCCGGACGAGGAATTCGGGACGGCCAGGTTTATTGCCGGCCAGGTCATGGAAGCCCGGCCCACCCGCCTGCTGGAGGACGTGGGAGGCGCCGGGCTGGTGGCTGTATTCGATACCGGCAGGGAAGGCCCTACTGTCCTTTTCCGTTCAGAACTGGACGCTTTGCCTATAGCCGAGGCCAATGATTTCGAACACCGTTCTCTCCGGGACAATACCTCCCACAAGTGCGGCCACGACGGCCACATGGCCTGCCTGCTGGGCCTGGCGCAGGAAATCCGGCGGAAGCCCCCCCGGAAGGGCCGGGTGTTGTTGCTGTTCCAGCCTGCAGAAGAAATCGGCGCCGGCGCCGGCCGGGTGCTCCGCGACCTCCGCTTCGAACAGTTTTACCCTATCGACTATGCCTTCGCCTTTCACAACCTGCCCGGCTTTCCACTGGGTAAAGTGCTGATCAAACGGGGGGCCTTCACCGCCTCGGTGCAGAGCCTGATCATCCGCCTGGAAGGCAAGGCCGCCCATGCCGGAGAGCCGGAAACCGGGGTAAACCCGGCGCTCGCTATCGCCGACGTCATTCAAAAGGCAAACCAGATGTCGGTTCCGGCGCCCGGCTCGCCGCACTTTGCTATCCTTACGCCCATTCATGTGAACATGGGCGAGCTGGCCTATGGCGTTTCCGCCGGTTATGGCGAAGTTCACCTGACCATCCGCACCTGGACGGAAGAGGCCATGCGCCGGCTCAGCGCGCGCCTGCTCCAATACCTCAGCGAACTGGCCCTCGGCCATGGCCTGCGCCTGGAAACGGAATGGACCAATGTCTTCCGGGCCAATTGCAACGATGCCGAAGCGGTAGACATCATACAGCAGGCCGCCGAAGACTGTGGCCTGCCCGTAGCAGAACGGGAACACCCCTTCAAATGGGGGGAAGACTTCGGGGCTTTTACCCAACGGTTCCGGGGCGCCATGTTCGGCCTGGGCGCCGGCGAACACTGCCCTCCTCTCCACAACCCGGAATATGACTTTCCGGACGAACTGCTGGGGGCCGGCGTGCGGATGTACCGGCGAATTATGGAGATCATACTGGATTGAGGGGGTGCAGTTGGCATATTGGCAGTCCCCGGAAAGCCACATGCACACATGCACACATACACACATACACACTTCATCCCCACTCATACCCCATATGGAACAGCGCATCGCCCTGGCTGACCACCGGCGCATTATTGTGGCCGACGAGGTAGCCGTCGCGGGGCGCGGTGACCTTGACCGTACCCTCGCCGTAGGGGTCGTTGATCACGCCCAGTACTTCGCCCTTGTAGGTGCGGTGGCCGGAACATTTATACCACAGGAACATTCCCGCCCGGGGAGCGCGCACCCAGGTGGTTTTTCGGAAGAGCAGCGTATTTTCCGGTGGCGGCGGCTCTCCGTTCAGCATCTCCTGAGCATGCAACAGGCGCTGGATGCCGGACAGCCCTTTCTCTATGGAAAAGCCATCGTAACGAAGGCTTTCGCCGCCTTCGAAGACCAGCACGGGCTTGCCCTGTTCCAGAGCGGCCTTGCGCAATGACTTGGGGATGGTGGGTTTGGCCAGCAGGTACGGGGCGGAAAAGGCACGGGCCAGCTTTTCGCTCACCTGGTCATTTTTGGTATAGCGTATTTGCGGATAGTTGTAATGGCTTTGCCCTCCGGTGTGGAAATCCACCACGAGATCGGCCAGGGGCAGGATTTTTTTGGTCAGGGTGCGGGCTACCCGGGAGGCCAGAGAGCCGTTCATATTTCCGGGAAAGGAGCGGTTGATGTCCTTGCCGTCCGGCACTTCGCGGGAAAAATTGATGAAGCCGTAAATGTTCAGGATGGGAATGGCGATGGCCGTACCGCGGCTGAGCTGTTCGAAGTACCCATTGACGATCGTCCTCCGCACGATCTCCACGCCGTTAACCTCGTCGCCGTGAACACCGGCCAGGATAAGCACTACGGGGCCTTCCACGGCGCTGCGGTACACATGGGCCTGTATCCTGATCAGGTTGCCGGAGGGCAGGCGCCCCACGGGTATCTTCACCACTTCCTTCTGCCCGGGGGCGATGTCGACATTATTGATCCGGAAGGTAGCGTCGGCCATAATGGGTCAGCTCTTTTTAGTGTTGGACTGGAAATTTTTCAGTTCTTCCACCCGGCGTTCGATAAATGCTATGACCTTGCCGGCCACATCCACCCCGGTGACGCCCTCGATGCCCTCCAGGCCGGGCGAGGCGTTGACTTCCATGACCAGGGGCCCGCGGCGGGAGCGCAGGAAATCCACGCCCGCCACATCCAGCCCCAGCATTTTGACGGAATGCTGAACGGCCGTCCTTTCCTCATCGCTCAGTTCCGCTATTTCGGCGCTGGCCCCCCGGTGCAGGTTGGAGCGGAACTCGCCGGGCCGGGCCTGCCGCTTCATGGTGGCTACGATCTCGCCGGCCACGACCAGGACGCGGATATCGGCCCCTTTGGCCTCCGGGATGAACTCCTGGATGATGACCCGCTCGCCCAGGCGCTGGAAGGCTTCGATCATGGATTCCGCCGCGCGGTAGGTCTCCGGCAGGAGGACGCCGTTGCCGTGCGTGCTCTCCAGCAATTTAATGACCAGGGGAAGGCCGCCGATCTCGTGTACCAGCGGCATCAGGTCCTGCCCGGGAACAGCGAGGGCCGTACGCGGCACCTCGACGCTGCAGCGCGCCAGTTTCTGCAGGCAGCGCAGCTTGTCCCGCGATTCGAGCAAGGCCTCCGAACGGGCCACAGTGAAAGCCTGCATCATCTCGAACTGCCGGATCACCGACGCCCCCTGCAAAGTCACCGAAGCGCCGATCCGGGGAATGACCGCATCGAAGCGCTCCAGCGGATAATCGCCGTAATAAATCCGGGGCCGGCCCCGCCCCACCACCAGCGTGCAGCGGGTATGGTCGACGATGTGCATGGCATGCCCGCGCGCCATGCCTGCGCGCACCAGGCTCTGGGTAGAGTACAACTGCGGGCCCCGCGAAAGAATAGCGATCTTCATAATATTCCTGAATAGAGTGGGCAAGATACAAAATTACCCCTGTTACAGCACAGGCTGAAAAGCAACCCATCCGGGCCAAAGCTCAGTTAAATTTTTCTATCTTGAGCGCTGAGAACACCACTGTATGAACCATACCAAGGATTTTCAGCTCAATGACAAGCGCATCATCAATGGCTGGGCCTTTTTTGACTGGGCCAACTCGGCCTTCGCCCTGGTGATCACCGCGGCCATATTCCCGGGTTATTACGTAGCCATAACGGATGAGGTCGTCCACGTTTTCGGCATCGAAATGTCAAACAGTTCTCTGTATGCCTACGCCATTTCGGGTTCCTATTTCCTGATCGCCCTCTTCTCTCCTTTGCTGTCGGGCATAGCCGACTACGGGGGGCGCCGCAAGTTTTTCCTGAAATTTTTCACCGTCATGGGCTCTGCCGCCTGCCTGTCTCTCTACTTTTTTAAAGGGATGGAGCAGTTGGCCGCAGGCACCATAGGCTTCATGATCGCCATGATCGGCTTTGCCGGGGGGCTTGTCTTTTACAATGCCTTCCTGCCGGTGATCGTCACGGAAGACCAGTACGACCGGGTGAGCGCCCGGGGTTTTTCCTTCGGCTACATCGGCAGCGTCATCCTGCTGGTCGGCAACCTGCTGATGATCATCTTTTACGACAAGCTCGGCTTTCCGGACAAGGGCGCCGCCACCCGCTTTGCCTTCCTGACGGTGGGGCTGTGGTGGATCGGCTTCGCCCTGATCCCTTTCCGGCGCCTGCCTTCGGATGAAAAGCAGAAGGCCACGCCCGGCCTGCTGAGAAGAGGGGCGCAGGAACTGAAAAAGGTCTGGCGGGCCGTAAAACACCAGAAGGACACCAAGCATTTCCTGTATTCCTTTTTCTGCTACAGCGCCGGCGTGCAGACCGTGCTGTTCCTGGCGGCCACTTTCGCCGAAAAGGAGCTGAAATTCGAAACGGGCGAACTCATCGCCGTGGTGCTCATCCTGCAGCTGGTGGCCATCGCCGGCGCCGTTTCCTTCGCCCGCCTCTCGGAATGGAAGGGCAACAAGCCGGCGCTCATCACCATGCTGCTGATCTGGGTAGCCATCTGCCTGCTGGGCTATTTCGTGCAGGCCAAGGGGCAGTTCTACGCCATTGCCGCCGCCGTGGGCCTGGTCATGGGCGGCATACAGTCCCTCTCCCGCTCTACCTACTCCAAGCTCATCCCCGAAGATACCAAAGACCCTACCTCCTACTTCAGCTTCTACGACGTGCTGGAAAAATCCGCCATCATCATCGGCACTTTCTCCTTCGGCTTCGTCGAACAGCTCACCGGCAGCATGCGGGTGAGCCTGCTGGTGCTGGGCAGCTTTTTCATCCTTGGGCTGTTGATATTGCTGACGGTGAGGATAAGGCGGGGGGAAGTTGCCTGACGGGCTTTCGCATGTCTGTGCGCCTATGTGTACAAATTTTGGGCAAAAGGCTGATAATTGCTAATTTAGCAGAACCAATACAATTTCCCGGCATGTTACCCAGGATCACTCAATGGTTCCGTTTTCAGGCCAACAACCCGTTCAAGGTACGCAACTGGGACTGGAAGCGCGCCGTGCAACTGGAGCGCTGGGCCAACGGCCTGGACCGCCTGGCAACCATCGCCCTGAAGATGGGCGCCCTTTTTCTGATCATCGTGGCCCTTGTGCTGGTTTATCGTATTTTTCAGGATCAGGGTTATGTCATCGAAGCCTTCAGCGTGCCGGCCCACCTGGAGGAAAGCGGATATAAAGGAGAGGTCGTCGCCCGCAAGGTGCAGGACGAAGTGCTGGCGATCAAGAAACAGGCCAGTTCTGTCAAGGAAGATTCCCTGCAACTGACGGGCAGCCAGCAGCCCGACCTGAACGTGGCCGTTATGGGCATCGGCGTGTCGCTGCGCTCCATCACCTACCACCTGCGCGATATGTTCGGCCGCCCCAACCACCTCATTCAGGGGGAAGTTACCAAACTCGATGAGGAATATGCTTTGACGCTTCGCATGGCCGGCTACTCCGCCCATACGGCCACGGTGAAGGTGGAGAGTGGCCGGGAGAAGGCCGCCGTCGACTCTCTCCTGCGCCGCGGCGCGGAGCTCATCGTCACCAATACCGACCCTTACCGCCTGGCGGTGGTCAAGTACCGGCAGAAGAAATACGAGGAGGCCCTGGAACTCGTGCGGATCATTCTGCGCAACCGCCCGCAGGAGGCCCACTGGGCTTATGTGGCATGGGGCAGCATCCTGGAAGAGCAGGGCAAGCCCGAACTGGCACTGGAGAAGTTCGAAAAGGCGGCCCGGGCAAAGGCGGATTTCCCGCTGGCCTACGTCCGCCAGGCCTGGGCATTGAACCGCCTCGACAGAACGGAAGAGGGGCTGGAAGCCATGCGGAAGGCCGTGGCGCTCGACCCGGATAACCTCGACCGCTGGATCAGCTATGGCTGGGCGCTGCACAGCGCCGGCCAGTACGAAAAGGCCGACAGCGCCTTCGAACAAATGACGATCCTCGCGCCCAACGACCCCAACGCCTGGAGCACCTGGGCCGACAGCAAGGTGAGCCGCGGCGCCATGGATGAGGCATTGGAGATCGTAGAGCGGGCGGAGAAGATGGCCGGAGAGAACGCCCCGGGGTATATGACCAGAGCACTGGCTGCCCTGGCGCGCGGGGATACGGCGCAGGCCCTCCGTCATGCCAACGCTGCTTTTGAAATGGACCCTTCCACACCCTGGGTCGCGGCGGCTGTCATGCGGGGCAACTATTACACCGGCAAGTATGAGGAAGTGGTGCATACTTTCCGGAAGGCGGAACCCTATCTGGCAGGTTCCGAAAACTACCAGAACGCGCTGAACCTCGCGGCTATGGCCCACAATATGCTGGGTGAGCATGTCCTGGCAATGGATAAGGCCCGGGCTGCGGCCGCTCTGGATACGCTGCAAGGGTACCCCTATACCACCCTGGCGGAAACCTTCGCCTTCACCGGAAAGGCGGATAGTTTTTATCACTACCTGGAGGCGGCTTTCCGGAAGGGGTTCAAAATTCATAATATCGATGATTCCAAACCGCCGTACAACCAGTTTGCAAAGGCGCCGCGGTACCGGGCATTGGTAGAGAAGTATGGGTTGAAGGATTGAAAGCTGCGCCAGGGGGCGCTTTTCTCTGGCTGCCATAGCTTCAGGGCATGCCCATCGCGCTCTGGCTTTATTTAACGCAGGCCAGAGGCTTGTAATTTTTTCCGGTTCTGCCCTCGCGCCGATTGTGGGATTGTTATATGGCTATATCGTCAGGCTTAGATTTGTCCTCCAACAGGTAGTGGGTTAAAACCGTTGAAGTTTCAGCCGCAAATGGAGA
>CAZAXA010000313.1:0-7525 GCA_964488965.1 uncultured Phaeodactylibacter sp. | reverse complement strand
GGATTACATCTCCGCATTCTGGAATGTCATCAACTGGGAACAGGTAACGAAGAACTACAATGACGCCAATGAAGGGGCGTCGAAGTTCTAGTGCTTTCGGCACTAAATAACGGGACAGTTATTTTCCCGCGGGGAGCAGAATGCAGTTGGTGGTTGTTCGTTGGCAATCAACAGCTTAGAACCAATTAGCGGGCAACAACAATCAACAATCAACTGCCCCGGAACCTCGTTCCGGAGGTACTAGATTGTGTCTCCTCCGGTGTTAGGAGGATTTAGGTTTCAGGCGTTAGGCGCCTATTGAGCGCCCGATCAGGCCTGGGTTGTCCCTAAAACCTACAGCCTAAGGCCTAAAACCGGGCAAGGAGTACAAAAAGGAATCGCGCCCATCCTGTGCGTTCTGTTAATCCTGTCAAAAACCCAACGAAACCCACTCGCTGTCTTGCGGGCTAAGGATAATTCCCTTATCTTTGGCAGGCAAATGTTCTTTTACAAGCATGCTTAGGGTGTAAAGTGAATCACGACATATCCATTCACACGCTTCGATAAACACACAGGCACTTTACCCCGAGGGGAAGAATGTAGGACTTTAAACCCTTTTTTTTCATCTAAATCTTGTCCCATGATCATTCTAGGCATTCTTCTTCTCATTCTGCTGTTGTTCAACTTCGAGTTGATCAATGAAGCGTCTTAATTCCAATCGCTAAAAAACTACGAGATTAGCCGACGGCTGTCTGACATGTACGAAAGAGTTTTGAGAAAAAGGCTTGTACCTCCGGGTGCAGGCCTTTTTGTTCGTATAAGCACATCCAAAAAATTGCCTAACTTTCGCTCACAATTAATGCCGGGAGCTTACTCATGTTCTACACCCCTGAAGAGATCAAAGGTTTTGAAGAGGAGCTGGAACTGCTCATCCGCAAGCTCAACTTCCTGAAGAAGGAGCGGGACATCGCCTATGACGCCAGCGCCAAATTTTCCTATAAAGAGCAGATCGTACAGCTCGAAGGGGAGATCCGGGAACTGAAGCGCATCCTGTCCGGCGCCCACAACATCCATACGCCCGAAAGGGATACCCTCTTGCTGGACGCCGTCCGCGAGCTCAACCTCGATGAAGACGAAGAGGTCGGCCTGCTCCACCTGGTGAACGTGGACCGCCGGGAGATGCGGGGTAAATTCTGGGGCGCCTTCGATGAAAAAGAGGAGGAAAAACAGGAATTCCAGTACTACTTCATCAGCGCCTGCCCCAGCCAGATGCCGCCCAGCTTTGCCGAGCGCATGGTGTACGAGCTGTTGCTCGAAGAACTCGACGGCGATTCCGACGCCCTGCACATCATCACCCATGAAGACAGCGGGCGGCTGCGCATCGAGGGCCTGCCCGTAGGCCGCAATACCCGCAAGTGCCAGCAGCGCTTTAAGGAATACGTCCAGGAACGCTTCCGCTTCGCCGATACCCAGTCTTTTGACGCTTTCATCGAAACGGGCGTGCCTAAACTGCCCTACGATTACGTCGCTGTCGCCTTTGAGATCCACGAGCGCAACTGGGAGGATTTCCTGCCGGAATACCTGCAGTGGATGATCGACACCTTCCGCTGCCCGCATCAGGATGTGCCTACCTTCCTCTTTTTCTTCGTAGTTTACATCGAAAAGCAACACGAAGGCAGGCTGGCGCCGCCGCAGAAGGCCATCGTCGAAGCCCTGGAGGGCCTGGCCCGGCGCAACGAGGCCACCTTGCTGACCCCCCTGCTGCCCGTCGAGGAAAGCGACCTGCGCGCCTGGCTGATGGACCTGGGGGAGCGCAACCCCAACAAGGTGCAACAGGTGATGGACGTCTTCCTCTCCGGCCTGCGGGAAGAGGACCAGCGCCTGTATCAGGAAAAAAAACTGCTGAACATGAAAGATATCGAGGAACTGCAGGCTGTGGTTTACCGCATTGCCAATGAATGAAGCCTTGACTGCGAAAGGCAATACGAACGTCGAGAAAATATCGGCAGTCCTGTTTTTATCACAATCTCCGTAACATTACAGGCTTAATTGAAAAAAAGATCATGAACTTTCACCTATACAGCGAAAGCGGGCAGCGCGAGCTGCCGGAGATTCTCCTCAATGAAAAGATCAAAGACCCCCGCCTGTACCTGCCGTCCAAAGGGCTGGTCGGGGCGGTCAATGTGGCCCTCAACCTGGGGCAGCCGCTGCTGCTCACCGGCGAGCCGGGTACGGGCAAAACCCAGCTGGCGCACCACGTGGCCCATTACTTCAGGCTGGGAGAAGTAGAGGTTTTCAACGCCCAGACCACCTCCACGGCCAAGGATTTGTTCTACCGCTATGACGCCCTGGGCCATTTCCAGTACAGCCAGACGCAGGCCGAACCTCTGACTCCCGGGCAGGTCGAAGAAAAGTACATCCGCTATCAGGCCCTGGGCGCCGCCATCCGCAGCCATAGCCGCAGGGTCGTCCTGCTCGATGAGATCGACAAGGCGCCGCGCGACCTGCCCAACGACGTGCTTGCCGCCCTGGAGGACCTGCGCTTCGACGTGCCCGAGATCGGCAAAAGCTTCCAAACCACCGCCGACAACCGCCCCATCATCATCATGACCTCCAACTCGGAGAAAAACCTGCCCGACGCCTTCCTGCGCCGGGTGGCCTATTTCCACATCGAATTCCCTTCCGCCGCCGAGCTGCTGCGCATCCTCCGGCAAAAACTGGACGGCTTCGACTCGGAAGGCGGCAAAAAACAGCTCGGCGCCATCATCGAACACTTCGAAATGATCCGCGCCAAAGACAAGGTGAAACTCAAGAAGCCGCCCGCCACCGCCGAGCTGATACAGTGGGCCGCCCTGCTCCGGAAGATGGATTTCGACGCTTCGAAACTGAACGAATTATCTTCCCTGAGCGCTGAGGAGCGGGAGCAACTGAGCTTATCGTATTCGGTGCTGGCTAAGAATAAGGATGATTTGAAGGCGTTGGTGGGGATTTTCCAATGAGTTTTTCCGGCAAAAAATACCACCTCCTCGCCGAACTGCTGAGCACCCTTCAGGCAGAAGGCTACCCTTTGGGCACCGGCCAGCAGTTGCAGTTGCAGGAACTGCTGAATAAGCTGCCGGAAGACACCAGGGTGGAGGAGATGCCCTATTTGCTGGCGCCCCTCTTTGCCGGCAACCCCAGGGAGCAGGCCCACTTCTACGAGCTGTTCGAACAGTGCCGCCGGCGGACGGAGGCTTTCTACCGGGAAACAGAGCGGGAAGATCTGGCGGCGCCGGACCGGCAGGAGCGCCGCTACCGCGGCTTGATCTGGCTGCTGGCGCTGTTGTTGCTGATCCCGCCTGCCATTGTGGCCTATCAGTTGCTGCGGCCGGTGGAACGGGATTTTATCGAAAAGCCTTTCCAGGTGCAGGCCGGCGGGAAGGCGGAAGTGTGCCTGGTTGATTCCACCGACCTGAGGGATTTCGGATTGCCGGAAAGTTTTGAGGTACTCTATGCCGGGCGGGGCGGCCTGGGCGCCTTTCTGGTGGATACGCTGCAATGCCTGGTGTACATCGCTCAGGACAGTATCGAGGGGCAGGATTCTATCGTTGTGGAATGGTCGAACGCCAGGGGGCAGAGGCTGGCAGTCAACTACAAACCCATTATTTCGCTGCCGGAGCCTCTCTTGCCGGAGGGCCCTGTCGAGATCATAAAGTCCTTTACTTCTCCTTTTGAGCTCCTGAATTACCCCTCCAACCACGACCCCCTGGCCTTAGCCATGCAGCCTCCTTCTGCGCTGCGCCGCTTCCTGGCCGACAACTTCCGGTGGCTGAAGTGGGGCGGCCTGCTGCTGTTCACGGCCTTACTCCTGGCCGTGATGTTTTACCGCGCTTACCGCCGCCGCAAGCTGGTCGCCGAGCTGGAATCGAAAGACAAACCGCCCTATGCCTGGAACATTCGCATCGAAGGAGCGGAGGCCATCCAACTGGGCGATGACTTCAGCTTTCTGCTCAACCTCATCCGACAGCGCACCGGCAGCGAGGCCTTCCGGCTGGACGTGCCCAAAACCATCGGCGCCACCATCGAGCAGGGGGGCATGCCCACCTTCCGCTTCCTGCAGCAGACACAACCTCCCGAGTACCTGCTGCTGATCGACCAGCAGTCGGCCCGCAACCACCGCGCCCGCCTGCTGGACCTGCTCTTCCGGGTTTTCCATGCCAACGAAGTGCTCATCGAGCGCTTTTTCTACGACAATGACCCGCGGGTATGCTACAACGAACTGCATCCGGAAGGCATTACCCTGCCTGAGGTGCAGCAGCGTTATCCTTCCGCCCGCCTCATCATCGCGGGCTACGGCAACGCCCTGCTCAACAAGCTGACCGGCAGACCCGAAACCTGGAGCCGCCTGTTCCGCAACTGGAAACACCGCCTCCTGCTGACGCCCCGCCCCATTCAAAGCTGGGGTAAGCGCGAGCGGCGCCTGAGCGAGGCCTTTACCCTGCTGCCCCTCTCCATGCAGAGCCTGCTCTTCTGGCTGGAAGAACTGGAAATGGAAGAGGACGCCCGCTTCGATACCTGGCCCGAACGGGTGAAAGACGCTCCCCGGCAACCTATCGAACTCAACGGCGCTCTACTCCCCGGCCTGCACGCCCATTTCGGCGAACCCATGCTGCAATGGATCGCCGCCTGTGCCGTTTACCCTTCCCTGCACTGGGACCTGACCCTCTACCTCGGCCAGCAGCTTTCCATCGGAGGGGAAAACCTGCTCACAGTTGACAGGCTGTTGCAACTCACCCGTTTATCCTGGTTTACGGAAGGGCGCATCCCGCCCGCCGCCCGCGCCGGCCTGCTGAGCTGGCTGGAGGCGGAGCACCCTGCTTTGCTGGAACGGGCGCGTGTTCAGCTGGGAAATATCCTGCGGCAAAACCCCCCGCCCGCCGATTCGGCCGCCTTCGAAGACTACCGCATGAACGTAGCCCTCAACGAGTGGCTCACCACCAAAAACAGGCGCCGCAAAAAAGAACTGGAAAAAGAGATCGGCAACCTCATGGAAGCCGGCGCCGAGGCCGATGTTACCGTCATCAAACAACTGCAGCGCGAACGCAGCCCGCTGGACTTCATCGTGCCCGACAACTGGAAGAAATACCTCCACCCCCACGGCCTGCCCGGCCTGGGCTGGCGTGGCGAGTGGCGCGACGTGCTGCGCTGGGCTCTGCCCCTGTGGCTCCCCGCCCTGCTGGCCACGGCCTGGCCCTGGCAGATCAGGCCGGCAGGCTGTGAAGGCGTACTGGTGGAATACCAGGTGGCAGGAACGGACAACCTGCTGTGCATCAATGATCTTGAAGCGGTCGGGGTGATGGTGGAAGCCCATGCGAGAGCGGCCGTTCAGGCGGACTCTCTGTCCAATGCCAGCGCTTTTAACGCTCAGGCTATACTTTGGCAAACACTGGCGGATGCGCCGCTGTTTGTGCCCGCAGAAGTGTCGGGCCCTGAAGCCGGCTGGCAATGGCGGATGCCTCCTTCCGGCTCTTCCCCTGCCGCCCGGCTGATAACATACAACCGGACGGATAAAACCCTGAAATTGTCAACTGCGGAAGGGGAAGAACACTACCGGTTCCGGGAAGACTGGACAAGCGAGTACCGCCGCAATATGGCCATTGCTTTTTACAACAAAGGCGCCGGCTTGTACCAGTCCGGCTATGAATTTTTCGCCCTGAGCCCGGCCGAAAGGCAGGCTCAGCTCCGCGATGCCCTGGAAGAATGGGCGAAGCTCAATGCAGGAACCGGCAGCCTGCCGCCCGAGAGGCAGGCGCCCATGCCGAAGATACTTGAATATCTGGGATTGCAGGACGCCGCCCAACTGCAAAGCGGACAACTTTCGGAAGCCTCCATGCTCAACCGTCTTGAGCAACAGATAGCGGAGGAGCGCGGCCGGATTTGCGCCTACTTCCAGGAGGCCATCCTTCTGGATTCCACTGAACTTCCGATGAACAACATCCGGAACTGGTGCGCCGGGGAGGCCGCGGCCGGTACGGACAGCATCCCGCCGGAGGCCTGTTATATCGTCGGCAACCTGCCTGATGAAGTGGCCCTCCGCTCCCGGATACTGACCCGCGCGGAGGCCGATGAACTGAACGCCCAGTTCGGGAAGCCCGGCTGGAACCAGCTGCGGGTCAACCGCCAGACGCTGGTCAAGTCCATTCCCTCCGGCGAGCGGCTGCAACTGCTGGAAGAAGGGCAGGACTATTACCGCATCCGGCATAAGGGCGTGGAGGGGTATATCGTTAAGTCCTACAAAGGAAAGCCCGTTCTGGCCCCCTGTCCGGAAAACGCCGCCGCAGATGCCGGGCCTGCTGGGCCGGAAAAGAAAAAAACAGTGCCGCTAAGGGTTCCGAATAAAGATGTTCCAGTTTTGACAATACCCGAAAAAAATTTTAAGCCCCCTGTTTCACCCGCCCGGCAGGGTAGCCTGCAAAAAACCGGAAAGGAGCCGGAAGTTTTCAATCCCCCCATCCAGCAAACGGGGCCCAAAGCCTATACCCAACGCTACCTCTGGTGCCTGGACAACCCCCACGGCAGCGACACTCCCGGTAAGCGCTCGCCCGTCTTCGATGATGGCAAGACGCAGCTCTTCGAGGGCGAGCTTGCCCGGGATGTTGTAGATCGCATCATCCGGCGGCTGGAAGAGATAGGAGTGGCTTATTACCGGGTCGTGCCGGAAGAGGAAGACATCAGCTTGCAGGAGCGCGCCCGGCGGATCAACAGCTATAAAAGCTCCCTGCCCAAAATGGCTGTATCGGTGCATTTCAATGCCGCTCCGCCGCAAGAGAAAGACGGCTGGGCGCGGGCGGACCTGAGGGGGGCGGAGGCCTGGCATTACAGCGCCTCCCGGGACGGGCGCCGCCTGGGGGCCATCTTCCTGGAACAGGTCATCCGCAAAACCGGGCTCCAGAACCGCTTCCTGAAATTCAGCGAAGGCGGAGAATTTTACCTGCTGCGCAGCACTGCAGCGCCGGTCGCCCAGGTCGAGAACGGCTTTTACAACAACCGCCTTGACGCCGCCCTGCTGGCTCAGCCCGCCTTCCGGCAGAAGCTGGCCGACGCCTACGTGGAGGCCATCCAGGAGATCGAAGCCTACGGCCTGGAAAAAACGCCCGCTCCCCTCATCGATGAACAGGACAGCGACGGGGACGGCCTGGCCAACAGCGAAGACCTCTGCCCCTTTACTGCCGGCATGGCGGAGAATAAGGGCTGCCCGGGGGAGGAGCAGAAGTATCAGGAGCCTCCGCAGCAGCAAGTGGGAAAAGCGGGCGAATTTCCAAAAGAAGGCCGGGTGGCGGCAGGCGGCAGAACCTACCGCACCATCCAGTTCGAGGCCGGCGGGCCTGCCTGGCTGGCGGAGAACCTGGATGTTGAGGTGGAGAATTCGTGGTGCTATGATGACGACCCGAAGAATTGTGCGCAGTATGGCCGGCTGTATGCCTGGGAGGCGGCGCAGGAGGCTTGTAAGCGGTTGGGGGAGGGATGGCGGCTGCCGACGGATGAGGAGTGGGGGGCTTTTATTAAA
>CAZAXA010000312.1:0-7567 GCA_964488965.1 uncultured Phaeodactylibacter sp. | reverse complement strand
CTGCCAATGCGATGGCATCTCCACCGCCGGCGGGGGCCGGGGGTGGAATTTATATGTAGAAACCCATTATGCCCACCCTGTGGAATAGCAAAGCTTTTATTCCACAGGGCCCACCCTTCAGTAATATTGTTAAATGGTTATATTGCCTGGCCGGCCGGCCGGCCGCCTCCCCTAATCATCTCTTTAACAAGCCGGTAACAGTCGGCCGTGCTCCTTTTCCGGGACAATATTGTATATTTGGCCAAAATATCTGAAAAAAAAGATCGCATGAAAAAGATAAGCGCCATTTTTGCTTTCCTGCTGGCCACGGTGGCTGTAGCGGCTCAGAACGGATACACCGCCGAAAATGAAGGCTGGCTGGTGGACATAGACAAGGCCTACGAAATGTCTAAAAAATCCGGTAAGCCCATCATGGCGAACTTCACCGGCAGCGACTGGTGCGGCTGGTGCAAAAGGCTGACCGCCAGCGTGTTCTCTCAACCCGAATTCAAAAAATGGGCGGATGCCAACGTGATCCTGCTGGAGCTGGACTTCCCCCGCAGAAAGCAGATTCCGGACGAAATAAGGCAACAGAACTACTCTCTGCAGCAGGCCTTCAACGTCAGGGGATATCCCACCGTCTGGGTTTTCAACCTGGACAAGAACCCCAAAGATGGCGGTTACCTCATTGAAGCCCTGGGCAAAACCGGCTACACCAGCACGGTAAAGGAATTTACCTCCGGCGTTGACCAGATGATCAGGAAGGGAGCAAATGGGGGATAGCCGTTAATCCGTTACTCCGGGATATAAGGCCTTTATTCGTTACGCTCCATAATCCTATTCCCTCAGGAATTCCAGTTCGTCCCGTGGTGAAAGGCGGGCCATGACCGAAGGGTAGGCAGGCGAGCGGTCGGCGCGGCGGTACTTCGACACGTAATCTACCCTTTCGACCACATCGGAGCTGATGGCCCCGAAATTATCGGGATAATAGCCGGGGCGCAAATCCGCGGCGGCGGCCACTATGGGCCTGCCCAGGCCGTCGATCAGGCGGCGGCAGTAATCGTCCTGCACCAGGCGGATAGCCACGCGGCCATCGTCGTCGAGGACACTGCCGGGCAGGTTTCGGCTCTGGTCGTAAACAACGGTCAGGGGGCGGAGGTGGTAGAGCAGGAGGGTCTCGATCCGGGGGTGGAGGTGCGCCACGTATCGCCGCAGCATGTCAACAGAGCTTACCAGGATTTCCAAACCAGGAGCGTCGTCCGTGTTTTTGAGCTGGCGGAGCCGGCTGGCCGCCCGGGGGTTGGAGGCATCGCAGCCAATACTCCAGACGGTATCCGTGGGATAGAGGATCAGCCCTCCCTTCCGGAGCGTTTCCAGGGCGCTTTCGAGATCGTAGTTTTGAACCATAATAGCCCTTCCATTTGTAGAGGTAGTCATACGCATTGCATTTATACCATTTTACGGACAATGATATCAGGCTCGAGTCAGTAAAGGATGAAGGCTATGAGTAGTTTTGGGACGTATGTTTGTATTGTTCTGAAGCTTGCTGAGGGATTATGGGCGCCGGCAGGGATTCTGTCAAGAAACTTACCAACTGCCAAAATATAATTTCAAAAGGCCAGTGATTAAAAAACTATATTTATCTTGACCATACTAACTTGGCAACACAATCATTACAACTAAAAAACGGGCTTTCTATTGTTCAGAAGGCCGGGAAATTCTTAAAACGATAACACCCTTGAGCTGTTCACTTCGCACTACCGCTACGTTGGGAATACTACTGGCCGCTTTGTCCCTGCGCGCTGCTCATATCATCGGCGGGGAAATTACTTATGAATGCCTGGGCTGGACAAATGGCGACCCCAACTCGGGCAGCCGTTCCTACCAGTTCTATATGAACATCTACCGGGACTGTCAGGGCGGCGGCGCGCCCTTCGACTCACCCAACGCCCCTTATCCGGCCACCATCACCATTTACCGGACGGGCATGTCGGAGGACTTCATGAATTTTCAGGCGGGTTTCCCGCAGGTCGAATTCATCGACCCGGATCCCGGCAACCCCTGCGTGATCGTCCCCGGCAATGTATGTGTTCAGCGCGGCGTGTACACCTTTCCGGTCATCGACCTGCCGGTATCGAACGAGAGCTACTTCATCGTCTACCAGCGGTGCTGCCGCAATAATACCATTACCAACATCATATCGCCGGAAAGCTCCGGGGCGACGTATTTTATGGAGCTCACGCCGGCCGCTCAGAATGTGTGCAACAACAGCCCCGTCTACGATGGTTTTCCGCCCATCGTCCTCTGCGCCAATGAGCCTTTCCAATACAACCATGCCGCCTCGGACGCCGAGGGCGACCAACTGGTCTATGAGTTTTGCGCGCCCTTCCTGGGCGGCGGCCTCAACTTCGACCAGCCGACCTCCTTCACCGGAGTGGCGCCCAACCCGGACGCCCCCCCGCCCTACGCGCCGGTCTCTTTTGTGGCGCCTTTCTACAGCGCGCTCGACCCCCTGGGCATCGACGCCGATATCAACATCGACGTCAACACCGGGCTGATCAGCGGCATGCCCAATGCGCAGGGGCAGTTCGTAGTGGGGGTCTGCGTCAAGGAATTCCGCAACGGCCAACTGCTGAGCATCGTGCGGCGCGATTTCCAGTTCAACGTCACCAATTGCGACCCCACGGTCGTGGCCGATATCCGGGAGGACGACATCATCAACGGGCAGGAGTTCCTGCTCACCTCCTGCGGGGAGAACCGCATCAGCTTTCTCAACCAGAGCTACCAGCAATCCCGCATCAACGAATGGTTCTGGACATTCGGGCTGGGCGGCAGGGATACCGTCATCAACACCTGGAACGCGACGGTCGACTTTCCCGGTATCGGGGAATATGAGGGCCGCCTTTATCTGAATCCGGGCACCGACTGCGGCGATACGGCCCGCATCCGGGTGAAGATCTTCCCCGGGATCGACGTAGATTTTGAATATGAGTATGACACCTGCGTGGCCGGCCCGGTACAGTTCACCGACCTGTCCTCCGCCGGCGCCAACGGCATCAGCAACTGGAACTGGGATTTCGGCGACGGGAACGGCTCCAGCAACCAGAGCCCCCGGTATATTTACTCCGAACCCGGCGTCAGGCCGGTCCACCTTCGGGCCACGGACTTCAACGGCTGCCAGGACTCCGTCCGCAAGGAGATCACCTATTTCCCCGTTCCCGCCCTGCTGATCGTCTCGCCGAGCTCCTTTACCGGCTGTGCGCCGGGAAGTATCTTTTTCAACAACCTGTCGACGCCCGTTGACGAATCGTACGACATACAGTGGGATTTTGGCGACGGCGGCAGCGCCGGCGATATCAGCCCCGAGCACCTGTTCACCCGGGAAGGCATTTTCTCGGTAAGCCTCAGCATTACCTCTCCCATCGGCTGCCAGACGGATACTGTCTTTTCAGAGCTCATTACCATCGAGCCCTCGCCGGTGGCCGATTTCGCCTACACCCCCGGGCAGCCCGACATCTTCAACCCGGAAATACAGTTCGAGGACCGCTCCAGCGGCGCCAGCAAGTGGTTCTGGGACTTCGAAGGGGCGGCCTACGCCACGCAGCAGAACCCTGCCTATCTGTTCAGGGACACCGGCCTGCAGGAGGTGCGGCTCACCGTCACCCATCCCAGCGGCTGCCAGGATACGGTAGTGCAGTACATCGATATTGTGCCCAGGGCCACCTACTTCCTGCCCAATGCCTTTACCCCCAATGATGATTCGGTTAATGATATTTTCCTGGGAAAAGGTTATCTTGAAGGCGTCCGCGATTTTGAACTGAGCATCTGGAACCGCTGGGGCGAGGAGGTCTTCCGCAGCGCCGACCCCATGGTGGGATGGAACGGGCGCAAGCACAATACCGGAAAACCCGTGCCCGCCGGCCTGTACGCCTGCCTCGTCCGCTACCTGGGCCCCCGGGGAGAGCCGGTGGAGGTAAGGGGAATGGCTACGCTGGTGCGGTGATGGAGCGAGGGCCCGCCTCAGCCAGGGCTTCGGCGGGTAAAAATGAATAATGAAAAAGCTATGAAGAAGAGAAGAATTCAAAGAACGATGGCGCTCCTGAGCCTGCTGTTTGCGGTGGGAGCGGCACATGCCAAGCACATTATCGGGGGGGTGATCACCTACGAATGCCTGGGCAGCGGCCGTTACGAATTCACCCTGAAGGTGTACCGGGACTGCAACTGTACGGAATGTGCCGATTTCGACGCAACGGCATTCATCGCCGTTTACAACTGTTCGGGCAATGGTTGTATCGGCGAGAGCCAGAATGAGCCCTTCATGCGGATCGATGCGGAGCTGGCTTCCGTCACCCAGGTGGTAGCGCCGGACTATCCCTGCCTGATCCCTCCGGACGTATGCGTGCAGGAAGGCCTGTATCGTTTTGAAGCCAACCTGCCTGTGTCGGCTGAGAGTTACCATATTTCCTATCAGCGTTGCTGCCGCAACGTGACCATCAGCAATATTTTCGACCCGGAGAATACCGGAGCGACCTATTCGATCGAGATCACGCCTCGGGCACAGCAGTTGTGCAATAACAGCCCGGTGTTCAATGCCTTTCCGCCGACCGTTATTTGTGCCGGCGCGCCGCTGGAGTTCGACCACTCGGCCAGCGACCCCGACGAGGACCAGCTGGTGTACAGCTTCTGCCCTCCCCTGGCTGGCGGCGGCCCCATCACCGACAATCCCAACCTTTACAGCACCTGTATCGGGGCCCGGCCCATCCCGGCCTGCCCGCCGCCTTATGACCCCGTATCCTTCCTGGCGCCCAACTACAGCATCATCAACCCTATGGGCGGTTCGCCGGCAATCGATATCGACGCCAATACCGGCATGATCACCGGCACGCCTACCGCCCTGGGGCAGTTCGTCGTGGGGGTTTGTGTGGAAGAATACCGCAACGGAGCGCTGCTCAGCCGGGTCTTCCGGGATTTCCAGTTCAATGTGGCCCGTTGCGACCCCACCGTAGTGGCGCAGATCGCTTCCGATGAGGTGGTGAACAACCAGGAGTACGTCGTCGTCTCCTGTGGAGAAAATACCGTTACTTTTAACAACGAAAGCTTCCAGCGCAGCTTCATCGACATCTACGAATGGACCTTTGACATCAACGGGCAGGCGCAATCTTTCGGGGAATGGAGCCCTACCATTACCTTCCCGGATACGGGCGCCTATCTGGGCAAGCTCATCCTCAACCCCAATACCGGCTGTGGCGACACGGCCGACATCCGGGTGCATATCTTCCCCGAGATCAGGGCGGATTACGGATTCAGTTACGATACCTGTATTGCCGGCCCCGCTGCCTTTACCGATGCGTCCTATTCCGGCAGCGGCCAACTGACGGCATGGGAGTGGTCTTTCGGCAACGGGCAAAAGTCTACCCAGCAAAACCCTCAGCATGTTTACCGCGAGCCGGGCAACTTCCCTGTCACCCTGGAAGTAACGGATATCAACGGATGCCAGGACGCCCAAACGCAAATCCTGCCCTTTTTTCCCATCCCGGAACTGATCGTCATTGCCCCCAGCGCCTATACCGGCTGCGTGCCGGCGCAGATTTTCTTCGACAACCTCTCTACTCCGATCAGCGAGGCCTATGACATCCTCTGGGAGTTCGGCGACGGCGGCACGGACACGCTGGTCAGCCCTACCCACACTTACCAGGAGCCGGGCACGTACACCGTCAGCCTCGATATCGTCTCTCCGCTGGGCTGCCAGACGGACACCACCTTTTACAACCTGATCACGGTGCTGCCGGCTCCCGTGGCAGGCTTTTCCTTCACTCCTGAGCAACCCAGCAATATCGAGCCGGAAGTAAAGTTCATGGATGAATCTTCGGGAGCGGTGCGCTGGCTTTACGATTTCGGCACGGGCAAGAGCTCCACCCTGCCCAACCCTTCCTATACCTTTCCGGATACGGGCCTGTTCGAGGTGATGCAGGTCGTCACTCATCCCAGCGGCTGCCTGGATACGGCATTTGCCCTTATCGACCTGCGGCCGGAGGTGCGCTTCTTCCTGCCCAACGCGTTCACCCCCAACAGCGACGGCGCCAACGACCTCTACTTCGGCGCCGGCATCATGGAGGGCGCCGTCAATTTCAAACTGACGATCTGGAACCGGTGGGGCGAAATGGTCTTCGAAACCAACGACCCCTTTGAAGGCTGGAACGGCCGCAAAAACAATACCGGCCGGGATGTGCCCGCCGGCGTATATATGGTGCTGGCCACTTTCAACGGGCCCCGCGGCGAGCCTTTTGAGATCAGAGGGGTGGCGACGGTGGTGCGGTGAGCCTGGGGCCGGAGGGGGGCGTTGGTTGGTTGTTGGTTGTTGGTTACCTGAACGGAGCAGCCCCCAACAAACAACAGACAACGAACAACAGACAAACATTAGGTTTTTCCGAAGAAAAACTTTACCTTTGCGCAGCATTTTTCAGACGCTATCAATATTCAAACCGGAAAACGATGGACGCGATAAAATTTGTACAGGAGCAACTCAACGAGAAGAAGGAATTCCCGAAGTTTCGGCCTGGGGACAATGTCGTTGTGAACTATAAAATCATCGAGGGTGACAAGGAGCGCATCCAGGCCTTCCGCGGCGATGTGATCCAGATCAAGGGCGAAGGCGCTACCCGGACCTTCACGGTGAGGAAATTCTCCAATGGCGTGGGTGTGGAGCGTATTTTCCCCTTCAACTCTCCGAACATTACGGAGATACAGGTGCTGAAGCGGGGTAAAGTGCGCCGCGCCAGGCTCTTCTACCTCCGCGAACGGGTGGGCAAGAAAGCGCGCATCAAGGAACGCCGCTACGTAAAGGGCGAAAACAAGCAATAACAACTTATATTCCTGCAACAGGGAAAGCGGGCGATGGCTTATGAGGAGCCGCCGCCCGCTTTTTTAGTATATGCCGGTGTGAAACATTTTACCTCAACTCTCAACATTGCTTCTGTCCAAAACTTTGCTTAGCTTTATGCATTCCGAAAACTAAAACCACCTCATCCCTATGAAAAAACGCTTACCTCCCTCCGGCGCCCTGCCGCCTCTCCGATGCCGTGTATATGTGCGCCCGCCTTCGCCAGGGCTTCGGCGGGTAAATGTGTGTGTGTGTGTAAAAAGCATGCCAAACTATTTTTATTGAGCTTGCTTCTATTCATCACCCCTGCCCTGCTCTTCAGCCAGGGCGATTGCCCGGATCCGGCCATTCACGGAAATTATACTGAAGGCGAAGCGGGCGAAAATTTCCAGGTAAAAGTGTATATGAATTTCATCGAGTATAGCGATTACGAGTGGATCAACCAGCAGGAAGCCGATGCCCGGGCGCAAAGGGCGCTGGATTACCTCAACGAAGTTTTCAACCCCAAAGGGATATTCTTCACCACTCCCGGAACCCCTTGCGGAGAGCATGCCGCTAGCCTGCTTGAAGGAATTACCCCGGGTTCTTCTATTGACGTAATCAGGGATTTGACGGCCAATGCCAGGCATTATGACGGCATTGACATATATTTTCGAGGGGATGATTTCCCCTATACTGGCCATGCTTTTCAATTCCCCAGCGATTATA
>CAZAXA010000311.1:0-7576 GCA_964488965.1 uncultured Phaeodactylibacter sp. | reverse complement strand
GAGGCCCGCTCTCCAGGTTGAGGCAGCGGGCCTGGAGGCCCGCTCTCCAGGCTGTCCGAAATTTTAAAGTAAAAGTAGTACTAAACACAAATCCTTTCCTGCCATGAGACAAAAAACGCCATTTCTGCTGGCGGCCTTCCTGTTCGCCGGCCACAGCCTGTCCGCCCAACCCTCCCCACAGGTTTTTCAGGAGATAGACACATTTGTGGAACAGGCCCGGCAGGACTGGCAAGTCCCTGGCGTGGCGGTAGGTATCGTGCAGGGTGATGAAGTGATCTATGCCAAGGGCTTCGGCCAGCGCGATGTTGAAGCCGGCAAGCCCGTGACGGAAAACACTTTGTTCGCCATCGGCTCCAGCACCAAGGCCATGACGGCCCTTTCCGTCCTGCAGCTTGTCGACGACGGCCTGATCGAACTCGACAAGCCCATGCTGGATTACCTGCCCGCTTTCCGGATGTACGACGACTACGTCACCCGGCATCTTACGGTTCGCGACCTCCTCTGCCACCGCTCCGGCCTGCCCCGCCATGATATTGTCTGGTACGGGGCCGACGACAGCCGGGAAGAACTTTTCGGAAAGCTGCAGTACCTGGAGCCCAACCGTGGCTTCCGCGAGGTTTTCCAGTATCAGAACCTGATGTACATGACGGCAGGCTATCTGGTGGGCGAAGTAACGCACAGCAGTTGGGAACAGCAGGTGCGGGAACGCATCTTCGGGCCGCTGGAGATGAAACGGGCCAACTTTTCAGTGGAGGACATGCAAAAAGACCCCGACCATGCCAAGCCCTATAATAAGGAGAAGGACGAGGTGAAACGCATGGGCTTCCGCAACATCGACGCCGTAGGCCCTGCCGGTTCCGTCAATGCCTCCGTCCGCGAAATGTGCAGCTGGCTCATCGCCCAACTGAATGGCGGCAAATACGGAGCAAACCAGATCGCACAGGCCACCGGCATAAGCGAGTGCCACCGCTCCGTCATCCCCGTCGCCGGCCCCCTGTCCGGCTTCCTGGCCTTTGACAACAACGACAGCCCCATCACCTACGGCCTGGGCTGGTTCATCAGCACCCACAAGGGGCGCCTGGCCATTCAGCATGGCGGAAATATCGACGGTTTCAGCGCCATGGCGGCCTTCCTGCCTCAGGATTCCATCGGCGTGGTAGTGCTCACCAACCTCAACGGCAACATGCTGCCGGCCATCATCCGCAACTACGTTTTCGACAAAATGCTGGGCGAAGAGGCCCGCGACTGGAACGGCGAAATGCGGAGCATGATCCGGAAAATGGAGGAACAACAGAAAACGCAGCAGGGCGAGGAAGACCTGAAGCGGGTCAAAGGGACGCGGCCTTCCCATGAGATCAGGGCCTACGCCGGGCAGTACGCCCATCCCGCCTACGGCGACATCACCATCAGCCCGGAGGGCGATTCCCTGCATTTAAGTTATCATACGATTGAAATGGGCCTCGGGCATTATCATTACGATGTATTCGCCGGCGACAGCCCCCTGGCCGGCAAAATGAAGATAGCGTTCCATACCGGCATCGACGGCGAAGTGGCCCGCCTGAGCGCCGTCCTGGAGCCTTCTCTCGACGCTATCTTCTTTGAGCGCAAAGCCGAAGAGCAGTCCTTCACCGAGGCCGAACTCGACGCCTTCACCGGGGAATACCTCATCATGGGCATCCAGAAGCTGACGGTCAGCCGGGAAGGCCGGGAGCTGAAACTCACCGTGCCCGGCCAGCCCACCTACACGCTGGAGTTTTACAAAGGCCTGGAATTCCGGCTCAAGGGCCTGAAGGGCTTCAGCGCCCTGTTCCAAAAAGATAAGGGCGGCAATATCGCCGGCCTGGTGATGATACAGCCGAACGGGCAGTTTAAGGGAGAAAAGGTGAAATGATCTTTTTTATCTTACACCACCGGGTTGAAAAGCTCATTGAGGCCTATTTCCAATTCCGGGAAGATGGATGATACAGCCGTCTGATCTTCTGTCAATGGTTGCAGGCCTATGAACCGCCCCTGCTCGTTGAGCAGGTAAATGAATACGGTTTTTTCGGCAGGGTTGACCAGCCAGTATTCCCGTACGCCCGCTTCCTCATAGGCTTCGAACTTATCGCGCATCTCCCTTTTGGAATTGCCTGGAGAGAGAATCTCCACCACCAGGTCGGGGGCGCCTTTGCAGCCCTTTTCATCAAGCTTATCGGCATTGCAGACCACGCAAAGGTCAGGCTGCACGACTGTAAATATGGCTTCGTCGGCCTGTTCTCCCTGGCGGGGCAGCCGCACATCAAAAGGCGCCGGAAAGACCTGGCAGGGCTTGCGGTGAAAAAAATTGCCGAACTGTCTGTCGAGTTCATGGGAAATACGCTGATGCTCCGTGCCGGGCGCCGGGCTCATCTTAAAAATCTTGCCCCGAATGAGCTCTATGCGTTCTTTCAACCGCCACATCAGGTAATCGGCATAAGAATAGCGTTTCCCCGTATCCAATTCTGAAAGTTCAGTAACAGGCATCTTATTCTGTTTTCTTCTCCAAATTTACAATAATTGCGCCAGGGTGGCAATTTCAGCCCGAAGGATAAATTCCCAACAAGCCCTAACCCAAGTTCGATATGTAGGCCCCAACTGCTGTTCGCTGTTCGCTGTTCGCTGTTTGCTGTTCGCGCATGCGGGAGCCATCCTCGGGTAAGCGAAAGCCGAACCGCCGAATACCGCCCGTCTTGTTCAGCCGGGTAAAAACTGCAAAGTTGAGGGCTACCAGTCGAACTTGGGCTAAAAACCTATACTTACTCCCATCAGGAAATTCCTCCCCGCCTGTGGGAAATAACCCTGATCCAGCGCCGGATTGCCGTCATAGACATAGCGGTAAGACCAGGCGTTGGCCTCATAGCGGGCGTCGAAGATGTTCTGCGCCAGCAGGGTCAGGGCCACCTCCCGGGCGAAGGCCGGCCGGAAGGCGAAGCGGATGCGCAGGTCGCTGAACGAATAGGGGTCGATGGAGTTGGCCTCGTCCGAAGTATTGTCGATGTACTGGCGGCCGACGTACTTCGTCAGCAGGGCGAAGGACAGCTCGTGCTTCGGGCTGTTGCGCAGGGCCTCGTAGCTGAGGTTGCCGCCGGCGATGATGCCCGGCGAGAAGGACAAGCTCGTATTCTCATATTCGATGGCCTGCTGGCCCAGCCAGTTGAAACCGGCGTCGTACTCGTCAACAAACTCGGTGAAAGCGGCCACCCGGTTGCGGCTGAAGGCGGCGTTGCCGTCCAGCCGCAGGCCGGGCAGTAACTGCAGGCCGCCCACCAGCTCCAGCCCCAGCCGATAGCTTTTGTCGATGTTGATGCGGGTGTAGGCGCCCACGTCATTCACCTCTCCGTTCAGGGCAAGCTGGCCGCGGTAGTACATATGGTAGAAGTTGATGCCCAGCGCGGCCTTATCCCGGTTGTGCTGGTAGCCCACCTCCGTATTGTAGAGGGTTTCCGGTTCCGGGCGGCTATCTGCCGTCGACTCGACGTAGTCGTTGCGGTTGGGTTCGCGGTTGGCCACAGCAAAGGAAGCGTAGGCGTGGGAACGGTTGTTGATCTGATAGAACAGGCCCGCCTTGGGGTTGAAAAAACCGAGGTTTACGAATTGCTCCACGTTCTCTCCATCCCGGTTGAAGCCCAGGAAATCGTAGCCCACGCGCCGGTACTGCAGGTCGAGGAAGGCGTTGAGGCTGGGCAGCAGCTCGTAGTTGAACTTGGCGTAGGCGTTGAAGTCCGACTTGCGGGCGCCGTTCTCGTAGTACCGCTCATCCTTTTCGCTGTTGCTGGCGAACTCCGCCCAGGCGACCTCCCCGAAGTGCAGCCCCTCGTAGAGGTGGTAGCCGCCGCCCAGGGTGGCGTCCAGCCTGCCGGAAGGTTTCCGGAAGTTTAGAGCATAGACGCCGCCATAGAAATCATTATCCAGCCACAGGCGGCGGATAAGATCAGTAGTGCTGATCACCTCGCCGCCCATGCTGATGTTTTCCAGGCCGTAATCGGCCAGGGCCTGGCCGGCCTTATACTGCTCGAAGAAGCCCTGCCCGCGGGTATAGTGCAGGGCCAGGTTGAGGTTCCAGTTGGTATTCAACTGGTTGTTGTAAAGCAGTTGATAATGGGTTTGGCGGTAATCGTCGACCTCCCCGTCGTGCGGCTCGCCTTCCTTCTCGGCGCCGGCGGGGTTGAAAGTGCGCAGCTCGTCGTCGTCGAGATATTCGGGCGGCACGCCGTACCAGGCCTGGTAGGTCACCTCATGGCCCGAGAAGGTGATGAAGCGCAGGCTGCTCTTTTCTCCCAGGCAGGTTCCGGAGAGGTAGTAGGAGCGCAGGTCGGCGGTAGCCCGGTCGATGTAGCCGTCGGAGGTGATGCGCGACAGGCGCCCGTCGATGGCAAATTTATCCTTCAGCAGGCCGGCGCCGAACTGCAGGTTGCCCTTGAAGGTATTGAAAGAGCCGGCCGTGCCGTTGAACTCGGCATAGGGTTCGGTACGCAACTGGGCGGTATTGAGGTTGATGGTGGCGCCGAAGGCGCCGGCCCCGTTGGTGGAAGTGCCCACGCCGCGCTGTATCTGAATATCTGCCGCCGAGCTGGCGAAGTCGGGCAGGTCGACCCAGAAGACGTTCTGCGATTCGGCGTCGTTCAGAGGGATGCCGTTGATAGTGACGTTGATGCGGGTAGGGTCCGAACCCCGGATGCGGATGCCGGTGTAGCCGATGCCCGTACCTGCGTCGGAAGTGACGACCGCCGAGGGCGTCCAGCGCAGCAGGAAGGGCACGTCCTGGCCCAGGTTGTTCTTTCTGATCTCCCCGGCGCCGAGCGTAGTGTAGGTCATGGGCGTCTTCGCCCCGGCGCGGATAGCGCGGACGATGAGTTCGTCGACCAGCACTACCCCGGGCTCCAGGCTCACTTCCAGTTGCAGGCGGCTCTGGCCCGCCGGGACGACAACTTTCCGGAAGGCCGTTTCATAACCCACATAAGTAATTTCCAGGGTGAAGGCGCCCGGTTTCACATCGGCGATGCGGAAGGCGCCGGCCTCGTCGGCGGCGGCCCCCTGCCCGCTTTCCAGGATCAGGACATTGGCCCCCGCCAGGGGTTGTCCGTTCTCGCCGGCCACTTGTCCTGTAATTACGCACTGCGCCCCTGCGGCGGCATACAACAACAGGCCGGCAAGGATAGTTATTACAAACTTGATCATAATACAATAGAAAATTTTGGTGAAACAGTCGCCGGAACCCGGGGCTGGCCCGGCGTATAGCTTCACTGCGGGCAGGATGCCCGCCTCATACCGTTGGAAGGATGTACCGCCTTTAGCGGTATCCCTCATCTCCCTTTCCGGCATTACCCGGACAGGTTCCATGGGTATGATCTCAGCCCCGCCTGTGCGAGGCACCCCAGATGAGTATGGGGCAAAGATACGAACTTATTGGTTGATTGGGTTGATTTAGTTGATTGGATTGGCCAGTACTTAATCAACTGAATCAACTAATCCGCCGGCCCTCTGATCAGCCGATGCACCTTTTCCAACCGCTCCTCCACCCCGCCCCACAATTCTGTAAAAGGCACGCCCAGCACTTCGAGCTCCCGTTTGTAGATGGCGTAAAGTTCCTCCCGTTCGCCGGGGTTTTCGCGCAGAGGGTCATACGCCCAGGGCACATCCGTGCCGCAGAGCAGATACAGGCCGTAAGAGCGGCGCTGCAACTGCTCCAGTATCCAGGGGTGGCAGCGGCCGTATTTGTATTCCGACCAGACCTTCACGACCAGCATACCGGTATCGCAGGGCAGGATGCGGCGGGCGAACTGCGCCTGATAATCCTCCAGCAGCAGTTGCCCGCGGGCGATGTGCAGCAGGTCTTCTTCCACATAGGGCCTGCCCAGCGTTTCCAGGTAAGCGCGGGCGTACTCCGGCGTCCATACCGTCTGGTAGGTAGCGGCCAGGCGGCGCGCCAGCAGGGTCTTACCGACAGATTCCGGGCCGGTGAGGAGGATGCGGAGGAGGGGGATTCGTGTATTGGCGTATGCGTGCATTTGTGCATTGGTGTATTTTTACCCGGCCGAGGTACGAGGGCGGGCGTGTATTGGCATTTAAACGTGGCAGGTTTTTCTTATTTTTGAGAACAATTAAAAGGGCAAAACGGCTGCCAATAACATGGAACGATGTAAAAATTGCAATGCTGCCCTGGAAGGGCCCTACTGCAGCCAGTGCGGGCAGAAGGCATTGGCGGAAAGGTTAACCGTGGGGTACATTTTGCGGTCCTTTCTGGAAGCCATCACCAATCTGGAACAAGGCTTCTGGTATACCTTTCGCCGGCTGATGGCCAGGCCCGGGCAAGTGGTGCGGGAATACCTTGCGGGAAAACGCAGGCAATACTATCACCCCGCGCGCTACCTCATCATTATGGCCACGTTTTCCGCCCTTGTCACTCTGGTGAGCGGCATCTACGACCTGCAGCAAAGCGAAATCCGCGGCCTGCAGGAGAAGGCTTTGGGCGTGGAACCCAGTAAAAGGCAGGCGGAAGTGCAGCAATGGGTACAGGAAGAAAGCAAGAAATACCTCAACCTGATCGTGCTTCTCACCCTGCCCTTCGTCAGCCTGGCCTCTTTCCGGTTGTTCCGGAAGCGGGAGTACAATTATGCCGAACACCTTGCCATTAACGCCTTCTGGACGGCCCAGTTGTCCTTTATCGGCCTGGCCATGATCCTGGTTTTCCTGTTTGTTCCCGGCCTGGCCCTCTACTTTTTCATTTTTTCGATGCTGCTATCCTCGCTTTACTATGCCCTGGGGTACCGGCAGCTGTTTGGCGTCAGCCGGGGCCAGGCCCTGGCCAAGGGCCTGCTGGCCAACATTCTGGGATTTTCGCTCATGTTTATTACCATAATGGCCTTAACAGCCATTGGCGTTTTTGTTTTTGTAATTATCTTTAAGGAGTCCTGAATACATGGCAAAACAAAGGGTTGGAGCCGGGCGTTTGCTAAAAAAACCATCCATGCATGACATAGAACCGTACTACAGCTGGCGCGATAACTATATCGCCTCCGAGGATGAGCGGTCGCCTTTTTACGGACGGGTGTACGATGAGTTCCGGTTCACCAATCTGGTCTATAACTATTACATCCATCCCCAGTGGGACGATTTCGGGTCTGCCACCCTTTACCTCAAAATCCTCTATGCCGATTACGAGCTGGGCTATACCATCATCGAGCTGATCGGCGAATGGAACGACTGCCTTTCCAACGACATTATGTACCTCAAACGCGAGGTGGTGGACGCCCTTTCCGAACAGGGTATCCACAAGTATATCCTGATCTGCGAGAACGTGCTCAACTTCCACGGCTCCGATGATTGCTACTACGAGGAATGGTACGAGGATATTTCCGACCGGGGCGGCTGGATTTGTTTCATCAATACGCTGGGCCACGTGTGGGAGGAAATGCTGGCCACCCAGCTGCAGCACTACGTCAACTTCGGCAGGGAATTCAACGACATCAACTGGCGGCCCTATAAGCCCAAAGCCTTGTTCAAAGCGATTGACAAGCTGGTGCACGGGGAGATGAGGAGGTATCTGAGGGGGTAGGCT
>CAZAXA010000310.1:0-7576 GCA_964488965.1 uncultured Phaeodactylibacter sp. | reverse complement strand
GACCACCGGGAGGTTGTGCACCATTTTGATGAGATCGCCCGGGGCGTCCATGGCGCATTTGCCGCAGGCCGTGCAGCCCACCTGGCATTCTTCCAGGATTTCATCGCCGGCTTCCAGGTTTTTGCAGTTCACCCAGAGCCGGCGGCTCACCGGTTGCAGGGAGAACAGGTCTTTGGGGCAGGCTTCCACACAGTCGCCGCAGGCCGTACACTTATCCACGTCTACCACCGGCAACGAGAAGGGGTTCATGGTGATGGCGTCGAAGCCGCACACCGCTTCACAGTCGCCAAAGCCCAGGCAGCCCCAGAAACAACCTTTGCCTCCCCCGGATACCAGAGAGGCCGCCTGGCAGCTTTGTAATCCCTTGTATCTGGCGCGGTTGAGGGCTACGTTGGCGCCGCCGGCACAGGCCAGGCGGGCTACCCGCTTTTCCTCTGCGCCCAGGGCCACCCCGAGGTAACCGGCAATTTTCACCCGCCCTTCTTCCGTGCTTACGGTGCATTTGCCGGGTAAGGCCTTGCCGGTAACCAGGGCTTCGGCGAACGGGCGGCAACCCGGATATCCACATGCGCCACAGTTGGCGTGAGGCAGCATGTCTTCCACCACGTCGATGCGCGGGTCTTCATACACATACAGCTTCTTATTGGCGATGATGAGCATCGCGGCCAAAAGAAGAGTAAGGCTTCCCAGTGCAATGAGGGCGATGAGTATTGTCATATCCGTTAATTCAAATGGTTAAGGCTAAGGCTAAGGTTGAGGTTAAGGTTGAGGTTAAGGTTAAGGTTGAGGTTGAGGTTGAGGTTGAGGTTGAGAAAGCTGGCTCCTCAACTTCAACCTTAGCCTCAACCTCGACAGCCCGGCTGCTTTCGGCTCAATAAATAACCTCGGCCCACTTCTTCCCCGCTACCAGTTCCGCTTTGCGCGTCTCCCATTTTATCTTCGACCCCAGGATGGTGGCAAAAGCTTTATCCAATTTATCCTTGACCTTCTGATAACCCGCCACATAGACGTAGGTGTTGGCCAGTGACAACATCTCGAAGATTTCTTCCGCCCGTTCTTCAATAGCGGCGTCCAGTGCGATCGGGTCCGACCAGTGCGGGCGGGGGCTCAGCGCATGAAAGGCCTTGAAAGTAGCTTCGTCGTAATAATTGGCCAGGTCGCCGTCCTTATCGTTCAGGTAGAGCAGTTCCAGGCCGCTGCGCGCGCCGTAGAACAGGCGTATCCTGCCTTTCCAGCCTTTCACGTTATTGAAGATGTGCTTGACGAAGGCCCGGAAGGGGGCAATGCCCGTCCCCATGCCGATCAGGATGAGGTTCGCATTTTTATCTTCGGGTACGGCAAAGGGCAGGTCGAAAGGCCCGGTGATGGTGATCTCATCGCCCACCTCCCTGTCACACAGATAATTCGAGGCTATGCCCTGATATTTCTCTCCGCTGAAATCATCTACGTAGGAGCAACGTTTTACCAGCATGGTGATCTGAGCCTTTCCATTCTTCCTGGACGGCAGGTCGGCGACGCTGTACAGCCGGTGGTGAAACCTGTTGCCAAATTCGCCGTTGGTTTTCACCAGTACTCCAAAACTCTGGTCCACCTCACACTCGAAATCCGCTTGCTTCACTTCCAGCAATATTTCCCGGACTTCTTCCGTGCCGGCAGGCGTCAGGCGTTCCGTCTTCTTCACCGTCGCCTGATATTTGTTTTCGGTATTATAGTCTGCTAAGTGTGCCATATCTTTATACTTAGGTTTAATGTATGTTATTCTGCCGAAAGTTGCCCGCGTTTCTTTTCGCAGGCAGTAGCGCAACCACAATTCCCGCAGCTTCTCCTGTCCGCCAGCACATCATCATCAGAGATGTAATCGGAAAAGGATTTTCTCCATAAGGACTGGATAGCTACCCAGGCAACCATCAGAAAGATCATTCCGCCGATACCGATTAAAAATGATCCGATCATTGGATTTTTGATTTTTGATTTTTGATTTAACCCGATGGAGCAACCCTGTTGGTGAAGCCCGCGGTAAGCCAAATCAAAAACCGAACATCACAAATAATTTCAACTGCCCAGCCCTGCGAACCCCATGAAGGACAGCGACAGTATGCCGGCGATCAGCAGGGTCAGGGCGGTTCCTTTGACCACGCCGGGCACATCCGCGAAATTGAGCTGCTCCCGCAGGCCGGCCATGAGCACCAGAGCAAAGGTGAAGCCGGCGCCGGCGCCTAATGCGTACACCACGCTTTCGACGAATCCATAGCCCTTGTTGGTCTGGAACAGGGCCAGGCCCAATATGGCGCAGTTGGTGGTGATCAGGGGAAGGAAAATACCCAGCGCCCTGAACAATGCCGGGCTCATCTTCTTGATGAACATCTCCACCAACTGCACGGTAGAGGCGATGACCACGATATAGCTGATCAGCTGCAGGAAGGGCGCATTGATGGCGATGAGCAGGCTGTGGATACCATAGGCGCACATCGAACTGATAACCATCACAAAGGTTACTGCGCCTCCCATCCTGGTGGCCGTTTCCATCTTGCCGGAAACGCCCAGAAAAGGGCAGATACCCAGAAAATACGCCAGCACAAAGTTGTTGATCAGGCTCGCATTAATAAATATATACCAAAGTGATTCCTGTTTCATGCGTGTTGCCTTTTTTCTTTTATTGCGTTAAACAGCAGCAACCAGATGGCCAGAGTGAAAAAGCCTCCCGCGGGCAGTATCATGACGATCCATTCCTGAAAATTGTCGGGTAAAAAGGCCATCCCGAAAAAGGAGCCGTTCCCCAGCAGTTCCCTCACCGCCCCCAGGCAGAAAAGGGCAAAGGTGAAACCGATCCCCATTCCCAGGCCGTCCAGCACGGACATGCCGATGCTGTTTTTAGAGGCAAAAGCCTCCGCCCTGCCCAGTATCACGCAGTTCACCACAATGAGGGAGATAAACGCGCCCAGGCTTTTGTGCAGGTCTACGCTGATGGCCTGGATCATATAATCCGTCATCGTGACAAAAGTAGCGATGATCAGTATATAGGAAGCGATCCGCACCTGTTTCGGAATGAAATTCCGCAGAGACGAAACCAATACATTAGACATCGCCAGGACAAAGGTAGTGGCCAGGCCCATCGCCAGGGCATTCATCGCGGTGTTGGAAACCGCCAGCGTCGGGCACATGCCCAGCACCTGAACGAATACGGGATTCTCCCTCCACAGGCCCTTTATGAATTCGTCGGTGGAGGGGCTGTCTTTCAGGGAGGCCAGAAAACCTGTATTTGCCTTATTCTTGGTTTGGTCCATCATTTTCAGGCTTTTTCATTGTTCGTTGTCCTTCCGGGCAAATGCCTCTTTGTTCTTATGAATGAGCGGCGCCCAGTGTGCCGTGCTCGCGTTCAGGATATCTCCGATCGCCCTGGAAGATATGGTGGCCCCGGTGATGCCGTCGATCTCCCATGGGTTTTTCTTGGTTCCGTTCTTTACGGCGGTGATGGCATTCTTCAGGCCGTTTTGATCATCGGCCATCGAGACGTCCAGCGCCTCGAAGTTGGCCAGGAAATCGGGGTCTTTCTCGATCTTGTCGCCCAGCCCCGGCGTTTCTTTGCTTTCCAGGACATAAAAGCCGACGACCGCCTGTTTGCCGGGATCATACCCGTAAAGTATGCGTATGATATCCGCATACCCCTGGCCGCTGGCTTCCACGGCTACCCCTACCAGGTTGCCGTTCTGGCCATAGCCGGCATAAACTACCTGCCCCTCTTTGCTTTCGCCGGCCATTGCCGTGAAATTGTTATCCTGGCCGAGCTGATAGGCCTTCATATTATCTATGCCGGGCAGCACTTTGAAAATGGCCTTTTCCAGAGCCTCCGCCTTCTTCTGCTTTATGACCGGCAGCGTGCCTTCAAAGGTCAGAACGATCATCAGGGCGCAGAATATCCCGATCCCGACCATAGCCTGAAGCATTTTCATGCTACTCACGGGCGGAGGCGCTGTATTTGCCGGATTCGTTACGCTCATGGCTGCTTCGCGGTTTTAGAAGTTCCATAGACCCTTGGCCTGATCAGGTTGTCAATGTGGGGTGAAATGGCGTTGGCCAGCAGGATGGCATACATCACCCCTTCCGGCAGCCCTCCCCAGATGCGGATCACAACGACCAGCAGGCCGATGAGGGCGCCATAGATGACGACGCCCAGCGGGGTGATGGGAGAGGCCACCATATCGGTCGCCATAAAAACGGCGCCCAGCATCAGCCCGCCGGAAAACAGCATGAACAGCGGGGGCGGATACGCCTGGCTATCGGCCAGGTACAAGAGGCCGCTCAAAATATATACCGTCGCCAGGATCGCTACCGGAATGCGCCAGTTCATCATGTTCCGGGCGATCAGGTATAACCCTCCCAGCAGGATCAGCACAGCGCAGGTCTCCCCGGCAGAGCCGGTGACGAGCCCCAGGGCAAGTTCCGAAGTGGGGGTGATCACGTTGTCGAACTTGAAGGCCGACAGGGGAGTGGCTCCGGTGATGGCGTCAACCGTGGGCTCCATAAAAGGAAGGGCGAAGGTGGAAGAGGAAACCGTGGAAAAACGGTTGTCCAGAAATGCCGGATACCAGGTGGTGATGGCCACGGGAAATGCCGCCTGCAACACTGCCCTTCCCACCAGGGCGGGGTTGAACACGTTGTACCCCAGCCCGCCGAAGATGAATTTACCCAGGGCGATAGCGATCATCCCACCGCAAAAGGCCATCCACAAGGGGAAATTGGGCGGAAGGGTAAGCCCCAGCAGCAGGCCAGTGATGGCCGCCGACCAATCGGATATGGTGCTTTGCTTCCCGGAAAACCTGCACAGAAAATGCTCCGTGAGGACACAGGCAGCGGTAGTCGCGGCCAGCACCAGCAGTGCGCTCATGCCAAAAGAGTAGACCGCAAAGGCAGTTGTAGGGAGCAATGCCCACACGACATTCCGCATGATATCATCGGTGCTGACGCCCCGGGTGATATGCGGCGAGGTACTTATATTTAGTGTTCTATTTAGCATTCCCGGCTTTCTGTTTTGCGGTGTTGCGTTTCCTTACGATCGTCTTGGCCAACCTGAAATACTGCACCAGCGGAATATGAGAAGGGCATACGTAAGAACACGAGCCGCACTCAAAGCAATCCAGCAGGTGGTATTCTTCCGCCATTTGGTCGTAGGCTTCGAATTTTGCCAGTATTCCCAGTTTTGAGGGATTCAGGGAAATGGGGCAGGCATCTACACAGGCGCCACATTTGATGCAGGGGTATATCTTCTCCGGCCTTCTGGCCTGATCTTCCGTGAAGACAACGATGCCGGAAGTACCCTTGGTGATGGAAATATCCAGATTGGAAACAGCTACCCCCATCATGGGCCCGCCCATATACACCTCGCTGATGTCCTCATCTGCCCCCACCTGTTCCAGGACATAACGAAGAGGCGTTCCGATGGGGATCAGGTAATTGCCCTTCTTTTTCACGCCCGGCCCGGTGATGGTGACGACCCGTTCCTGAATACCGCGCCCGTGTGGCAGGAGGCGCCCGATCTCCGCCGTGGTGGCGACATTGACCACTACCACGCCGACATCGACAGGCAAGCCTCCCGAAGGCACTTCACGGCCGAGGATGGAGGTGATGAGCATCTTCTCCGAGCCCTGAGGATATTTTACCGGGACTACCTTTACGGTTACAGGCGCTCCCTGCGGTATCATACTTTCCAGATGATCGGCGGCATCTTGTTTGTTCGCTTCTATGCCGATAATGACCCGTTCTGCTCCCGTCGCTTTGAGAAGGTATTTGATACCGGTGAAGATATCTTCCCCCTGCTCGAGCATCACCCGGTGGTCTGTGGTCAGGTAGGGTTCACATTCGATGCCGTTGATTATGAGCACCTCACATTGCCTGCCTTCAGGTATCTTGAGCTTCACGTGGGTGGGAAAGGCGGCGCCGCCAAGGCCTACGATCCCGGCGTCCTGAATACCCTTCAGGATTTCCTCCCCCGTGGCCGTTTCCACGTCGACAGGCCTGCCGTCCATAACTTCCTGGCTCGAGAAGGGGAATGCTTCCAGATAGACGCCCGGCGACATTTTACCCGAAATGGTTGGAACATTGGCAATTTTCCGGACGGCCCCTGAAACAGGCGCATGCAAAGGAACGGAAACGTACCCTCCCGCCCGGGCCAGCAACTGGCCCCGCGCCACTTCCTGGCCTTCCCGGACCACGATCTCCGAGGGAGCGCCAATATGCTGTACGGTGGGTAAAATGATCAGCGGAGCAAAGGAGAATTGCCGGATGGGCAGGCCATTGGTTTCCTCTTTGTGCTCCGGCGGATGAACGCCGTGTTTGAAAGTGCTTTTGCGAAAATTTAATAGTCCCATTGGTCAGCCTGTTGGTACTCAGTAAACTCAGATCAGCCTGGCTACTTAGTTATACTTTTCGCCTCTTTTGATCCACTTGTCAGCGTCTTTCCCTGTGCGGCCTGCCGGCAAGCCGGGGTGGATCACCCTGGCCGTACACTTCTCAGCCGCTTTTACCAGGTCTTCGTAGGGCCCTCCATCCGGATTCTTGATATATGCCTTCTTGTTGCTGTTGTAGGCAAATATATTGGGATTGATCTTCATGCATTCATCGCATGCCGTACATTCCTCGCTTTCCAGCCAGGGCGCCATGTATTCGCCATTGGGTTGGGCTTTTTCCGGAGCGGCTGCTGTGGCGGCGGCGGGTTGTTCTCCCATGGCCAGGCCGGCGATACCGGCGCCGTCGCCTCCGGCAAGCTTCATCAGGCCCTGGGCGATCTTTCCGACCACCTCGGCCCGTACCTTGCTCTCTATATCTACCACTTCGGCTTTCGGCTTATCGAGGCCGGCCAGGGCGCGAAGCATGATCCAGAAGTCGCGCCTTTCTTCGCAGGACTCGACGATCTTCTTGGCCACCAGCACGCGGCTCAGGCGCTGCTTGCTGTCAACCGCCCAGATGTACGGGAATTTACCCTCTCTTTCACCGGCATCCATTTCCAGGAATTCCGACAAGAGCACCATATTTTCATTCCAGGCATCGCGCGGCGCCTGGCGGAAATGCTTCCTGAACCTCGCTTCGGTGATGGCAAAATCGGCAAAGGTCATGGGCAATTCCATCGTTTTTTCGCGGCCGTTTTCCAGGTATTTCAACTGGTAGGTGGGCCATAAACTATCGATTGCCGGATTGCCGGACAGGTCGAAAGCTTCTTCCACCTTTTTCCCATTGTCCGGGTTGTATTTGAAAATGGGGTAGGCCCGGGATTCCATTGCCAGTTTTGCCTGATGAGCGCCCAGGTCGTCGCCCACGCCATGTTCCGGCTGGCAGGTCGTATAAAGGTTGAACAAAGCCGGCCGCCTGGCCATCAGGCCATCGATAAAGCCTTCGATCATCTGGCTGGTATTGGCCATGGTGGCCTGAAGCACATAAGTGTTCCGGTGCGCCATGGCGATCAGGCCGATCTCCTTTCGCGGCTCGGGTTTACCCTGCCAAACCTTTCCATATTGGGCCATATCCGAAACCTGGCCGATAAAGCCGGAGGTACAGGCCTGGCCTCCCGTATTGGAGTACACCT
>CAZAXA010000309.1:0-7587 GCA_964488965.1 uncultured Phaeodactylibacter sp. | reverse complement strand
TAGCGGATATTGCCCTTGTCATCCTTCACCTCCTTGAATTTACTAAAATAGAAGGCCTCCGCGATGTATTCTATGATGACCACCCGGTAGGAATAAGTTTTCAGGTGTTGCAGGTAATTGGGGACGGAGTAATTTTTCAGCCCTCCGTTTTTGGAAGACACCTGTATGATGGCCCCCGGCTTGAAAAGAGATGTGGCCTGTTTGATGTAAAAGTCTTTGACATTATTGGGGGTATCCTTATTGCCGATCTTCGAGAAATAGGCCTGTATGCTCTCCAGTTTCTGGAGGGCCTGGTCCCGGAAGTCCTTTAACTGCTGCTCATTGAGCCTGCCGGACTGGGCGGAAGACAGCCCTGCGCTCAGCAAAAAGAAAACAAAAAGGATAATCCTCATAGCGTTGGTTATTTTTTCGGTCAATTGATGGTCAGCTTGTGCCGTTCTTCCACGGTCAGTTCACTAAAGCGATCGCCCTCCATTCTGGCTTTCACCAGCAGGACAGTGTCAATGGTGCTGGATACAGCCAGGCGCCCGAGGAAGTCCTCAGCCGTCATGCTTTCCACGATGGTATTGTTCTTTCCCCGTTGCCTGACGACCGCATTCGGGCTAAAGTAATCGCCGAGGGTGGAAGGTATCATGCCGATGCGTTCTTCGTCCTTTGTTCTCCTGTCCCCGATCCGGTTGATGGCCGCCATGAGTTCCCGTTCTTCTTCTGTGGCGCCGGCCTCTCCGATCTCAGGAGTGGCTGCCACAGGTTCTTCGGTTGTAGGTGTGGCGCCGTCGTCAACCGGCCCGGGGCTGCCCTCATTCCGGTTGAAAAAGAAAACGAGGGCGATGGCCACTATGGCCAGGGCGATGGCCATTGGCAGCGGCCATTTCTTTTTGGGCGGGGTGGGAGGCGCCTGCCTGTTGGGTTTCACCCGCTCTTGCCGGGGTGTGGCGTACGTCTCCCGGACGGTTTCCATCTCGGTGGCCATTTCCGCCCCGGGCCGGCTTTGGGCAGGGCCCTGTTCCGCCATCCGGAGCAGTTGGGCGGCGCTCGGGCGGGCGGAGGGCCGGGCGTTCATACATTGCTGGGCCAGCTCGTCCAGTTGCCGGCTGAACCGTTCGGGCAGGCGGGGGACTTCCGGGCGGACCGTCTGAGTGAGGCCCCCGGTATTATCGAAGGGGCGCCGGCCGGTAGCCAGTTGGAAAACCGAAGCGCCCAGCGCCCAGATGTCGGTGGCAAAAGATTCCCCGGAGGCCGGGCGTTCCGCCGTGGCGAACAATTCCGGGGCCCGGTATGGGGGCGGGGTCTTGCCGATGAGGCGGGGGTTGCCCAGTTCGTCGGTGGGTTCTTTGCCACCGGTGAAGACCACAGACTTTCTCAGCACTTCGCCGGCCTCGTCGCTGATGCCCAGGTCGGAAAGCAGGAAGCGCCGCTCGGCGTTGATGAGGAAATTGTCGGGCTTGATATCCTTGTGGACGACCCTGCGCTCATGCAGGTAGTGCAGCCCGGCGGCCAGATCCCTTACCAGTTGCCAGAGTTCCGGCTCGCTGAACCCGCCCAGGCGGTCCAGGGCGGCGCCGTTCGGGCAGTATTCCATCACCAGGAAGGGGCGCCCTTCGTGCTTGCCGTAATCCGAGGCGTTGAGGATGTTGGGGTGGCGATAAGTGTGGAATTTGGCGAACTCCCGGCGGAAGACCTCTTCCCCCAGGCCGTCCACCCCGGCGTACACCTTCACGGCCTGAGTGATGCCGGCGTCCAGGTTTTGGGCCTTCCATACCTGAGCAAAGCCCCCGGCGCCCAGTTCCTGCAGGAGCCGGTATTTGCCGGCCAGGATGTCGTTCGGTTTCAGGTCCGCCATAGTGTATTATTTGTGAGGTTTCAGGATCCGGGAGTGTCATCGCCCAGGCGGAAGTCGCCGCCCACCTGGATATTGCTTCCCTGTATTATATTCTTACTGTTGGCGACCGACACGCTGCTGCCGGCCGCGCCTTTTTCTTCCGCCTTCTGGAGAAGGGCCGCCAGTTGTTCCTGAAGGCGGGGAGCGTTGGCCAGTTCCCGGCGAAGGTTCATCCGGATGGCCGCCTGCACATCCTGAAGGGTGTCTTCATCATCCAGCCCATCGCCTGCGTTCCGAATCTGCTCTGCGAAGAGCGGCCCCACTTTTTCCCATATCTCCCGGATAGCGGGCGGCGGCGGGGAGCGGAATTCCCTGCCGGGGTTGTGGGCGGCGCCCAGGTCGAGGGCGGGAAAGAGGGCGTCCAGAGTTTTTTGAACAATGGTTTTTACATCCATAGCGGGTAAGTTCTCCGGGAATTCCAGCCGGCTGATCAGCTCGAAGGCGAAAGCGGCGGCGTGGGCTGCCGCCATGGGCTGATGGTTGTGGTCATCGCCGGCGTTCTTGCCGTCCAGCAGGTCGGAAATGCCCCGGATATTGAGGGCCTGTATGTGCGGATAGTTGAAAGCGGCCTGAGCAAAGCCGATGGACTCCATTTCCAATGCTGTGGTGTCGTTGTAGTGGGTTTTCAGGAACAGGAACTCGGGCGATGCCGTGGAGGCGATGACTTTATCGCCCGAGGCGATGGGCCCGAAGACGACTCTGGGCACAGCGCCGCTGTCCAGGCGTTGCAGCCAGGCCCCCTGGCGGCTGACGGATTCCGCCTTCCGGATCAGTTCCCGGCTGAAGGGGATGGCGTCCGGGCGGGATACCGTGCCTGCGGGCGTCACTTTCCCGGACTCATAACCGTAGGCTCTGGTCCCTACCGCCACATCGCCGATACGCACGTCCTTCACTCCTCCGGCGATGCCCACCAACAGGATGACGGCAGGGTTGAAATGCTGGATGATCCGCTCGGTGGCCGCCGCCGCTACGGCGTTTTTGGAGCCGCATTTACATATCGCCACACTGCAATCGCCAAACGCGCCCACCTCATAAGCGAAGCCCTTTACGGCCCTTTCCCGAATGCCCTTCAGGTGGGGGCGTACCGCCGCGTATTCCAGTTCCAGGGGGGTGAGAATGGCTACGTCCATCGATGCAAAAGTGATTTGATGCCAAAATATATAAAACTTTTAAGTAATCAGTCAATTTTATGCGTTTTCGGCGGATCCGGGAATAAATATTTTCCGGGGATACCGCTTCGCCGGCTTCTTTACGGGCCGTTTTTCCGCAGCACGTTCCAGATGCTTCTCGGCGTCAGGTTGAACCGGCTGGCCAGTTGCTCGACGGTTTGGGTCTTTCGGTGTTCGTTCCCGGGATATAATTCTTTGAACAATTCCGATATGGCGTAATGCCGGATGGTGTGGTTGCCGATGAGTTCCTGGTCGATGAGATAAGTGGTGAAGTTCTCCAGCTCTTCCGGGAGCTGATGCTCCGCGCAGTAGCGCCGGAAATTCACATGCAGCTTCCTGCAGAAAATGTCCATCTCCTGCTTTCGGGCGCCGTTTTTCATTGCCGTAATATTTTTGAGGCTGCCAGTACGCGATCTGTCAAACCTGGATGAATCCGGCGGGAGGGCCGGGAAAATAATGTTCTAAAGGGCAAAAAATGGTTTTTTGAGGGTATAAAAAGCGGCGCCGCACTAAGAGCGTCATTACAAGAAGTAATAACAAGTTGCTGTTCTTGAGCTTTCAGCTGAGTTTCACTGAACTTCAGTATCAATGCCTCAAATTTCCCCACAAATTCGTGGCGGAGCAAACCAAAAAAAATAGATTTCCCAATAAAAATATCCCCTGTTTGGCGCCTTTTCTGAGAGGTTTTATTGCACAAAAGTTTGATTTTAAATATTTTATGACTTGTACGATTCTTCCGGTATTTCCTCTTATTTTAACCGGCCCGCATTCAAAATTTCCCCATAGATTTTAGTTATATTGCGATTATGCCTGAAGGCAGCGGCCCTTTCAGTGAAACAATCTTACAGCCATGCGCAACAACAAACTGGTTCAGGTACTGGCGGCGATGGACAGCCGGGAGGTGCGGGCCTTCGGCAAATACCTCAAAGCCCTCTATGGCAGGTATGATGCGGCCATGGCCCTGTTTGATCACCTCAGGGCGAACCACCCGGCCCTGGATGGCCCGAAACTCGACAAGGGCGCGATAGCCCGGAAGGTGCTTCCGGAGGGCGGCGAAAACCCGGAAAAGCGCGTCCTCAACGAGGCCAGCCGCCTGTACAAGTGGCTGGAGGAATTTCTCATACTGGAAAAACTGAGGGAAAAAGACAATCCGGCCCGCGAGAAAATGATGGCGGAGATTCTCCGGGAGCGCAGGCTGAGCCATCTTTTCTACCTGAAGGCGGAGGCTTTCCTCGAACGGTACGGCAGTTCTTCGCCTGCAGACAGTTGGGCCATTATCGACGCCCTTTACATGCAGCACCTGTTGTACTACTATTCCGACCCCAGAGATCATCAGGATCAGGCCGGCCGGAGGACCATCATGGAGGCCATGGAAAAAGCGGAATCCTTTTTTTGGGCTTCCGTGCTGCAATACGGCAGTGAAATGATCAACCGGCAGAACATCCTCAGGGAACGCCATGCGCCCCGGTTCCTGGAACCGGCCCTGAAGGAAGCCGGCCGGAACCAGGAGAAGTACGGCGCGCTGCACCAGGCTTTTTTCCTGGCCGCCGGGCTGCTGAAGAAAAAGGGCGAAGCCGAATACCAGGCGCTGAAGCGCTTCTTCACCGCCCGTCATGAAGATTTTCGCCCGGAAGTGCAGCAGGTACTGCAGGGATACCTCATCAACTATGCCGCCGGCCGTATCCGGGAAGGAAAGGCCGGCTTTATGGAGGAAGTGTTCGGGCTGTACGACTTCGGCATGGCCAGCGGGATATTCTTCGAAAAGGGGCTCATCTCATCGGTGCGGTTCATCAATATCATCCACCTGGCCTGCGCCCTGAAGAAGCCCGGCTGGGCGGAAGCTTTTGTTGAAAAATGGCATACCAGCCTGCAGGCCGATGTGCAGGAAGAAACCACAGCGGTAGCCCGGGCCCTGATCTTCTTCGAAAGGGGGCAGTTCGGGCAGGTGCTGCAACTGCTGAGCGGCCTGAAGCATAAAGACCCCCTGCTGGAGGTCCGCGTCCGCTCACTGATCATCATGGCTATGGAGGAGGAAGGGTACGGCCAGAGCCTGATACTGGACCAGATCCGCAACTTCGAGGCCTACCTGCGGCGCAACAAGGTGCTGGGGAAAAAGGTAGCGGCGGGGGTTTATAACTTCCTGCAGGCCCTGAAAAAATACATCAGGAACAGTGTCGATGCAGACGCCCTGGGAGCGGAAATCCGCTCTTCTCCTGAAATTTTCTTCAGGGCCTGGCTGCTGAGGAAGCTTGGGCAGTGATTTATGATTTACGAACCGCAGACGGGACGGCTGCCGGGGAAAATCAAAAATCAAAAATCATCAGGGCATAATGATATCCTCGATGATGAACTGGAGGATTTCCCAGAAGATGATCGGGTCCATAATGTAAGGTTTTTGAGGTGGACTAATGAGATTGAAAGCGCAATGCCGCCCCTTGCGAATGGAGGTATTCCTCCAAACATGCTCTCAGGGCAGGGCATAGGAAGGGCAGGGGAGAGGCGGCCCCTTCCCGGCTCTGTCGCTATGCTGATGATTGCGCTGCAAAGGTGGGTAAAAAAGAAAAGCTAGTCCACTAAGCGTTTCATTTACAGGTGGTTACGTAAATTTTGTAAAATTTTGTAAAATTTAGAGAGGAATGGGCCGGGCGTCCCGGGTGAGATGCTGGAAGGACGTCCAGTAGCGGCGGTACAGGCTGCGGTCGGCGTTTCTGGAGAGTTGAACGACGGGGCAGTCGGCGCGGCGGATGCCGTAGAGATAGGGCGACACCATCATTTTGCCGTGCCTGCTTTCCCCGTCCACGATGAGAAAATGGCAGTAAGGCAGGCGCCGGTACTGGAAGGCTTCGATCGTTCCCGGATGCTGCCCGGCGGAGAGTTCTTCCTTTACCTGGCGCAGGAGTTCGATGACCTCTTTGATCACTTCGCCCGAGCGGGCTTCTTCAGGCAGGACGATGCTTCGGTCCTCGAAATAAAAACGGGCGGCGTTGCAGCCGGGGTCGAGCAGGTACAGCTTCAGGTGGACGCCCCGGGCGAGCAGTTCCTCGATATGGTTGCGGAATTCGTGGGCGTTCCTCGACAGGAAATAGTGGGTAAAGGCCTTGAGGCGGATTCCGAATTCTATGACTTCATGCCGGGCGTCTTTCAGGAAATTGACTTTATCCTGTATGGACAGCCGGCCTTCGGCGTGGAACAGGATGCCGTCCTGCCCAGCCCTGTCGTTTTCCGGCAGTGGAACGACGACAGGTTTCCAGTCCGGCGGCCGGGAGTTCTCATCAAAGCAAAGGCGCTCGTAATCGAAGGAATACCCCAGTTCGGACTGTACGATGAGGAGCATGGCCTCGCCGGCGGCATACAGCGCCTCCCTGCCGGCCTTTCTCTTTCCGCTGATGATGTTGCTGAGGGAGGGGCGGGAGGCTTCGTACCCCAGGGAGGCCATTTTTTTCTGAATATCCGTCTGGGAATAGGCCCGCTGTTCGCCGAGCAGCCGGTAGCCCTCCCTGACGATCTTCTGATAGGCTTCTGTTTTAGGCAATTGCATGAGGCTCAGCTTTCCTCTTCGAGGCCATTGAGGGCCTGCAGCAGGCTCTGGGTGATCCGGTTTTTCCGGACGGTAGCCTCGCTGTAGGAAATGACGCCCAGCCGCTCGCTTTTGCTCACGTCCTGCCACTGGCTGGAAAGCAGGCGGGCCTCGTCGGCGGCATCCTTGCCCTGCCCCCCGGCGATGGCCAGCAGGGCGGCGATGGCCTGCTCCACCCTGCCCCGGCTGATGAGCCGGCGGATGTCTTCCAGTTGTTCTTTCCCGGCAGCCGGCCCTTTGCCCGGCGGCGGAGACTGGTAGTAAATATCGCCGATATGGACGTTGTTCCCCTGAATGCTGGAATCCTGAACGACGTTCTTGCTGCCGGATATGTCCACTTTTTTTTCGTCTTTTTTCGGGCCTTTTTCTTCCATGGTTTGCTGGTTTTTTAATTCCCGTCCACCTCCCGGCCCGGGCTGGTTGCTTCGCCCGTGGGGAGAGAAGGGGCCAAATGCTGTGATGTCCTGGATGAACGGGAAGTAAGATAAGCTTTTTACCCTATTTTTCAGAGGCGTTCTCCTAACTGATCCTGCTCCACCCTTTCAGTTTCTTCCCGTGTTTGTCATTATACCATTTGATGGGGTGGTGTTCGGGCCTTTCCAGGCGGGGGTCGTCGTCGAGGATGCGGGCGGCCACTTCGCGGGCGGTTTGCAGGATGCGCCCGTCCCGGGCCAGGTCGGCGATGCGGAAGTTGAGGATGCCGCTCTGCTGAGTGCCCTCGATATTGCCTGGCCCGCGCAGGCGCAGGTCGGCCTCGGCGATCTCGAAGCCGTTGTTGGTACGTGCCATCGTCTGTATGCGTTCTTTGCTCTCCTTGCTCAGTTTAAAGCCCGACATCAGGATGCAGAACGACTGTTCGGCCCCTCTGCCCACGCGGCCGCGCAGCTGGTGCAGTTGAGACAGGCCGAAGCGCTCCGTATTTTCGATGACCATCACCGAGGCGTTGGGCACATTGACGC
>CAZAXA010000308.1:4500-7623 GCA_964488965.1 uncultured Phaeodactylibacter sp. | reverse complement strand
CAAGGAAGGAGCGGATTTTATGAAAACCCTGGAGGCCTATACCCTTACTTCTATCGCTCTTTTCGATGGCTTTATCAGTTGCTGGGATGAGAAATACCGTTCCAACCTCATCCGCCCGGAAACGGTGATCAACCGGTATATCGATGAAAACTGGGCGCCTACCCTGCAAACGCCGCCCTTCCCGGAGTACACCAGCGGCCATAGTGTGATCTCCAGGGCGGCGGCCGTAGCGCTCACCTCCGTCTTTGGGGATAATTTTTCCTTTATCGATACTACTGAAGAAGAATTCGGCCTGCCGGCCCGGAAATTCGGCTCTTTCCTGCAGGCCTCTTCCGAGGCGGCGGTGAGCCGCCTGTACGGAGGCATCCATTATCGCCCTGCTATCGACAACGGCGTGGCCCAGGGAGAAAAGGTAGGGGGGCATGTGGTGAAGCATGTTCAGTTGAAGCAACAGCTCAGCACCAAATAGGGCCATGCCACAACTCGACCGCAAGCTCACTCTTTTCGGGCTGACCATGATCGCCGTGGGTTCCTGCATCGGATCCGGGATATTCGTGACGCCCTATGAGATCGTCCGGGCGGTGCCGCATCACGGCTTTGTGCTTATCGTCTGGGGCATGGGCGGGGTCATCGCACTTACCGGAGCGCTTACTTTTGCGGAACTGGGCAGCATGTTTCCCCGTGCCGGCGGCGTATATGTCTTCCTGAAAGAGGCCTATGGCGGCCTGGCCGGCTTCCTCTACGGCTGGGTGATCCTCCTGGTGATCAATACAGGAGCGCTGGCCGCCCTGGGCATTGCCCTGGCGGAGTATCTGGCCTATTTTCATCCTCTGGGTTACTGGGGCAAGATCGTGGCCGCCATCATAGTCATTGCCGGCCTGACGGGCATCAACCTCGTTGGCGTCAATACCAGCCAGTGGATTGCCAATATCTTTACCGGGCTCAAACTGCTGGCCATCGCCGGTATCATCATTGCCGGCCTGCTGTTCTTTGACCCGGCCAGGGCCCATATCAATTTTAACCTCATGGAAGGGACGCCCGCCAACCTGGGCAGCAGCCTTTTGCTGGCCCTCATCGGGGTGTTATGGTCCTTCGGCGGCTGGCACCATGCCAGCTACCTGGCCGGAGAGGCGGTCGAGCCACAGCGTACCGTGCCCCGGGCAATGGTGCTGGGCGCCCTGATCGTCACCGTGACTTATGTGCTGGCCAACCTGGCCTATATGCTGCTCCTCCCTTTAGACGCTATTGCCGACACCACCCGCGTGGCCGGGGAGGCCGTCGCGCAGGTGGTCTCTTTCGGAGGAAAACTGGTGGCCATCGCCATTGCCATTTCGATATTCGGGACCATTGGCATCTACACCATGTCCGCACCCCGGATTTATTTCGCCATGGCCAATGACGGTATCTTTTTCCAGGAGCTTTCCTTCATACATCCCCGCTTTCATACGCCGAGCAACGCCATGCTGCTGCAGGCCGGCTGGGCCATCCTGTTGCTGCTCTTCTGGGGGGCCTTTTCCGAGCTCATCACCTATGTTACGTTCATGGATATTGCCTTCATGGCCCTGGCGGGGTTCAGCGTTTTTATCTTCAGGCGGAAAATGCCCGGGGCAGAGCGCCCCTACCGCACCTGGGGATATCCCGTCGTCCCCGGTATTTTTGTGCTCATCTCCAGCGCGTTTGTGGTAAATACGCTTATACAGCGGCCGGTACAGGCAGTGGCCGGGCTGCTCTTTTTGCTGCTGGGCATAGGCGCCTATTATCTGTTCCGCTCGTTGAACGGCTCGAAGAATACCTCAAATCCAGGCGGCTAAAAAATGTACCCGGCTCTTCAGGAGACGGGCCGCAAAACCCAACTCTATGCTCAAGGATAAAATACAAAAGCTTGCAGAAGCTTACCGCCAGGATGTCATTCACATCCGCCGCCATTTGCATCAAAACCCGGAGCTGTCGTATGAAGAAGTGGAAACGGGCCGGTACATTTCGGAGAAACTCCATGAGTACGGCATCCCCCACCAGCACGGGGTGGCCGGCAATGGCGTAGTGGGGCTCATCCAGGGGCAGAAGCCCGGCCGGCGCGTGGTAGCCCTGCGCGCTGACATCGACGCCCTGCCCATCGAGGAGGCCAACGAGGCGCCCTACAAGTCCAGAAAGCCGGGCGTCATGCATGCCTGCGGCCACGATGTCCATACTTCTTCACTACTCGGCGCCGCCCGCATCCTGAACGATATCCGCCGGGAGTTTGAGGGCGCCGTCAAGCTCATCTTCCAGCCCGCTGAAGAAAAGCTGCCCGGCGGCGCTTCCATCATGATCAAAGAAGGAGTGCTGGAAAACCCCCGGCCGGCCAGCATCCTGGGGCAGCACGTGCACCCGGTCCTCGAGGTGGGCAAAGTGGGCATGCGTGCCGGCAACTACATGGCCTCCGCCGATGAACTGTACATGACGGTGAAAGGCAAGGGCGGGCATGGCGCCCTGCCGCAGGATTGCGCCGACCCCGTCCTGATCACAGCTCACATCCTCACCGCCCTGCAGCAGGTCGTCAGCCGCAATGCCGACCCGGCGACGCCCTCGGTGCTGACCTTCGGTTACATCGCCTCTGCCGGCGGCGCTACCAACATCATCCCCAATGAGGTCAGGCTGAAAGGCACCTTCCGCACCATGGACGAGCGCTGGCGCTTCGAGGCCCACCGGCGTATAAAGCGCATGGCGGAAGGCATAGCCAAAAGCATGGGCGGCGCCTGCGAACTCGATATCCTCGTCGGCTATCCGGTATTGTTCAACAATGAAGAACTGACCAGAAAGGCCTTCGGCTACGCCGGGGAGTACCTGGGTAAGGAAAATGTGGTGGAACTGCCCATCCGCATGACCGCCGAAGACTTTGCCTACTACTCCCGGGAAATGCCCGCCTGCTTCTACCGCCTGGGCACCGGCAACCCCGCCCGCGGCATCACCTCGCCCATCCATACCGACACCTTTGATGTGGATGAAGACTGCCTGCCGCTCAGCATCGGCCTGATGGCCTGGATGGCGGTGAAGGAACTGGAAGGGTAGAGGGTGGATGGTGGCCGGCGGGCGCAGCCAGGGTGCGGCTTTCCACCGTGCCCTGGCTTATAAAGACGGCGGCCG
>CAZAXA010000308.1:0-4400 GCA_964488965.1 uncultured Phaeodactylibacter sp. | reverse complement strand
GGCGCAGCCAGGGTGCGGCTTTCCACCGTGCCCTGGCTTATAAAGACGGCGGCCGGCGGGATGTGGAAATATTTTGCGCCGAATTGGCAAAGTAGTGTTAATTTTCGCAGACAAATCAAAACGATGGCCCTACTGCGACATACGCTTCTGCTGCTGGCCGCCTTGCTGCCGCCGGCGCTCCATGCCACTCCTTCGAAGGTGTACACCGGCGTGTACCTGATGAACCTGTACGACCTGAATATCAACGACTATTCCTACCATGCCGATTTTTACCTCTGGTTCAAGTGGAAAGGGGAGCGCAACCCGATGAATATCGAGTTCGTCAATTCACTGGATAAGTGGGGGTTCAGCCGGGTGGACTTCAGCGAGGAGGCGCAGTTGCTGCCCGATGGGTACTGGTACAACGGCATGCGGATCGAAGGGCGTTTCTACCACCCCTTTGCATTGTACGATTTTCCGCTGGACCGCCACAGGCTTGACATTCACATCGAGAATGTGGATTATCCTCGGGATTCTCTGATATATGTGCCCGACAGTTCCGCCGCTTTCATCCGGGAAGGCTTCCAGATACCCGGCTGGAAGATCGACGGCTCGGCCATGACAGCCCGCACGAACCGCTACTACAGCAATTTCGGCGAGAGCGGGAAAGCCGCGGAGGCCTTCAGCAATTTTACCTTTCAGCTTTCCATCTCCCGCCCCATCAATTATTTCCTGCTCAAGCTGATGCTTCCCCTGCTGATCATCATCAGCGCCAGCCTGGGCGCACTGTTTATCCACCCTGCTATGCTGGACGCCCGCATCTCCCTGCCCATTGGCGGGCTGCTCACCTCGGTCTTCCTTCAACAGTCCTACAGCTCTGCCCTGCCGGATGTGGGGTATATGGTGCTCATGGATAAAATCTACCTGCTGGGCTACGCCCTCATCGTCTGTATTATGCTGCGGGCCATCCTGGTGGGCAACCGGGTGGGGCAGATGAAAAAAAAGGCGGACATTCCGGCCATCAAAAAGATGGACCGGCGGCTGACATGGGGCCTGCTGGCCTTCTTCGCCCTCGGGGTGCTGATACTGGTGTTGTGACCTCCTTTTGATTTATTTTTATATAAAAAAAAACCGTATTTCTGAAACCTTCCCTTCCCCGCCTCCGTAAAAGATGGGGTATTCTACATCAAATCCAGACCTTATTATGGCTACAGTCCTGATCGTGGATGATGAAAAAAGCATCCGCCGCACCCTTCGCGAGATACTGGAATTCGAACAATATAAGGTCGACGAAGCCACCGACGGCATGGAATGCCTGGTGAAAGTGAAACAGGAAAAGTACGACGTCATTATCCTGGATATCAAGATGCCCAAAATGGATGGCATGGAGGCCCTGGAGCGCATCCAGATTCTGGCGCCCGATACGCCGGTGGTGATGATCTCCGGCCACGCCACGATCGATACGGCCGTGGAAGCCGTGAAAAAAGGCGCTTTTGATTTTATATCCAAGCCCCCTGACCTGAACCGCCTGCTCATCACACTTCGCAACGCCATGGACAAATCGAACCTGCTGACGGAAACCAAAATCCTGCAGAAAAAAGTATCCAGGAGTAAGGTGCAGGAGATCATCGGCGAGTCCGAGCGCATCCTTCAGGTGAAGGAGACGATCGAGCGCGTCGGGCCGACGGATGCCCGGGTGCTGGTGCTGGGCCCCAACGGCAGCGGCAAGGAACTGGTGGCCCGCTGGCTGCACGAAAAGAGCGCGCGGGCAAACCAGCCGATCGTAGAGGTGAACTGTGCCGCCATCCCTTCGGAACTCATCGAGAGCGAACTGTTTGGCCACGAGAAAGGCGCCTTTACTTCGGCCATCAGGCAGCGCATCGGAAAGTTTGAGCAGGCCAACGGCGGCGCCCTCTTCCTGGATGAAGTTGGCGATATGAGCCTCCCGGCCCAGGCCAAGGTGCTGCGCGCCCTGCAGGAAAACAGGATCACCCGGGTAGGCGGCGACAAGGAAATCCCCGTAGATGTCCGCGTGGTAGCGGCTACCAACAAGGACCTGCGCAAGGAGATCGCCGCCGGCCGTTTCCGGGAGGACCTCTACCACCGCCTGGCCGTCATCATCATCCCGGTTCCATCGTTGAACGACAGAAGATCAGATATTCCTCTGCTGACTAAACATTTTATTGCGCAGATTTGTAGTGAGTACGGCATCAGCCCAAAGGCCATCACCGATGCGGCCCTGGAACAGCTGAAGGCCGTCAACTGGACGGGCAATATCCGGGAGCTGCGCAATGTGGTGGAGCGGCTCATCATCCTGAGCGCCGATGTGATCGGCGAAGAAGAGGTGCAGCGTTATGTGCTTCCTTCCGCTGTTGTGCCTTCGGCCCCCCTGAGGGAAGTCTTTGAGCGCTTCAGCGATAAGGATGCGCTCTATCAGTTTATCGAGGAAGAATACATCAATTACAAAGCCTGATACAAGTTTAGTACAAAGCTTGTAATTTAGCATGAAAAAACTTAAATAGGTAAGCCTGCCCAAAATGAAGGGGCAGGCTTTTTTTCGCTCTTAGAAGAACGGCAGCAGCTTCAGGCGCCGCGCCAGGAAAAGCTGCCGGATGATCCACCCAATACCTTTAATAAAAGCAACTGGACAATGACTGGAAACCATGTCAGGAAACAGCAGATGAAACCCTGGGGCCGCCAATTAAAAGGCGAGAACTCCTGGACCATGTTCAAAGTGATCTCCGAATTTGTAGACGGCTTTGAGACGCTCAATGAGATAGGCCCCTGTGTATCCATTTTCGGGTCGGCGCGCACCCGGCCGGACGACCCTTTCTATAAAAAGGCGGTCGACATAGCCCGCCTGCTCACCGAAGCCGGTTACGGCATCATCACCGGCGGCGGGCCCGGCATCATGGAAGCCGGCAACAAGGGCGCCCACCTCTACGGCGGCCGTTCCGTAGGCCTCAATATCGACCTGCCCTTCGAGCAGGGCCACAACCAGTATATTGACCCGGACAGCAACCTGGACTTCCGGTATTTCTTCGTGCGTAAAGTGATGTTCGTCAAGTATGCCCAGGCCCTGGTAGCCCTTCCGGGGGGCTTCGGCACTATGGACGAGCTCTTTGAAGTGCTCACCCTGGTACAGACCCGTAAGATCAGCAGGATGCCGATCATCCTGGTGGGAAAAGACTTCTGGTCGGGCCTCAAGAACTGGATACAGGAGGTGATGCTCGAACGCTATCACAATATCAACCCCGAAGACATGGACCTCATGCCCATTACCGACAGCCCGGAAGAGGTAGTGCAGATCATCAATGATTTCTACTCGGAGAAGGGGGAGCAACTGGGCCCGAATTACGAGCTGTGAAAGGTGCGGCCATCGGGCAAAACAGGAAATTGATCAGTAAAGAGCACTAAAAAATAAGCTCCGCGATGTTGAAGCCGGAAGCCGGAAGTGGGAACAGGCGTTCTTCGCCAGGTATTCCGGCTTCCCCCTTCCGGTTTCCTAATTTAGCTCAATGGCCATTTTTTGTCGAAATACAAAAAGGCCAGGCAACCAATAGGGGTAGGTGTACGTTCTTAACATCGGATCAATGAAAGCAAATTTTCGCTATGGTAAATCAAGCAGTCTCACACTCAACACTTACAGACATGCAACAACGCATCATCGACCTCATCAGCTGGAGGCTCAACGTGCCCGTTAAGCATATCCATCCCTATACTCATCTGCGGGACGACCTCCACCTTGATGCTATTGACCTTTTGCTGCTGATCGCTGAGCTGGAAAGCCGTTTCAATGTCTATCTCACGCCGGAGGAAGCGGAAGCCATTGAAACAGTTGAAGATGCCAGCTTCTTCATCCAGAAGCATGCCGCATGAGGTTGGCCCGGATGCCATCTGTGCTTACGCTATGCCGTAAAGAGCCCAACCGTTGCCGTCCTTCCATGGGTGTTTTTTTTTCCGGTATTTCCACCAATTTGTTATCTTTCCTGCCATAAAAAAGCTTTCAGAGGCATTCCCGGCGATTGCGGAATAAGTGACTTTGTACGGACAATGAAGCCGATAGCCTTATCTAAAACCTTGATAATTAGCCACTTTCACCTCATTTACTCATGGCATACAGCAGAGCCCAGCAATTGAAAAATGTCGCCTACGAACTCGGAATGGAGTACAAGGAGGAGGACGAATGGGGACTGCACACCATGCTCAAAGAATTTAAGCTCTTCAACCGGGGGCGCCGCCGGAAGATCACCAATATGCTATATCGCCGGGACGGAATGCTGGAGCTGGATGTCAGGGTCTTCGATTATCGCTATACCATCCGCACCAACAACAGCTCCCGGGTTTTCAAGCAAACGGTCTTTTTCATCCAGTCCAAAAAACTGGGCCTGCCTCAGTTCCTGATGAAGCCGGAAAACTTC
>CAZAXA010000307.1:0-7644 GCA_964488965.1 uncultured Phaeodactylibacter sp. | reverse complement strand
GTTATGAGCAATCAATGGGAACAGATGATCCAACAAACAGCCCTGACGCTGGAATATCCGCCAACGCCGGATATTGCCGGGCGGATGCGGCAAAGCCTGGCACCACAGCAGAAAGTAAGCAGTAGACAGTTGGCAGTAGGGCCTTCGACACTGCCAACTGCCAACTGCCTGTTGCTGACTGTAACCGACACGGGCATAGGCATTCCCCCCGAGCACCTGGAGCGCATCTTTGACCGCTATTACCGCGTGGGCGAATGGCCCACCGAAGGGGCCGGCATCGGGCTGGCGATGGCCCGGGAATACGCCCGCTTGCTGGATGGGCATATCGAAGTGGACAGCCGGCCGGGGGAAGGAAGCACCTTCTCCGTTTTCCTGCCCGTGCGCAACAATGCCCCCCGGCGCACGCATTCCCTGAGCTCCCCAGCCCCGGACATCGGGCCGAAACCGACATCGAAAACCACTTCGGAAAAAACCGCCCCCGCCTCCCGCCCCCGCCTGCTGATCATCGAAGACAATCCGGATGTGATCCGTTACCTGCAGCTTTTTCTGGAAGAATCCTACGATCTGATCACCGCTTCCGATGGGGAAGAAGGCACGAACCTGGCCATTGCACGGGTGCCCGACATCATTATCAGCGACATCATGATGCCGAAAAAGGACGGGCTGGAGGTTTGCCGGGCCTTAAAAGGGGATTTCCGCACCAACCACATCCCCCTCATCCTGCTGACTGCCAAAACGGACGTGGATTCCCGGGTCAGCGGGCTGGAATACGGCGCCGATGCCTACCTGGCCAAGCCTTTCCACCGGCGGGAACTTGAGGTGGAGCTCAGGAAGCTGATACAGCTCCGGGATACCCTGAAGCGAAAATACGGCAGCAGCCTGTCCGCGCCCCTGCCGGAAAGCAAGCCCATCGGATTGGATGAACGCTTCCTGTACGAAGTGCGCCAATGCCTGGAAAAGCACTACCAGGACGAAGCATTCGGCATTAAGGCCCTGTGCGCTGTGATGAGCGTCAGCCGCACCCAGCTGCACCGCAAGCTGGCCGCCCTGACCGGCCGGCCCGCTTCCCATTTCATCCGCGCCTTCCGCCTGGAAAAGGCCCGCCAATTGCTGCAAACCACCCGTTTGGCCGTCAATGAAGCAGCCTATGCGGCAGGCTTTAAAGACCCTTATTATTTCTCCCGCGTTTTTACCCGTGAATTCGGGGTATCGCCATCGGAAGCCAGGGAGGGGATAAGCGGGGGGATAGGTTAATATGGCCATATTGTTGGCTTAAGGAATGGTTTCTATGAGAATCAGCCTGCCTGGAGGCAATATGGCACAATATGACAATATAGCCATAAACCATGCAACAATAGTCCAAACCTTGGAACAATAGTCCTTCCCCTTTGAGCAAAAGCCAGGCTACATTGACAACACTAAAAAATGCCAATATGAAACAGACAATGACAATTGCATTGCTGGCCGTCATGGCCACGCTGCTGTTCCGGGCTCCGGCAGAAGCTCAGGAAGAATGGGTTTATAAAGCCCCCATCCCCACGGCCAGAGCTTATGTGGCATGCAGTGTGCTGGATGGCAAAATTTACGTCATCGGCGGCGGCATTTCCCGCGCAGCAGGAAGCGCCGCTGTAGAAATGTACGACCCGCAAACGGATGCCTGGGATGTTACCCGGGCCAGCCTGCCGGTTCCGCTCTTTGCGCCGGCTTCGGCAGCGGCCAACGGGAAGATTTACGTGATGGGAGGCAAGGCCAATTATTACTCCACGGAGGATTACGCTGCGGTTTATGAGTACGACCCGGCGCTGAATACCTGGTCGGAAAAGGCGAGCATGCCCAACGGCCGTTCTCACCTGACGGCCTGCGCCTTCGGCGGCTATATTTATGCAATAGGAGGAAGAATAGGCGACCACATCTCGGTAAAAACAGTGGAAAGATATGATCCCCTGTCCGATAGCTGGCTTGCCATGGACAGCATGCTCTATGCCCGGGCCAACATTCTGGCCCAGGTAGTTGGGGCGAAAATCCATATCGTCGATGGCATTGGGGATGGGTCCTCGTCAGTGGAATCCTATGATCCTGCGACGGACAACTGGAGATTGGACGACAACCCACCGCCGGCCGTCGGGTATTTCGGTTCGGCCACTTACGGGGGCAAGATATACGTGTATGGCGGCATCAATAATACTTCTCCTACAGCCTCCCTGAATTTCTTCGAGTTTGATCCCGGCACGGGCCTTTGGGAAAATATAGGAACCATTCCCGAAAAAAAGGCGATGTGCGCCAATGCCGTTGTCGGCAACCGCCTTTACGCCATCACAGGGGCATTGGAGCCGTTTTTCATCCCCTCCCTGCCCGGCCCGGCCACTACGGCATCCGTGATCATGCATGAATTCCAGCCCTCGGGCGAAGGCTGGGCCTACAATACGCCGATCACTACGCCCCGGGCCTACAGTGCCAGTGGAGTGGTTGATGGAAAAATATATGTTATCGGCGGGGCTTATTCCAAAACAGAGATCAGTGATGTAGTGGAAATGTATGATCCGGAAACAGATGCCTGGCAAAGCCGGCAGAGCCTTCCGGAACCGATCCACGGCGCGGCGGCGGGGGTGATCGGAGGGAAAATTTACGTGGCCGGCGGGCAAACCGCCTACACCACTGGGGGGATACCGAAAAAAACGCTTTACGTTTACGACCCGGCAACGGATAGCTGGGAACAAAAAACCTCGATGCCGACGGCCAGAGGGTATCTGTCCGTAGCTGTTGTGGACGGCAGGCTGTATGCCATCGGCGGCACTACTGCCTGGCCCAGCCGGACCGACAAAGTAGAGGTGTACGATCCCGACACGGATACCTGGCAAACGAAAGCGCCCATGCCGACTGCCCGTTCAGGCTTCTGTACAGAAGCAATGAATGGGAAGATATATGCGATGGGAGGTATAGATGCATCCGGATACAAGGATGTACTGGAAGTATATGACCCGGCTACCGATACCTGGATTGAGAAAATGGAGATGCCTCAAACCAGGTCTATATTTGGTTCGGCTGTCGTCAATGATCTCTTGTATGCCTACGGAGGCGCCCTGGATGACATTACTCCGCTTCTGGATATCATTCAATACGGCCCGGAAACGGATAGCTGGACGGAAACGGATGATATGCCGGAACTCAAGGCCGCTTTCACTTCCGCAGTAGCAGATAACTGTATCTATGGAATTGGAGGGGCGTTGTTTCCTTTTTTCACCGGCGGCCCGGGCCCCAAGGTGTCCGAAACGGTGCTGCAATATTGCCCTCCCATAGTGAATACAGCGGTTGAGCTCGGGAAAGCGCCTTATGTTTTACACCAGAACCAGCCCAACCCCTTCAGCGGGCAGACGGCCATTTCCTATGAATTGCAACAATCAGGCCACGTCAGCCTCCGGGTGTTCAACCTCGCAGGCCGCGAAGTGGCGCGGCTGGTGGACGGCTTCCAGCCCGCGGGAGAGTATGCCCTTGAATGGAATGCCGGGAGATTGCCGGCAGGGGTTTACCTGTATCAGTTGAACGCGAATGGGTTTACAGTGACGAAAAGGTGTGTGCTGACGAAGTAGGGCAATCTTTTGTTAAAACCTTTGAGGTTTTGGAAACCTCAAAGGTTTTTACTTTCCTCAAACAACTCTTACCTTGGCCCCGCTATGGGCCGAAAGATCAGCTTCTTCTTTATTTTCCTGATGGCTTCCTGCCTGTATTTTTCGTAAATTTCAGCCTTAAAATATCCAAAAAATGAAACCACATCACCTGACTGTTCCATTTCTCCTATGTTCACTTGCCATCTTTTCCATGCCTGCGACAGGCCAATCTCCAACGGCCACTCTCGAAGTGGGGAAAGAGGTGGAACGCCGCCTCAACGCTGGAGAGAGCCACAACTACGAAGTACAGCTCGGAAAGAACAGGTTTTTTTACGCAGAGTTGATCCAGCAAGGGATCGACATCATCATCACGGCCTACGGCCCGCAGGGCGAAAAGATCGCCGATTTCGACAGCCCCAACGGCCAGAACGGCCCGGAGCCCATTCTCCTGCGGGTGCAGGAGGCCGGCCGCTACCGCCTGGAAGTCAAACCGCTAAATGAGCACAATGGGCCTGGAAGTTATAGTCTGGCAATAAGAAAACTGGAAAAGCTGGCCGGCACGCCCGAAGGCAAAGCCGATCAGCTTTTTGCCCCCTGGGACCGGCCGGGTTCACCGGGCGCTTCGGTTGCCGTTGTGCAGAACGGAAGCATCCTCTTCAGCAGAGGCTATGGAAGCGCTAACCTGGAGTACGACATTCCCAATGGCCCGTCCACCGTATTTCACATCGCCTCGGTCTCCAAACAGGTTACGGCATTCGCCATTGCGATACTGGCCGATCAGGGTAAGCTCTCGCTGGATGACGACATTCGGAAATACCTTCCTGAGATTCCCGATTTCGGGGAAAAGATCACCGTCCGCCATCTGGTTCACCATACCAGCGGCCTGCGCGACCAGTGGAACCTGCTCGCCCTGGCCGGCTGGCGGCTGGATGACGTTATCACCAAAGAGCAGATCCTGAAATTGATGAGCCGGCAACAGGCCCTCAATTTCAAGCCGGGCGAGGAGTTTTTGTACTGCAATACCGGCTATACCCTCATGGCGGAGATTGTCGCCCGAGTGACGGGCCAATCGTTCCCGGAATGGACGCAGGAGCATATTTTCCGGCCCCTGGGCATGAACAATACGTTATTTTACGACGATCATGAAAAGCTTGTTAAAAACCGGGCCTATTCCTACTATTCCTCACCGGAGGGCTTCAGAAAGAGTGTGCTCAGCTACGCCAATGTGGGCGCCACCAGCCTGTTCACTACGGTAGAAGACCTGAGCAAGTGGGCGTTGAACTTTGAAACGATGGCCGTAGGCAACCCGGCGGTTATGGCCCAGATGCACGAACAGGGCGTCCTCAACAATGGAGAAAAGATCGGTTATGCGTTCGGGCAGGGGATCGGCGAATACAAAGGCCTGCGGCTGGTAAGCCACGGCGGGGGCGATGCCGGCTACCGGACTTACCTGGGGCGGTTCCCGGATCAGCGGTTCTCTGTCGTCGTTTTCAGCAACCTGGCTTCCTTCAACCCCGGCGGCATGGCCATGCAGCTTGCCGACATCTACCTGGAAGGGCATCTCAAAGAAGATAAGCCTTCAAGCCGGGAAGACATGCCCGAAAGCATCTCTTCGGTAGCTGTCAGTGAAGCCATTCTGGAATCCTATACGGGCCAGTACCAAATTGGACCGGGTTTTATCGTGTCCATTACGCATGAAGGAGGGCAACTCCGGGCGCAGGCTACCGGGCAGCCTCAGATTACACTGGCCGCTGTTTCAGAATCTGAATTCTACGCCCGGGAGGCCCAGGCTACTCTCATTTTTCAGAAAAATGACAAGGGCGAGGTACATCAGGCTATTCTCAAACAAGGCGGGCAGGAACTGACTTTGCCCCGCCTTCCCGGTTTTGACCCCAAAACCGTCCGCCTCGATGACTATACCGGCTCCTTTTACAGCCCGGAACTCCAGACGGCTTACACCCTGGTGGTGGAGGAAGGCAAATTGCTGGCCCGCCATCAAAGGCATCCCGACATAGAGCTGGAGCCCATCAAGGCTGATGAGTTCACCGGCAGCGCCTGGTTCTTCGGGCAAGCCAACTTCATTAGGGATGGCAATAACAATATTTCCGGATTTAAGGTATCCAATGGACGGGTGCGGAACCTCCTTTTTGAGAAGGGTATGTAATTGCTGAATGCATCTGTTCAAGCGCCGCCTTGTCTTTATGCTAAAATAGCTGAAAATGAAAAACCGGCTTTATACTTTCTTGTTGGCCCTTTTCCCCTTTCTGAATTACGCTCAAAATCCTTCTTACGATGATTTCTTCAGCACACTGATCGAAAAAGAAGAAATCCCGGGCCTGTCGGCCGCCGTGGTGGAGGATGGGCGGATCGCTTACACCGGCGCTTTTGGCGTGAAAAGCAGGGATACGGGAGAGCCGGTAGTAGAAGAAACCATCTTTGCCGCCGCTTCCCTGAGTAAACCCCTGTTTGCTTACGCAGTAATGCAACTGGCGGAAGAAAGCAAGATAGATTTGGACAAGCCGCTGTACCACTACCTCGAATATCCGGACGCCGCCCACGACGAACGCTACAAACAGATCACCGCCCGCATGGTGCTGAGCCATTCCGGCGGCTTTCCGAACTGGCGGAACGATAAGCTGAACATACTCTTTACCCCCGGCGAACGATTCCAGTACTCCGGCGAGGGTTTTGTTTATCTGATGCGGGTAGTGGAGCGCATAACCCAGGTACCCTTGAATGATTTCATGGCGGAAAGAGTTTTCGGGCCTTTGGGAATGAAAAATACCAGTTATGTATGGAAGGAGGAGTTCGAAGCCCGCTACGCCGCGCCCCACGACGATCTAGGTTTCCCCCTCAACAAGTACAGGCCGGAGGAAGGCAACGCCGCTCATTCCCTGCAAACCACAGCGGCAGACTATGCGAAATTCCTGCTGGCCATGCTTCAGCCCAAAGGGTTAAAGGCGGCTACCGTCAAAATGATGCTCAGCGCCGAAACCGGAGCGGGGCATTCCTTTTCCGGCCCACAGGGAAATTCGCCGGTCTCCTGGGGCCTGGGCTGGGGCCTGCAGGAAAGCCCGATGGGGAAGGCTTTCTGGCACTGGGGGGACAATGGGGCCTTCCGCTGCTTTGTCATGGCCTATCCGGACAGCGGCAAAGCCCTCGTTTATTTCACCAACTCCAATTTGGGCCTGCGAATCGTCCCGGTAGTTGCCCAACACTTCTTCGGAGAAGAATGCCCCGCCTGGAAATGGTTGGGCTACGAACGGGAGGATACGCCGGGGCAGGTGCTGCTCAGAGCGATCCTGGAAAAAGGATATAGCGGCGCCATCCCCCCTTTTCTTGGTGAGAATCGGCGGCAGATCGATACCAACCGGATCAAAGAATGGGAAATGAACCAGGTGGGCTACCGGTTGATGGAGTTTCACCGCTATGCGGACGCCAAAAAGGTATTCTATGCCAATATGGAGGCATTCCCCCGCTCTGCCAATACCTACGACAGTTATGCGGAGGCGCATTTGCGTAGCGGCGAGTTCGATACGGCACGAGAATATTATGCCAGAGCCCTGGAGCTGAATCCGGACAATTCAACCGCCAAAAGCATTCTGCGATGCCTGGGCCCGGAGCGTATGGAGGGCAATGCCACCTTCCGGCTGGGCGCCTATCCCCACGCCCGCCTGGTAACCCTGGCCGGAGACTTCAACGGCTGGAACCCCATCTCCCTGCCGTTCACCCGCCACAATGGGGAGTGGGCCTGCCGCATCGGCCTGCCGCCGGGCAGATACGAGTACAAGCTCATCATTGACGGGGTGTGGACGCCCGACCCCGGCAACCCGGAGGTGGCCGTCAACAACGGGCACATCAACTCGGTAATGGTGGTCGAGGAGTAGGGCGTTCACTTTGCGCTCTTCCGCATTTACCCGCTACCCAAAGGAATTTTCACTACCTGATCCCGGTAATAGCCTGCTGATTTTTGGGCAAAGCATATCTATAGTGTTTCTACCAACTTCCTGAGTTTATGCCCGAGAAGCGGGAATATAGA
>CAZAXA010000306.1:0-7684 GCA_964488965.1 uncultured Phaeodactylibacter sp. | reverse complement strand
CTTCAACGACGAGCGGGCAGGCGGGTACGGGCATTGGATACCGGAGCCAAAGGCGGGGCTGGGGTAGGGGCGGATGTTGTCTGTTATTGGGCGAAAAAAAAGAACCCTAAATTCGATAATCCGGAAAATTACTATCTTTGCCCCTGGCAAATATCGTGTTTTTATTGTCACTACTTCCACAAACAAACTCCATTGGCGATCCTTGTTTTTCAGGCAGGGGCATACCGCCTTTTTTCCCCGAAAAGCCGCGTAATCGGCCTATTGAACGTTACTTCCAATAAACTTACGTATAGAACCAAGCATGAAAGGTTAGCTATTAATTATTGTTTAACCAAAACTCACTAGAGTATGAAGCATTTTACCAAAGCATGCCTGCTGTTAGCGATGCTGTTCGTTTCCGCTACGGCGATTGCCCAGTACACCGTCAACGGGTCGGTGAAGAGCGAAGGCGGAGACCCCCTGATCGGGGTATCCATTATCGTGAAGGGCACCACCAGTGGCACGGTGACTGACTTCAACGGAGAATTCACCATCAATGTAAAAGAAGATCCGGCAACGTTGTTGCTTTCCTACACCGGCTTCAAATCGCTGGAAGTTGGGGTGTCGCCTACCAAAAATAATGTGGATATCACCCTGGAGGAAGACGTCGCCAACCTGGAAGAGATCGTCGTTACCGGCCTTGCCACCGGCATCAAGCGCTCGAACCTGGCCAATGCCGTTTCTACGGTATCCGGCAAGGAGCTGACCGAAGTGACCACGCAGCAGACCATCGATGGCGCCCTTTACGGCAAGCTGACCGGCGTGAACATCGTGCAGAGCAACGGCGCTCCGGGAGGCGGTATCGCCATGCGCCTGCGGGGTGTTTCTTCCCTTAATGGCAACAACCAGCCGCTGTTCATTATCGATGGGGTGTATATCAGTAATGCTGAGATTCCCAACGGCCAACGTTTCGCTTCCGGCGCTAATGCCGGTAACGAAGAGGGCGCTTCCAACCGCCTGGCCGACCTCAACCCGGAAGATATCGAGAGCATCGAGGTGCTGAAGGGCGCTTCGGCCGCAGCGATATACGGTACCCGCGCCAATGCCGGCGTGGTGATCATCACTACGAAGCAGGGCGCCGCCGGCAAGACCAGGGTCAACTTCGAACAGGACCTCGGCCTGAACACCATCCAGAACTACGTGGGCCGCCGCCAGTACACGGCCGCTGAGGTCGAGGAAACTTTTGGCGCCGACGAACGCGCCAAGTTCGAAGCCGCCCAGGCCGCAGGCAAGATTTATGACTATGAGAAGGAAATTTACGGCAATACCGGCTTCATCAGCGACTCCCGCCTCTCCGTTTCCGGGGGCAACGACAAGACCACCTTCTACTTCAACACCAGCTACCGCGATGAAGAAGGCATCATTGAGAACACCGGCTTCGACCGCTTCTCCATCCGCCTCAACGTAGAACAAAAAGTATCGGACAAGATCAAGCTGGGCGTCAATACCAACTACATCAACTCTTTCGCCAGCCGCAGCTTCACCGGCAACGAAAACGAAGGCGGCCTGAGCTACGGCTACACCCTGGCCTTTACGCGCGACTGGGTAGACCTCTTTCCCAACGAGCAGGGCGTTTATCCTTTCAACCCGAACTATGCCGGCAACCCCGTCTTCGTAAGGGACAAGGCCAAGAACGAAGAGCGCAACAACCGCTTCATCTCCGGGGCCAACCTGGAATACACTGCTTTTCAGTCGGATAACCTGGTGTTCAAGCTCGTCGGCAATGCCGGCCTGGACTTCCTGCAGAACGAAACCTCCGTCTACGTTCCGGAAACCCACCAGGCGCAGGTGGGCACCACCAATGGCTTCATCGGCGAAGGCCGCAACAAACTGCTGAACTACAACTATCAGGCCTTCGGTATTCTCGATTACTTCTCCTCCGGCAACCTCAACCTCAATACGCAGGTGGGGGTCACTTATCTTAACTTCGACCGGAACTTCATCCTGAACAAGGCCACCCAGCTGGTTCCCGGCCAGATCAACATGGAACAAGGCGGCGCGCAGGAGATCGACGAAATCATCGAATCGGAAGAAGAATTCGGAATGGTGGTTCAGGAGCAGGCCAACTGGGATGACAAGGTCATCGCCACCGTCGGCGTGCGCTTCGACAAGTCGAGCCTCAATGGCGACCCCAACAAGTTCTTCGCTTTCCCCCGGGCGTCGCTGGCCCTGAATGTCGCTAACTTTGACTTCTGGAATGCCTCGGCCGTCAACCAGTTCAAACTGCGCGTGGCCTACGGCCAGACCGGCAGCAGCGCTACCTTCGGATCCCTGTTCTCCTCCCTGCTGAGCACCAACATCGGCGGCCAGGTAGGGGTCGAGGCCGGCGATGACCTCGGCCGGACCGACCTGGAGCCGGAGATTTCCAAAGAGATCGAATTCGGTACCGACCTCGGCTTCCTGAACAACAAGCTGAACCTCGGCATCACCTATTACATCCGCAATGTGGAGAACCTGCTCTACCTGTTCGACCTGCCGTTGTCCACCGGCTTCAACAACCAGATCCGAAACGACTTCGACCTGCAGAACCGCGGCCTGGAGGTCTCTCTGGGTATCAATCCGGTCTCCGCTCAGAATTTCAAGTGGAACTCTACGGTTAACTTCTGGTTCAACCGCTCGGAGGTAACCCGCCTGGGGGTTCCCCCCTTCGTTCCTGCCGGTGTTGCCTTCGGCCTCGGCCTGGGTACTTTCTACGTAGAACAGGGCCAGCCCATCACTCAATTGAAGGGCAATGGGCCGGAAGGGCCGGAAACTATCGGCGATGTGGAGCCTGACTTCCAACTGGGCTGGTACAACGAGATCAAGATCGGCAAGAATATCGACTTCAACTTCCTGACCCACTGGAAACAGGGCGGCGATGTGCTGAACCTCTCCCGCCTGCTGACGGACATCGGCGGCAATACCCCCAGGGAATTCGAAAACCTGGAAGGCTTCATCGAAGATGCTTCCTACTTCCGCATCCGGGAAGTTGGGTTGTACTACACCGTGCCGAAGTTCAGCAATACGCTGCAGCGCCTGCGCATCGGGGTTTCCGGCAGGAACATCCTGACGCTGACCGACTACAGCAGCTACGACCCGGAAACGTCCACCAAAGGCGGTACCGGCCTGTCGACCGGCATCGAGGTAACGCCCTTCCCGAGCTCACGCCAGTTCTATTTCCACATTGGCATGCAGTTCTAAGCAAAAACCATTATATGAACTTAAAAGGATCAATTCCTATGAAAAATATAACCTTATTTCTTTTGTTGGGCCTGATGATCGCCGTTTCATCCTGTACGATCGAAGACCAGGTGGATCCGAACGGCCCCAGTATCAACAGTGTCCTCAACGACGCCACCACCGGCGAGCTCGACCTGCTGGTTTACGGCGCCTTATCCCGCATGCGCGACAACCGGGATACTTACATCACCTCGACCGGCACTATCGCCCGCGAGATGTACCTCTTCGATGCCGACCCGCGCAATACCGAGGACCTGCTTGGCAAAGAGGGCGCTTTCCTGGATAACAACACCTTTTATCTGACGGCCTCTTATACTTCTGCTTTTGTGGTGGTACGCAACTGTGAACTGTTGCTGCAGGGCGTTGAAAATACCAATGCGGTTACCGAAGCCCAGAGCAATGGCTACAAAGGCTTCGCCAATACCATGAAGGCCCTGATGCTGATGAACGAGCTGATGCGCCTGAATGACAACGGCATCCGCATTGACCTGGCCGATCCGGAAAAACTGGGCCCCTTCGTCAGCAAATCCGCTGCCTTTGACGAGATTTTCCGCCTGCTGGATGAGGCTTATACGCAACTGCAGGGCGCTGAGTTCACCTTCCAGTTGTCCGACGGCTTCGCCGGTTTTGACGACCCGGCCGGCTTTGCCCGCTTCAACCGCGCCGTCGGCGCCCGCGCCGCCATCTGGTCGGAGCGCTTTGACCGCGCCCAGGGCTATCTCGACGCTTCCTTCTTCGACCTGAACGGCGACCTGATGACGGGCCCGCAGATGGTCTTCAGCACGGCTTCCGGCGACGTCCTCAACCCGGTGTTCCGCCCGCTGAACCAGAGCGGGGATCAGATCATCGTGCATAATTTCATCATCAACGGCCTGCGGGCAGGGGATACGCGCATCAGCAAGTTCAACCTGCGCCCTAACCCCACCAGCCAGGATGGCCTTAACGGTACACATGAATCTGCCGTTTATGCCTCCGCACTGGCCCCCATCAGTATTATCCGCAATGAGGAGCTGATCCTCATCGCCGCCGAGGCCAATATTCAGACGGGCAAGCTGAACGATGCCGTCACCGCCCTGAACGTCATCCGCAATGCCTACAACCTGGGTGATTACGCCGGCGCCGTCACCGAGCAGGCCCTCATCGATGAACTGCTCTACCACCGCGCCTACTCCCTCTTCTCGGAAGGGCACCGCATGTTCGACCTGCGCCGCTACGGCCTGCTCAATGCAAGCTACCTGCCGATCGACCGCCCGGACGACCAGGTGTTCACGCAGTTCCCGATACCGCTGAACGAAAATCCGTAAGGGCGATTTCAATCGCCGGTAAATAACCGCCGTCAATAAAAAAAAGCAGTTGCCTCAATCGAGGTAACTGCTTTTGTAATATTTACCATGTCTTGCCGCCCATACTAACAACTTTTTCCAGGAATTCCTATCTTTGCCGTTCCGGGGAGGCAACACCCGGGCGCTCCACTTGCCCACGCACATCCTATAACTCGCTCAAGCTTTGGAATAGTAAGCAGCTTTCTTTGTAAAAGCACAAAATCTTCCTGTCCATGAAGAAGGAACTGATCGCCTTTGCAGGCCTGGCCCTTATGACGATGGCCAGCCTTCGCGCCCAGAACTGTAACGAGGCCCTGAACGCCGGCAACGATGCCACCATCTGCCAGTCCGGGGAAACCGTCTCCCTCAACGCCACCTTCAGCGGCGCCACTCCCTTGTCGGTAAACTGGGCGCCCGCCGCCGGACTGGCCAACCCCGGCAGCCTGCAAACGACAGCAACGGTAAACGCTACTGCCACCTATACTCTTACCGTGCGTTCCGTAGCGCCCCAGAACCTGATCTTTAATGGCAACTTCAGCGCCGGAGATACTGGCTTCGACAGCGACTACATCTACGGCACCGGCGGCTCGGTCGGCCTGCTTACCCAGGAGGGCCAGTACGCCATCGCCACCAACCCCCGCAATACGCACAACCAGTTTGTCAACTGCAGCGACCATACCGGCGGCAACGGCAACATGATGGTGGTCAACGGCTCCGGCATGCCGGACAGCGTGTGGTGCCAGACGGTTACCGTTCAGCCTAATACCGACTATGCTTTCAGCGCCTGGGTGACCTCGGTGGTCTCCCAGAATCCGGCCGACCTGCAGTTCTACATCAACGGCTTTCCCCTCGGAACCCAGTACGACGCGCCGCCCGCCACATGCAGCTGGCGGCAGTTCGCTCAGTACTGGGCCTCCGGCAGCGCTGCCTCGGCGCGCATCTGCATCGTCAACGTCAATGATAACCCTGCCGGCAACGACTTCGCCCTCGATGATATCGCCTTTAACCCCGTCTGTGAATACCAGGATTCCGTCATCATAACCCTGTCCGCACCGCCGCCCGCTCCGGTGGCCAGTTGCAGCAGCACCACCGGTTCTATAGAGCTCAGTTGGCCGGCCAGCCCCGAAGCCGGCGGTTATGAGGTCAACGTGCTCAATGCCCCGGACGGCGTATTTGTCAATGACACTACTTACCGGCTGGAGGGGCTGGATCCGGAAACGACGGTCGACTTCGAAATCACCGCCCTGGGCATCGGCCCCTGCGGCAACAGTACGTCGATGGTAAGTTGCAGTACGGCCCCCTGCCCGGAACTGGCCGTCACCCTCGAAGGCCCCGATCACGTCTGCCTGGGCGATGTGGCCGCCTTTACGCTGGACATCATTACCGCCAGCATGGGCCCCTTTTCCCTTACCGTCGACGGCGGGCTGATCCCCCTCACCCTCGATGGGCTGGAGGCGGGCGCCACCGAATTTTCCTTCAGCCCGACGCAGTCCTTTACCCTGACGCTGAACGCCTTCGTTGACAGCAGCGCGCCCAACTGTGTCTTTTCCGTCCTTCCTCCTCCTTTCTCTGTCGAGGTAAATGTGCCTGCCAATGCCGGCCAGGGCGGAGAGGCGGAAGGCTGTGCCGGTACGGAAATGCTCTTTCAGCTTCAGGACATCCTCAGCGGTGAGGACAGCGGGGGAACATGGACGGATATTTCCGCGGCGCCCAGCGGCAGCGCCTTTGACCCGGCGGCGGCCACACTGAACCCGGCACAGCTGGCGCCCGGCAATTATACTTTCCGATACACGGTGGAAGGCCCCTTAGGCTGCCCGGCAAGCGCCAGCCAGATAGAGGTCCATATTCTGCCCGCGCCCGTTGCCGATGCGGGGCAGCCTCAAACCCTCAACTGCGGCACGACGGCCGTCACCCTGGGCGGAACGGCCAGCAGCGGCGGCCCGGGCATCAGCTACCAATGGGATGTCATTCAGGGCGCCGCCCTCAGCGACCCTGCCAGCGCTATGCCCGAGGCTCAGGCGCCGGGCATTTACGTTCTCACCGTATTCGATGAGCAGGCCGGCTGCCAGGCCACGGACACGGTGGCCGTCGATGAGCAGATAACCTTCCCCGAGCCGGAGCTTTCGGTTTACACCGGCGACTGTTTTGTGGAGGGGCAGGCCGTCATTACCGTCGATTCGGTCCGCAACGGAGCAGAACCCTACCTTTTCAGCCTGGACGGAGTGGACTATTCGCCGGCGCCCCAGTTTTTCAACCTGTCTTCCGGCAATTATACGGTGTACGTTCTCGATGCTAACCAATGCGATGGCAGCTCCGCCATAACGGTCGAGGCTGCCAACGAACTGGATGTTCAGCTCATCGCCCACTCTGCCGGCGGCGCCTCCCGCATCAACCTGGGCGACAGCCTGCTGTTGGAGGCCGTGATCAACCGCCCCGCGGAAGAGGCCGATTCCATCTCCTGGTTTCCTGCCCCGCTAAGCTGCAGTCAGGGCTGTGGGCTGGCTTTCGTCCGGCCGGAGAAAACGACTACCTATACCGTAACCGTAACGGATATCAACGGTTGCCGGGCTTCGGCCAACATTACGGTATTTGTCGAGCAGAAGTACCGCTATTACATCCCCAATGCCTTTTCTCCCAATGAGGACGGCCGCAATGATGTCTTCTTCATCTATACCGGGCCGGAGTTTCAGCGCATCATCACCCTCCGCATCATGGACCGCTGGGGCAATATGGTGTACAGCCGGGAGGATTTCCCGCCCAACGACCCTTCTTTCGGCTGGAACGGCCTCTTCAGGGGAAGCCTTGTGCCCTCCGGCGTTTATGCCTTCGTGGCGGAAATGGAACTGGTGACCGGAGAGGTTGTCCTGGAGAACGGGGGGGTTACGGTGGTATATTAACTTACAGGTTAAAGAGCGCGATAACCGGAGTGCCTCCCTGGCCTTCTGATGAGATCGCCATTAGGTCGGCGTCCAGGAAAGCAATGCCTTCCGGTTTTGGCAATACCTTCTCATTGAGGGGTATGGCTTTCAGGGGCTTGCCCTTGTCATCTACGGCCAGTACGAGCCTCTCGGAGCTGATGAGCAGGTAATACAGGCCACTCAGAG
>CAZAXA010000305.1:6650-7687 GCA_964488965.1 uncultured Phaeodactylibacter sp. | reverse complement strand
GGCTTGTTTTTGGATAGCGGCATGGCGCGGGTTAAATTTACCTTATTTCATGCGGCCGTTCTCAAAAAGGCATCGTATCTAGGCAAGTGGCGTCATAAGAGGCCAAATAGCGATTTAGAATAAGTAAAACCAGGTTATTTCATGAAGATCATCATTCCCATGGCCGGCCGTGGATCCCGCCTCCGGCCGCATACACTGACTATTCCCAAGCCCCTGCTCCCGGTGGCGGGCAAGCCCATCGTCCAGCGCATCGTTGAAGACCTTCGGGAAGCATTGAATGAAAAGGTGGAAGAAGTGGCCTTTATCATCGGCGATTTTGGCCCTGAAGCTGAAAAGCAACTGCATGAAGTGGCCGATAAGATCGGAGCGAAATGTTCTATCTATTACCAGGATAAGCCCCTGGGCCCTGGCCATGCCGTGCTCTGCGCCGGCCCCAGCCTTTCCGGCCATTGCCTCGTCGCATTTGCGGATACGCTTTTCAAGGCTAACTTTACCTTCGACCCTCAGGAAGAGGGCGTCATCTGGGTAAAAAAAGTGGAAGACCCCTCCTCCTTCGGAGTGGTGAAGGTAGGCCAGGATGATATCATTACGGATTTCGTTGAAAAATCACCCACTTTTGTTTCCGACCTGGCCATCGTCGGGATTTACTATTTTCGCGATGGCGAACAACTGCGCAATACCCTGCGGCATCTCGTCGATGAAGATATCCGGGACAAAGGCGAATACCAACTGACCTCTGCTTTGGAAATCCTCAAGGATAAAGGCGTGAGATTCCGCCCTTCGCAGATAGAGGAGTGGCTCGATTGCGGCAACAAGGACAATGTAGTGGCTACCAACCGGCGGATGCTCGAACTCAAGCAGGGGCGCGAGCTTTTAATGGCTCCTGATGTGAAAATGGAGCATGCCGTTGTCATCCCTCCCTGTTTTATTGGCGCCGGCGCCGTTATCCGCAACAGCGTCGTAGGGCCTTATGTATCCCTGGGCAACAATTCCCTGGTTGAAGATTCCGTTATTAGCAATAGCGTGATCCAGGACAA
>CAZAXA010000305.1:0-6640 GCA_964488965.1 uncultured Phaeodactylibacter sp. | reverse complement strand
AGAATACGGCATGCCAACCTCCGCAACTCCATGCTGGGTAATACTGTTGATTACCAGGGAGAAAAATCGGAAATTAGCATCGGCGATTTTTCTGAATACCACTCGTAATGTGTCGTCCTGAAAGGATGCAACCTGCCCGGGCAGGAATACTATCAGAGGAGATTTCGAAATATGATGAAAACAAAGCAAGGGATACTAATGCTATTACTGCTCGCTGTAGTTGGCCTCTTTTCTTTGCCGGCGGCAGGGCAGGAGGGGCGGGTGAGCGAAGAGGACATCAATCTGCAGAAAATATTCATCGATGCCAATCGCGAAAAGATACTGGGCAATTATGACAATGCCGCCGCCCTGCTTAAAGAGATCCTGAAAAAAGACCCCAAAAATGCCGCGGCGGCTTTCGAGCTTGCGCGGGTGTATGAGGCTACCGGCGATGACGAAAAGGCCATCCGTTCGGTCAGGGATGCGATCGAATGGGATAATCAGAACACCTGGTATCAGAAATTTCTGGCCGACCTGTATCAGAAGCTCAACCGCAACGAAGAAGCTGCCAGGGTGTACGAAAATATTGTCGGGCTGGAACCCAATGACGAGTTTAACTACTTTCGCTGGGCCTACTTCCTGGTGCGCGCCGATGAGATTAATGAAGCGCTCAAGGCTTACGACCTGCTGGAGAAGAGGATGGGGGTCAATGAGGAAGTCATACGCCGCAAACATACCCTCTATGTGGGCATCGGAGACAATAAGAAGGCCGCCCGGGAACTGGAACGCCTGATCACGGCTTTTCCCGCCGACCTGGAATACCGGCACCTCCTGGCCGACTTTTATCAGCAGGCCGGGGATGAAGAGAAAGCTATGGAAGTACTCCGGCAAATCCTGGCTATTGACCCCAATAATGCCAAGGCCCAGCTGGCCCTCGCCGGCCGCCCCGGCCAACCGGTGGGGGAACTGCAATTCCTGGAATCTCTCAAACCGGCTTTCCGCCAGCCCGGCCTGGATATCGACCTCAAGATCGGACAACTGATGCCCTTCATTCAGCGCGTTGCCGATACCGGGGATAAAACGCTGGCGGCCGCAGCCCTGGAGCTTACCGCCATACTGGAGGAGGCCCACCCTCTGGAGGCCAAAGCGTATTCTGCTTCAGGCGACCTGCTCTACTATTCCGGCAACAGGCTTGAGGCCCTGAAAAAATATCAGAAGACGCTCGAACTGGACGATACGGTCTTTCTGGTCTGGGAACAGTCCATGCATATCTATAAAGAGGAAAGGCAGTATCAGGAACTGCTTGAATTCAGTGAGCGGGCCATGGACTACTTTCCCAACCAGGCGGTGGCTTATTATATGCATGGGCTGGCCGCCAACGAACTGGGTGATGGCCGGGAAGCCCTGGCCGCCCTGCAGCAGGCGCTGATGATGTCAGGCAACAATGGCCTGCTCAGGATGGACATACACACCAGGCTCGGCCTGGCCTATAACGCCCTGGGGCAGTACGAGCGCTCCGACCAGTCTTTCGAGGCGGCCCTCGAACTGAACGCCCAGTCGCCCGATGTGCTCAGTTCCTACGCCTATGCGCTGGCAGAACGGGGAGAGCGGCTCGAAAAAGCCCGCGAGATGGCCGCTCTGGCCAACGATATCCTTCCCAGGAATCCGGAATACCTGGCGGCCTACAGTTGGGTGCTCTACCGCATGAAAGACTATAAAAAAGCAAAAGAATGGATGGACAAAGCCCTGCAAAACGGCGGCGACTCCTATGCAGAGATCCTCGAACACTACGGGGATGTGCTCTTCCAACTCAATGAGGTGGGCCAGGCCATGGAGTACTGGAAAAAGGCCAAAGGGATGGGCAGCGGTTATTCCGAACTGCTGGAAAAGAAAATAGCGGACGGGAAGTTGTATGAATGAAGGGGTTGAGCGGCCTTGCTTTCAATCAATCAAATAAAAAACGATGAGGTTTTCCATATTGATCTTGCTGAGCCTTCTGCTGGGGCTTGCTTTGGGGAGCGGCTGTTCGGCTACCCGCGGTGGTGGAAAAGCAGCGAAAAAGGAGATGAACGCGGATTTTTTGCTGAAACAACTGGCACGGCAGCGCCTGCAGCCGGAATGGTTCGGCGCCCGGGCCAATATAGATTTTGATGACGGCAGCCAGGCTTTTTCCGCGACCGCCACCATCCGGATGCGGCGGGACAGCCTCCTGTGGGTAAGCATTAAAAAACTGGGCTTCGAACTGGCCAGGGTACAGGTGACCAGAGACTCTGTTTACGTACTGGACCGCATAAATAATGAATACGCCATTGAGGGCCTGGCCTACCTGTCGGAATCCTATGGGTTGCCGGCCAGCCTCAGCCAGCTTCAGGACGTTATACTGGGCAATCCTGTTTTCGTTGAAAGCAAAGGCCTGCAGGTTCAACCCATGGGCCTGTCCTACCACATGACGGGCCGCGACGCCGCGATTGAAAGCGATTACTGGATCGATGCCGATGGCTTCGTGTTGCGCAAAATGGCCTTTCGCGATAAAAGCAGCGGCCAGCAGATAAATATGCTGCTGGAAGAATACGGGCAAACGCCAGACAATCAGAAATTTTCGTATCTTCGTAACCTCGAACTCGATAGCCAGTATTCCGGTAAGGCGAAAGTCGCTATGAAATTTTCCAAACTGGAAGCTGAGGTCCCAAAGAACATAAGATTTGAGATTCCGGATCGATACACACGAGCAAAATAAAAGGCCACTGAAGAGCAGCCATGCGCCCGGCCACTGCCGGAGCGCCTTTCTGTTCAGCCTTATTCCCGGCAAATCACCACTCCCGGCTTTGATCGCCCTGCTTATCCTTTTCCTGCCTGCCTCACTCCTGGCTCAGAACAGGCGGGAACTGGAAGAAAAACGGCAGCAATTGCTGATGGAGATCAGGGACACAGAGGCGTCGCTGAAAGAAACCAAAAAAAATAAAGCCGCCACCCTGGATCAGTATCTGGCCCTCCAGAATCAAATCCGCAAGCGCGAACAGTTGATCAATAACCTGCACGAAGAGATCGACTACTCCAATGCAAGTATCGGGCGGGCCAACGAGGTGCTGGCCGCCCTCGGCAATGATGTGGCGCGCCTCAAAGAAGAATACGCCAACATCATCCGGACGGCCTACCGCCATAAGCTCAACAACAGTTTTTTGCTTTTCCTCTTTTCCGCCGAAAGCTTCAACGACGCTTTTCGGCGCTGGCAGTATATCCGCCAGTATGACCGCTACCGCAAGAAACAGGCCCGGCTGATCCTCGAAACCCAGGATATGCTTGCCAGAAAGGCCCGGCAACTGGAAGAAAAACTGGAAGAGAAAGAGCAACTGCTGGCTTCCCAGGAGCAACAGCAACAATTGCTCAGCCGGGAATTGAAGGATAAAAACCGGATTCTTAAGGAGCTCAATACCAGTGAAGGGCGGCTCGTCGCCGAGCTGGAAGAGCGGCAAAAGTCGCACGACGCCCTCAACCAGGCCATCGAAGCGGTCATCCGGGAGGAAATGGCCAGGAAGCGCCGCGAAGCAAGGGCCGCCGATGCGCTGGCCGGCGGTGGTTTGGCGGAACTGCCCGACGAGAATGCCCCCCTGTCGAGCAACTTCCAGGGCAACCAGGGGCGCCTGCCCTGGCCGGTAAAGCATGGTTACATCACCCGGCATTTCGGCAAGCAACCGCACCCGCAAATCCGCAGCGTCCAGATCACCAACAACGGCATCGACATCCGGACGGATGAACAGGCCAACGTCTATGCCGTATTCGAAGGGAAAGTGGCCGGTACGCAATTCATACCTGGTTATAAAAATACGGTTATCCTGCAGCACGGCCGGTACTATACCGTTTATTCCAACCTGGAAGAAGCTTTCGTCCAGCGTGGCGATAAGGTAGATACCCGGGAGCCGATCGGCAAACTGAGCAAAGATAAGCCGGAGGTGCATTTTGAAATATGGCTGGAAAAAAAGCGGCTCAACCCCGTCCAGTGGGTAGCGGAGCGATGAACCGCAGGAACGATAGGATGGGTTGAGGTGTTATGAAATTTTGATGCAGAGCATATGGAGTGAGAGAGCAAGGGCCCGGCACTATAAAAATAACAGCGAAAAGCCTATGGGAAAGGAATGGACATTAGGACAAAAGGATACGAAAGGGTTAAAAAAGACGACGGAATCCGCCGTGTTGGTGGGCCTGGTACATAAGGCACAAACCGAGGAACAGGTCCAGGAATACCTGGATGAGCTGGAATTCCTGGCACTGACCGCCGGTGCGGAATCGAAAAAGCGCTTCATCCAGAAACTGCCCCATCCCGACTCCCGGACCTTCATCGGCAAGGGCAAGCTCGATGAGATACAGGCTTATATCGAAAGCGATGAGGACATCAGCATGGCCATTTTCGATGACGACCTCACCGGCAAGCAGGTCAACATCCTGGAGGAAGCCCTCAAGGTGAAGATCATCGACCGGAGTACGCTCATCCTGGATATCTTCGCCAGCCGCGCGCAGACGGCACAGGCCAAAACTCAGGTAGAACTGGCGCAAATGCAGTATCTGCTACCTCGCCTGCGTGGCCTGTGGACGCACCTGGAACGGCAACGGGGAGGCATCGGCATGCGGGGGCCCGGCGAGAAGGAGATCGAGACGGACCGCCGTATTGTACGTGATAAAATTGCCCTGCTCAAGAAAAAACTCGAAAAGATCGACCAGCAGAACACAACCCAGCGCAAACAGCGGGGCGAATTGATCCGGGTATCTCTGGTAGGGTACACCAACGTGGGGAAGTCCACTTTGATGAACCTGCTGAGCAAGTCTGATGTCTTTGCTGAAGACAAGCTGTTCGCCACGCTCGATACGACCGTGCGCAAAGTGGTCTTCGGGCAGATGCCCTTCCTGCTTTCCGATACGGTCGGGTTTATCCGGAAGCTGCCCCACCACCTCATCGAGAGCTTCAAGTCTACCCTGGATGAAGTCCGCGAAAGCGATATCCTGCTGCATGTGGTAGATATTGCCCACCCTCAGCACGAAGACCAGATACGCACCGTCAACCAGACCCTGAAAGAACTCGACGCCACCGATAAGCCTACCTTGCTGGTTTTCAATAAAATCGACCTCTACCGGGAACTGAATTACGACGCTTATGTGGATGAAGAAGCCCGCATGGAGATCGAAGAAGGCCTGAAGGGCAGCCTGCGGCATACTTTTGAGACAGACCTGGTTTTCATTTCTGCCAGGACGAAAGAGAATGTGGACCTGCTGCGGGAGAAGATGAAAGAAATGGTAAAAGAACAATATCTGGTACGTTATCCGTATCAGGCCAAACACTGGTAAATACGAAAAACGGAGCGCCATGCTGGAAAAATACGCCAATCTTCTCGTCCACTACTGCCTGGATATGCAGCCGGGGGAGCGTTTTTACCTGCGCAGCACCACCCTGGCGGAACCCCTGGTGCGGGAAGTTTACCGCGCGGCGGTCAAAGCCGGCGCTCATGTGGAGGTAGACCTCGATTTTCGCGAGAAGAACCGCATCCTTCTGGCCCAGGGCAGCGAGGCGCAGCTCCAATACGTTTCTCCCCTTTATAAACAGGCGATGGAGGAGTTTGATACCTACCTATACATCATGGCGCCCTTCAACCTTCGGGAAGACCAGAATGTCGACCCGGCAAAACGAAAGATAAGGCAGGAGTCCCAGCAAGCCGTCCTGAAAACCTATTTTGAACGCACCGCTACCCGTGATTTGAAGCGCAGCCTCTGCCAGTACCCTACCCTGGCGAATGCCCAGGAGGCGGGTATGTCCCTGGAGGAATACGAAGATTTTGTGTTTCGGGCCTGTAAGCTCTATGACCCCGACCCCGTGCAGAGCTGGCTGGAGGTGCGCCGATGGCAGCAACAGATCGTCGACCTGCTCAATGCCCGGGAAACGGTCCGGTATAAAGCCGATGGTACGGATATCACCTTCAGCACCAGAGGCCGCGCCTGGATCAACTCCGACGGGCAAACCAATATGCCGTCCGGAGAAGTTTATACCTCGCCGGTGGAAGACTCCGCCAATGGCGTCGTCCATTTCTCCTTTCCAGCCATTTATATGGGGCATGAGGTGGAAGGCGTCACCCTCTATGTCAAAGATGGGTATATAGAAAAATGGGAGGCCCGCCGGGGTAAGGATTTCCTGGACCAGGTTTTTCAAATTGAGGGGGCGAGGCGTTTTGGAGAGGCCGCAATTGGAACAAACTACAATATTGCCCGTTTAACCAAAAACATCCTCTTCGATGAAAAGATGGGAGGAGCAATACATATGGCCATTGGCCAGTCTTACCTTCAGGCGGGCGGAAAAAACCAGTCGACGGTGCATTGGGATATGATCACGGACATGAAGGAAGGCGGCGAGATTTACGCCGATGGAGAAAAAATTTATGAAAACGGCCGTTTTTTGTTTGTGAAGTAGGCCATTAAACGTTAAAATTAGGGTGTGAAATTTTAGCTGAACTTTTACAGGTGTTGAATTTTCTGTATAACTTGCAATAAATAAAGCCGTAATCCCTGAACCAGATGAAAACGGCCCAAAGATCGTCAATACCAACTGGAACAGAAAGCTGAAGGAAACATTATTAAACCAACAACTTAATCTCCTTAAACCGTGAACAATAGTACTGCA
>CAZAXA010000304.1:0-7687 GCA_964488965.1 uncultured Phaeodactylibacter sp. | reverse complement strand
GTAGTGCGCTGGACGAGGATGCAGGGGGAGGCGCGCACCAGCCAGGATTCTTTTTCATTGGGTTCGAAGAAAGGCTTATGGTTTGTTTTTTCCGCTTTGAATTTGAAACTCCCGTCATTTAAAACTGATTCTGCCCAGTATTTTGTCTTCATCCCATTTGACGCCGGCTTCTTCGGCCAAGTCCAGCAAGCGGTGAACCAGGCAAGGAGGCGTATAAAAAACGCCGTATTGGGCCCGATAGGCAGCCGGCAATAATTTGGCATAGAGAGAGCCGATAAAATATCCGGCTTCAATTTCGCTTCTTGTACTTAAATAATTACCAAGTTTTTCTGCTTCAGCCTGTTCTTCCATTGTCAGTTCACTGATCTCAAGGGGGGAAGGCAATTCCTTTATCTTCCAATCAGATAGGGGAACTTTACTTTTGTTTTTCCAATAGGTTTGGAGAACTCGCCACAGGAAACCTCTGGCAAAGGCTATCTGTCCTTCATCCGGAAGGGATTTTTTTTGGGTGATCAACTCCTTGTTGGCCAGTGCTTCGGGCATAGTTAGAGGTTGAAAACTCAAGAAAGGCCAAAATAAAAAAACTTTCGTCCATTATCCCAAAAGTATCCGCTGTAGCTCCTTCAGGTTTTCATCCTTATCAAACACAGCGCGTATGGGGATGGTAAACCCTTCAATGACAAAACTCCCGATCTCTCCGCTTTTTGATTTCAGCTTCAGGTTATACTTTCCTCCTTCCAAAAGGTATTGTTCCACTGTCTCTTCCTTCGGGTTGATGATCCAGTATTCGGCCACGCCATGTTCCTGATAATCCTCGAATTTAATGCCGCGGTCCCGGTGTTCAGTGCTCTTTGACAATACTTCGATCACAAAATCCGGCGCCGGAAATTTGCTTTGCCCTTTTTTGAAGCTTTTAGATTTTTCCTTGCAGAAGTAGCACACATCTGGTTCGTAGTCATTTCTCGTCAGAGAAACCATGACCTTTTCTATGCCGACAAAACCAATCTCTTTTCTATCGACATAAACGTCGATGAGGCGGCCTATTCTTTTACATACCTCACTATGTGATTTATTCACAGGAGAATGGATGATTATTTCACCGTTAATGAATTCCGCTTTTTCCTGATCGGTGATCTCATGGTAAAATTTTTTTCTTCGCAGTTGTTCTTCTTTCAGGATGAGGTTGAGTTCCTCCAGAAGTTTAGGAGCGCTGGGCATATCCAGTATTTGCTCTACGAGTCCTTTACTCATCTTTTTTGCTTTAAATTTAAAGCTTTTGCCATCCTCTCTGCAAAATTTCACTCAAAAATTCCACTCGACAAATACCGGTCCCCTCTATCGCAGACGATGAAAACCACGACCCCTTCCTCCAACTCCTCCACCAGCCGGGCCGCCGCTGCGCAGGCCCCTCCGCTGCTCATGCCGGCGAAGATGGCCTCTTCCTGTGCCAGCCGCCGCATCATGGCCGTGGCTTCGTCCTGGGAGACGTCGATGATGCGGTCCACCCGCTCCGGCTCGAAGATCTTCGGCAGGAACTCGGGCGGCCAGCGGCGGATGCCGGGGATGCGGGAGCCGTCGGTGGGTTGTACGCCGATGATCTGTATGTTGGGGTTTTGCTCTTTGAGATAACGGGACGCGCCCATGATGGTGCCGGTGGTGCCCATGGAGGAGACGAAATGGGTTATTTTGCCTTCCGTATCGCGCCACACTTCCGGCCCGGTGGTGCGGTAGTGCATGCCCCAGTTGTCGGGATTGGCGAACTGGTTGAGCATGAGGTAGCCGCCGCCCGCCACCATCTCGTCGGCCAACTGGCGGGAGTATTCGATGCCGCCCTTCTCCGGAGGGGTGAGGATAACCTCGGCGCCGTAGGCGCGCATGGCCTGCGCCCGCTCGGCGGTGGAGTCTGCCGGCATCAGCAAAGTGATCTCCACACCGAACTTGCGGGCGATCATGGCCAGCGCGATGCCCGTATTGCCGCTGGTAGCCTCGATGAGGCGCATACCGGGCCTGAGCTCGCCCCGGCCCAGCGCCCCTTTGATCATGCCGTAGGCGGCGCGGTCCTTGACGCTGCCGCCGGGGTTCTGCCCTTCGAGTTTGCCAAAGACGCGGACGCCCGGCTTTCGAATGATGGTCTCGATCTCAACAAGGGGTGTATTTCCAACGAGGTGAAGGACGGTGCTCATAGAGGGATCGCTTTTAGCGGTTAGGTTGTGATATGACAAAAGTCAGAATAAAAACACAATAACTGACACTATTATTGGTTAATTGGGCTGGCTTGGGGTTATTTGTTGTTCGTTGTTTGTTGTTCGTTCACGGCAACCAGCAACAGACAACCTACAACAGAATATTTCCCAAAGTTCCTTTTCCATCACAGGCTCAATGCCAAAAGTCCGATAGTATGTACTATCCCAGCTGTGAAGTCCGTTGGTTTTTCCCTGTAGCGCCGCAGGGCCTGGCAGCCTGGTTCGCTTCCAGGGATATGCGTTTCGAAGGGCTGGCAAATGCCGAAAGGGTAGATTATTACCTTCCTCTTGCCTTTGGCGAGCACATCGGCATCAAGCTGCGCGAAGGCAACATCGAGGCCAAACATCTGGTGAAGCGTTTGGGCGAATGGCGCTTCCCGGAGGTCGGCGGCCGGGGGCAGGCGGAGCATTGGATAAAATGGAGCTTCCAGTTGCATGAAGCGGACGGCCTTTCCCGGCAGATCATTCATGAGGAAAAGTATGATGACTGGATCGCCGTCGCCAAAGAGCGCCTGGCCTTTGACTACCATTTTCCGGAGGGCGGCGCCGTCCGCGAAGTACCCCTGCGCGAATGGGCGCCGGAAGGCTGCCAGGTAGAGCTTACCCGGATCGAAACCGGGCAGAAAACTTATTACACCTTCGGCCTGGAGGCTTTCAGCAGCAGCGGGCAATGGGAACGGAACCTGAGGCGCGGGGCGGAAGCGGCCTTTTCGGCGCTTTGGCAGTGGTGCGATAAAAGTGGCCTTCCCGTCCATGGCTTAGGGTTCAGGGAAGGGATATCCATGAGCTATCCTGAGTTTTTGTTAAGGCGCCAGGTTTAAGAACCTGTTCGGGCAGGGGTAGGAAGTAAGGTTCTCAAACCGGCACAGGTTTAAGAACCTATCCGGGCAGGGGTAGGAAGTAAGGTTTTCAGACCAGCACAGGTTTAAGAACCTATCCGGGCAGGGGTATGAAGTAAGGTTCTCAAACCGGCACAGGTTTAAGAACCTATCCGGGCAGGGGTAGGAAGTAAGGTTCTCAAACCTGTGCTACCCCTTCACCACCGCCAGCGGCTTCAGCCTCGCCACTTTCTTCGCGATCCCTGCCCGATGTACAGTTTCCACCACCATGTCCACATCCTTATAGGCGATGGGCGCCTCTTCTGCCACGCCCCGGTGGGAGCCTGCCTGCACGTGGATGCCCTGTTCTTTGAGTTCGCGGATCAGCGAGGGGGCGTCGACCTGCTTTTTGGCGCCGCGGCGCGACAGCCGGCGGCCGGCGCCGTGGCAGGTGGAGCCGAAGGAGGAGGCCATGCTCTCATCCGTGCCGGCCAGCACGTAGGAGGCGGTGCCCATGCTGCCGGGGATGAGCACCGGCTGGCCGATATGGCGGTAGGCCTCGGGCAGCTCGCCGTAATGGGGGCCGAAGGCCCGCGTGGCGCCCTTGCGGTGCACGATGACCTTCATCTTTTCACCGTCCACCACATGCTCTTCGATCTTGGCGATGTTGTGGGCCACGTCGTACATCAGGCGCAACTCGCCGCCGGATTTTCCGAAAACGTTAGCCCAGGCCTTGCGGCACTCCCAGCTGATGACTTCGCGGTTGCACCAGGCAAAGTTGGCGGCGGCGCACATGGCCCTGAAGTAATCCTGCCCTTCGGGCGAGCTGAGGGGCACGCAGGCCAGCTCGCGGTCGGGCGGTTGTATGCCGTACTTCGGCATGGCGGCCATCATGACGCGCAGATAGTCCGTGGCCACCTGATGGCCCAGCCCGCGGGAGCCGGTATGGATGAGGACGGTTATCTGGTGGAGTTCCAGGCCATAGGCGGCGGCAGCTTCTTCATCGAAAACCTGCCCCACCCGGCCTACCTCAACGAAGTGGTTGCCGGAGCCGATGGTGCCGAGCTGGTCGCGGCCCCGCTTTTTGGCCTGTTCCGATACCTTGCCGGGATCGGCATCCGGCAGGCAGCCGTGGCTCTCGGTGTATTCCAGGTCCAGCGGGCTGCCGTAGCCCTCCTCCACGGCCCAGGCGGCGCCCTTGCGCAGGGCCTTATCCATATCCTTGGCCGAAAGTTTGATGAAGCCGCCCTTGCCCATGCCGGAGGGAACCTGCCGGTACATTTCTTTGGACAATTCCTCCAGCCGGCGCTTTATTTCATTGTAAGATAGTTCAGAGATGAGCAGCCGTACGCCGCAGTTGATATCGTAACCGATACCGCCGGGCGAGATGACGCCGTCCGGGTAACGCGTGGCGGCCACCCCGCCGATGGGAAAACCATAGCCTTCGTGCACATCAGGCATCACCATGGAGGCTTTGACGATGCCTGGCAGCGTGGCCACGTTGGCCAACTGTTCCAGCGAGCGGTCGTCGAGGATGGCGTCCAGCAAGGGCTCCATGGCGTACACCCGGGCGGGCACGAGCATGCCGGGGCGCGTTTCTTTAGGCAGTTCCCACAAGTAATCTTCCAGTTTGGTTAGTTGGTTCTTATGGATACTCATAGTCTTTTTGGAAGTAATGATTACAAAAACGATGATTATATTTTGAATCATTATAAAAATAACGATTATAAAAATAATCATTATTTATGTAACGATCGCTGGCACAAAACACCTTTCTTAACTCCATATCCCGCCCATTCGTTCCGGCCTGAGGAGTTTTCTTTCCCTCTCCCCCACGGCCTTTGTATAGTGATTCTCCTCACAAATTGAGGTTTTAGCTTCTTGGTAGAGAAGCAGGAATATAGATTCCTGCGCTACTACGCGGGAATTTATATTCCCGCTTCTCGCGCATAAACTCATAAAGTGAGGAGAATTACTATAAGATTTTTGTGTCTTCGCGGCTTAGTGGCAGGGGTTATAAGAATATGCTTTAAATATCAAAAATAAGAAAGGTCTCCCACAGCCCTTCCGCATTCTGGCGAACTTCGGCTTCGTGGTAGGTCACCGCTTTGATGTCCTCATCGAAGCCATTGGCCGGGCGGCCGCCGATGCTGGCCCGCAGGCTGGCCGCTTCCAGTATTTCGAAATCCAGTTCGCAAAAAACGGCTTTGTGCTCATGGGCAAGGGTGAGGACATCGGATAAAAAGTCGACCAGCAGGGCGGTCGTATCTACAGAGCGGAGCTCGACCCCCTGCCGGATGATACAGGGGCAGGGCTTCCGGCAGGCGTCGGCCCTGAGGATTTCGTTCATGGCCGCGAAGCCTGCCCGGAACAGTTCCTCCCGGCTGTCGGCCCTGAGATGCAGCCGGATATCGGCGGTATGCGAAAGGTGTTCAATGGTGTACATCGGCGTCGGATGGTTGTTGGTTAATGTAGCGCTGCCATGAAGCAATATAACGATCCGCCCTTATTTTACCAACAGCATTACTTCTTTATGGCCTTTACTACAACAAAAGAACCTTCCCCGTAACCCGGGCGCGCATCCTGGATGGCGTCGATATCCTCCAGTTTTCCGAACAGGGTCTGGGTGAAACTTAAGCCTTTAAAACCGGTTTTTTCCAGCATATCCTTCACCCGTTTTACGCTGTAAAAGGTAGCATGGCGATAGAATATGCTCTGTTCCCGGCGGGCTTCGTAGGCCCTGGCAATGAGGCCGTCCCGCTCGAGGAAGCCCAGGATGAGGGCGCCGCCCGGTTTCAGTACGCGGTAAGCTTCCGCCAGCGCCTCCGTTACTTTATCGAAATGGCAAATGGTGACGATCAGCACAAAATCGAAGTGAATATCCCGGTAAGGTAGTTTCTCGGCTCTGGCATTGACGACCTCGACCCCTCTTCTCACGGCGCGCTTGGCCATCTCTTCGGAGGGTTCTATGCCTTCTCTGATGCCCAGCGGGGCGGCATAGCGGCCGGTGCCCACGCCCACTTCCAGCCCGCGCAGGTTCTCAGGAAGCGAAAGCAGTTGCTGGCGCAGGGCTGCCAGTTCGGATTCGTAGGCGAACGGATGTTTTTCAAACCATTCGTCGTATTCTGCCACATGCTTTTCAAACGGTGCGATCTGTTGCTTATTACTTTGATTTTAAGGTGATCACAATGAGAAATTGCTGCTTTTCTTTTGAGAAAAGCAAGTAATTTCCCTCCAGAAGTTAGTCCATTCGAAAAAGACGGGAAATGAGTATGCTCACTATGGGGGTTGATTTTTGTCAGGAGTAGCAAGTGCATTGGTGCTTTGGTACATTCGTGCATTTGATTGCCCACACACGAATGTACACATATACGAATGCACCAATGCACGAATACACGACTCACACCCCCACCTTCTGCCGCACATACCCCTCATAGTAAATACGCGAGTGGGGAGGCACGCTCTTGGTGATCCACACGCTGCCGCCGATGATGCTGTCGTGGCCGATGACGGTATCGCCGCCCAGGATGGTAGCGCCGGCGTAGATCACTACCCGGTCCTGTATGGTAGGGTGCCGTTTGGTCTTGGCCATTTCCTTGGCGACGCTGAGGGCGCCCAGGGTGACGCCCTGGTAAAGTTTTACATCATTGCCGATCTCGACTGTTTCTCCGATGACGATGCCGGTGCCGTGGTCCATGCAGAAGCTTTCGCCGATGCGGGCGCCGGGGTGGATATCGATGCCGGTGAGGCTGTGGACGTGCTCGGTGAGGATGCGCGGTACGAGCGGTACGCCCAGCCGGTGGAACTCATGCGCCAGGCGGTAGACGGCCGTAGCTTTGAAGCCCGGGTAGGTGCGGATGACCTCGGTTTTGCTCACCGCTGCCGGGTCGCCGCGCAGCAGGGCCTCGGCATCGGCATGAAGCAGTTCGTGGACGGCGGGCAACTGGCCGAGGAAGGCATTTTCCAGCTCTTCGGCCGGTACCGGAAGCATATCTTCCATCGTTTCCAGGATGGTGAACAACTCCAGTTTCAGTTGCCGGTAGTGCTGTTCCAGTTCGCGGCGGCTGTTATACCGGCGGTTGGCCAGCTCGGGGAACATGGCCATCAGCAGGCCTTCCAGCCAGCTGCATACCGCCGAAGGGGAGGGGATACGCTGGGCGCTTTGATGAGAGGCGTAGAGTTTGTCGATGAACAGCTTCTCTTCCATATTGCAGGGCTTGATATTTAACTCAAAAGGCGCTTTAAATAAAAACAGAAGGCAGGGAAAAAGTTGCGCGGCAGGAAGAGAAGTTCTTTAACGGCGGCAGTTGAATGAAGATGGCCGGAAAAAGGACAGGGCATTTGTACTAAAAACATAAAAATAGTACATTTGTTCTAAATTTTTCTGCCATGAAAACGGACGCTTCAATTGCCATTATCGGCGGGGGCATCGGCGGGCTCACCGCCGCAATTGCCCTTCATCAGAAAGGGTTTCGCCCAGCGGTTTACGAATCCGCTCCCGGGTTGCGGCCCATCGGGGCTGGCATCACGCTGGCGATCAATGCCATGCGGGTTTTTCAACGGCTGGGCCTGGCGGAGGCCGCCATCGGCGCGGGGCGCGCCCTGGAGCAGCTGTGGATCACCGAT
>CAZAXA010000303.1:0-7720 GCA_964488965.1 uncultured Phaeodactylibacter sp. | reverse complement strand
ATACTGGTGACGACCTGCCCGGCCGGCTTCGAGCGCCTGTTCACCTACCGGGACTACAGGGTGCTCAGCGAACAGGGCGAACTGCTGGCCGCCTCCTCTTCCACCTGGCTGCTGATGGATACGCAGAGCCGCAGCATGGCGCCCATCCCGGAACATATCCTCGCCTTCCGGGATAAAATGCCGCCCCCGGAGGAATGCCTGCCCCGCCCCGGCGGCCGCCTGCCCCGATTCGAAGAGGCGCATTCCGCCAAAAACTTCGAAGTCAACTGGCACGACCTCGACTTCAACGAGCACCTCAACAACACCTTATATATACAGTGGCTGCTCGAACCCCTGCCGCGAGAAAGGCTGGAAGGAGGCCGGCTTCGCCGGCTCGACATCAACTACCGCGCCGAATGCCATTGGCAGGACCAGGTGCGCGCCGAAGTGCAACACCTGGAAGGACAGCAGTACCTGCACCGGCTGGTAAGGGCGGAAGACGGGAAGGAACTGGCGGTGGCAAGAACGGAATGGATGTGAAAAGTGTAAAGGTGCTTAGGTGTAAAGGTGCGGCAACCAATGGCCCCGGAAACTTCTTTTACACCCTTACACACATACACACATACACACATACACATATACACACATACACACATTTACACATTTCCTACATCCCCACCAGCCTTATCCTGACCAGCCCGCTGGGCATGGGCTCCAGGTGGAAAATGGCCATCCTGCGGGGGATCAGCACCGGTTCGATCTCGGCGAAATCGCCATGTGAGCGGGGGTAGGCCACTGCCCGTACCGGCATTTTGCCGTCCAGGAACACCAACAGGGTAATATCGTCCCGCCGGCCGATATCGAAGTGGCGGAGATGGCCCAGCTCTACCCCCAGTTGCGCTCCGATCTCATCGAGGGGGCTGTAGGGAGACAGTACCAGCAGGTGGCTCCAGGGAAAACCCGCGATCTCTGAAAGGGGCGCCAGCCCCACATTTCCGGAAACGGCCGCATCTATTTCGGCAGTAATGAGGGCCCTCAGCTCCTCGTCGCTTTCCAGTTGGCCGTTCCTGCCGCAGGCGGAAAACAGAACGGCTATAGTCAGGCATGTCAAAACAGTTCGCATAATCAAGCGCTTTTTCCCGGGTAATGCGGAGGCAAAAATAATGTTTAAGCAGATTCTGCAAAAGAAAAAAAAACGGGCCTATTCCGACAGCTCGCAGCTCTCTTCATCGAGCTCCGTCTCAATGGTGTAAGGATGTCTTTGAAAAGCAACACCACGGCCACCACCAGCACGGCGGCCCAGCCGAGTACGTCCTCCAGCAGGCGCCAGGAGGCGACGCGTTCGTTCATCGTTTTGCCGCTGCTGAGTTTCCAGGCCGCATAGCCGTTGGCCGCCACGCCCAGAATGGCGAACAGCGCCATACCCTGCGCATTGGAATGCTGAGGCTCCAGAAGGTATAAATATAAACAGGAGCGCGGGCCTCCAGGCCCGCGAATTAGATAAAAAATCTGTAGTGGGTTAAATCCGTTGATCTATCCAGCGGGCCTGGAGGCCCGCTCTCCATTTGCACCGAAATTTCAACGGATTTAACCCACTACCAAAAATCTATTTTGGAACGGAATATAACCTTAAAAAAGGGGGGCGGCGGGCCTGGAGAGCCTGCCCCGGTTTTTGCCGGGGCCCGTGCTCCAGAACGCCCGGAAATTAAAGTAACAAAGCAGTATTAAATACATGAACATATATTGGAGTATTTGAGTTGAAAAATTTTACCTTGAGCTTGCCGGATGGCCATCGTCCAAAAACCTGAAACAGATGATACAGCTGGGCCTTAGGCAAAACTGGCGGCAGTTCACCCTGCTGGTTATTATCAACGCCTTTGTCGGCGGCATGGTTGGGCTGGAGCGCACCATCCTGCCTCAGATCGCCGAGGCGGAGTTCGGCATTGCCGCCAAAACGGCCATTCTTTCCTTTATTGTAGTATTTGGCATTACGAAGGCCCTTACGAACTACTATACGGGGGCGCTGGCGGATAAGGTGGGGCGAAAGAACCTGCTCACGCTAGGCTGGGTGATCAGCCTGCCCGTGCCTTTTTTACTGATATACGCCCCGAACTGGAGTTGGGTCATTTTCGCCAACATCCTGCTGGGCATACACCAGGGGTTATGCTGGTCGAGCACGGTGGTGATGAAGATCGACCTGGTAGGAGAAAAGAACCGCGGCCTGGCCATGGGGCTGAACGAATCGGCCGGCTATCTGGCCATAGGCGCCGTGGCTTTCCTCACCGGCTGGATGGCGGCCGAATACGGCCCCCGCCCCTACCCTTTCTATCTGGGCATCGGCTTTGCCATCATCGGGCTGGCTGCCAGCTGGCTGCTGATAAAGGACACGGCCCGCCACGTCCATGAAGAGACCGCCACGAGCGGCCTTCCGCTACTGAAGCATGTTTTTTGGGAAACTACCTGGGCAAACAGGAATCTCGGCTCCATTTCGCAGGCGGGCCTGATTAACAACCTGAACGACGGGATGGTTTGGGGGCTCCTTCCAATATTGCTGGCTGCGAAAAACTTCGACCTGGAGCAAATAGGAAAAATCGTGGCGCTTTACCCCATCGTCTGGGGGCTGGGGCAATTGTTCACTGGAAAAATGGCGGATCATCTCAATAAAAAAGGCATGCTTTTCTGGGGCATGTTATTGCAGGGATTTGCGCTGTTGCTCATGATCCTGGCAGACAGTTTCTTCCATTTCGCCGTGCTTTCCGTAACGCTGGGCGCAGGCACGGCTATCGTTTATCCAACTTTCCTCGCTGCTATCGCCGATTACGCCCATCCCCGGCAAAGGGCTGAGAGCATTGGCGTGTTCCGTTTGTGGCGCGACCTGGGCTATGCCGCAGGCGCTTTATTGACGGGTGTTCTCGCCGACTCACTGGGTATTAACTGGGCAGTCGGCGCTATTGGGTTTCTGACCATCGCATCCTCGATCGTTATTCTGATCAGGATGCAGGCAGAGAGCGAAGGAACGTAATCTGTCCCCTCCACGCTATTTCAAAATTTCGCGGGCCTGGAGCGCCTGTGCTCCGGCAAGGCATGCATTCAGTAAGTATAGAATCTGCGTATCTCCTCTTCGATCTTGCTGTCCCAGATGCGCCGCAACACCTCTCTGGCCAGTTCCTTGTAGCGCCGGGCGGCCTCTTTGTCGCCGAGCTTTTCGTACACTTTTGCCAGCCCGTGTATGGAGGGCACGTGCATGTCGTTGATCGACAGGCAGGTGTTGAATTCATTGATGGACTCGTTATAGAACCCGTCTTTCATCAGCTGCACGGCGATATTGTAATGGCCCTCAATGTCCCGTATCCTGTTTTCCAGTTCCAGCCGTATCACCTCTTTGGCTTTGGTGGTGACGAAAGTGCAGGGCGCCTCTCTGGTGACCTTTTCCGTCACGCTTCCGATCATGGCTTTACTCAGACCGCTCCGGCCGGTGGCGCCCATGACCAGCAGGCCGATCTGTTTTTCGGCGATCTCTTTGAGGATTTCCGTTTCCGGCTTTCCTCTTCTCACCTCCTTCCTCCAGTTCACATCCGTCAGGTTGAAATCCTTCAGGAATTCGTTGAACTGAGCGATATGTTTGAAGGCGATGCGGGTATTTTCCTCTTCCCAGTCGTACTTGAAGCTGAAGGCGCCGGGAGTGATCGGTTTATACACGCTGAGGATAGTCAGTTCGGCCTCGAACCGGCGGGCCATGACGATGGCGTCTCTCAGCGCCCGGGCAGACTGGGGAGAAAATTCCACCGGGCAGAGCATCCTGCTGGCGTCGAGGGGCTGCCCGGGCTTGACGACCCATACCGGCTGGCTGGACTTCCTGATGATGCTGGCGGCGGTTGTCCCCAGCTGGAATTTCTGCCCTTCTGCCTGCTCGCCGGCGCCGATCAGGATCAGGTTGGCATGGATGCGGCCGGCGGCCTGGACGATATTGTCCCACGGATTACCCCATTCCAGTATGGAGTGGGTGGTTTTCACATCCTCCTTTTCGATCCTGCCCCTGATCCGGGTGAGGTGTTCTTCCGCCATATCCTTCAGCAGCTTCCTCGCCTTCTCGTTGCTGATGTCATTGGGCAACACATGGATGAGGGTGATCCTGGAATGGAAGGCTTTAGCCAGGGCGATGGCGTTGCCCACCACATTCTCCGATGAGGCCAGGAAATCCGTGGCGAGCAGTATTTTTTCCAGTAGTTTCATTACATCTGTGGTTTTCGGCCCTTTCCAGGCCCCGGAAACAAGGACGAAGAGCAAAAAAACTCCGCTCTATCTTTCCGGCGCCTTATAAAGATAACGAAGGCTTTCCGCCTGCCATTCAATATAATGAATAATTCTTCAAAAAACTTTGATCAAAGCCATAAACCTGCAGGGTATAGCTTTAAGAAACTTGCCACGAAGGGCGGCAGGAAGTTTCTCAAAGCAGAGGTCACTCGACCGGGAAGTAAAACGTCGAAGCGGGCAGGCCGGCCGAATTGAACAGGGAGGCCGCCGAGCCGTTTTTCCACGCATAGCGCACAGCCCGCGGCGCCTTCCCCGGCTTCAAAGGCAGGACAACCTTATTCCCCTGAATATTTGCCTCCGCTTCGGCAACAGCGCCGTCTTCGAAAACGAATTCGAACTCTTTCAGACCGCCAGGGCCGGCGGCGAGCCGCTCTGCGCCGGGGTCGAAGTCCAGTATGACGGCTTCCCCTTCGCGCCTGGCCGACCGGCAAACCGGCCCGGAATAACTCAGGCCTTTTTGTTCATAATCTTTTGCCAGGGCCCAAAGGGCCAGCCGTTCTCCGACATCCTTTTTGTTGGGCGGATGAATGGTGGCCATGCTGCCGATGTCCAGCGTAACGGCCTGCCCGGTTTGGGGGAGGGACAGCGTTTGGTTCTGCGCAAAGCGCAATTCCGCCGATTCGGTATTTTCTTCCCCGGAATAGGGATAAGGAGCGATCTGTACGAAATAGAAGGGGAATTCCCGCCTCCATTTGCCGCGCCAGGCGCGGATCATCGTGGGGAAGAGGGCCTTGTATTGCTCCGCCCGCCCCACATTGCTTTCCCCCTGATACCAGATAGCCCCTTTTATCGCATACGGCACGAGCGGAGCGATCATGCCGTTGTAAAGGGCGGCGGGCGTATTGCTTCCGAAAGGCCGGCTTTGTTCGGGCCGGCGGGAGTACTCCCCGGCGGTTGTCCCCAGCAAAAAGAATTTATTCCACCGGTATTCGGCTACGGGCAGGTATTTCCATTCGCCTGCCAGGGCAATGGCTTCGCTTTCTTCTCCCTTCGGGCAGATCCGCATATCGGCGGCATCGCCGTGAAAACCGCCGCCGCCGCCGGTATCCACTACCCGGACAGCGATCGTGTTTTCGCCCGGGCGAAGGATTTCCCCCGAAAACACATAAGCGCGCCTGGCCTGCCAAAAGCCGGGTTCTTCGGTCGCGCCAACCAGCTTGCCATTGATAAAGGCCCGGTCCATATCGTCGATGGGCGATAGTTCCAGTACCATTTCCTTTGCCTTCCAGCCATCAGGGATACTGATCTTTCTCCTGTACCAGATCACGCCGTCAAATTCTGTCATTCCCGCCTGTTCCCAGAAACCGGGCAGGTTCATTTCCGGCCAGCCCTCATCATTATGCCCCGCCGTCGCCAGGGCCGCGTCGCCGAAATCCAGCCCTTTAAACCGTTGCTCGTCCGATGACGGGCCCGCTTCCACCACTTCCTTTTCTTTCAACCAGCTATCCAGCCTTTCCTGCTCCGCCTGCAGGGGCCCCATCTGATCGCCGATGCCTTTGAAATCCGGCATGGTTTCGAGAAAGTCCGATGGCGCCCAGGCCTCGGCAGGCGTGCCGCCCCAACTGCTGTGGATCAACCCGATGGGAATGCCCAGCGCTTCGTGCAGTTTGCGGCCGAAGAAAAATGCCGTGGCGCTGAACGTTCCCGCCGTCTCCGGCGAGCATACGGCCCATTCTCCCTCCAGATCCTGCCGCGGGGCTGCAGCATAGTTCCTCCGCACGGTGAACATCCTGACCTCAGGGTAATGGGCGGACTGGATGGCCTCTTTGCTGCCCTCAACGGGCTCGTTGGGCAGAAATCCATGCAGGGGCATTTCCATATTGGACTGGCCGGAGCACAGCCATACTTCGCCGATCAGGACGTCGTTAATGACTATCTTTTCCTCCTGGCTGGAAATGGCGACCTGATACGGCCCGCCCGCTTCGGGCGTCATTATTCCCGCCTGCCAGCGCCCCGTCTCGTCGGAAATGGCTTTTGCCTCGTTTCCCCAGCTTCCGCTGATGGTTATTTCCGTATTCGGCGCCGCTTTCCCCCAAACAGCCGCTTTTGTATTTTGCTGCAAAACGGCATGGTCGGAAAACAGCGGGGGCAGTTCCAGGCCCTGTGGTTTCAAGGCGGCCCTTTTCTTATCCCTTGCTTTCACAAAAAAGGATACCATTTTCTCCTTATATCCTTCCTCCCAGGCTCCGCCGTGCCCGCCGCCGGGAACGGTGATCATCTCACTTTCCACTCCTGCCCTCTTTAGCGCCTCATAAAGCAATACGCTCTGGCAGTGAGGCACCAAAGGATCGGCATCGCCATGAATGATCAGAAAGGGCGGGTCATTTTGATCTACGTAGGTGATGGGGCCGGCCAGCGCGCAGAGATCATCGTTCTCCTGAATGGGGCCGCCCACCAGGACGGACTCCGGCGAATCCGGGGCGTCGTGCGCCATCGTGCTGCCACAGGAGTCCATTTTCTGAAAAGCAGTGGGCCCATACCAGTCCACCACCGCATCCACCCGGCTGCTCTCCCCGGCATTGCCGCCTACCGCGCCTTCAATGGACCGCGTTTTATCCCCTGCGGAATATTGCCCTACGCCTCCGCTTGTCCCCATCATGGCGGACAAATGGCCTCCCGACGAATTGCCGGTTATGCCGATAAAACTGGTATCCAGGCTATATTTTGAGGCGTTCGCCCGCAGGAAGCGGACTACCCCTTTTATGTCGTTGATCTGCGCCGGGAAAATGCTTTTCCGGCTGGAGCGATGGTTGGTGGCGACAACGGCAAATCCATATTCCAGTAATGGCTTTCCAATTCCAAAGGCCCGGCCCTTGGAATTGTCGCTGAAAAAGGCGCTCCCGGCAATGGCAACCACCACCGGGTAGGGCTCCTCCCCTTCTGCCGGCAGGAAAATGTCCAGCCGGTGGCCGGTTAAGGTGTCTCCGGCATAGTTAATATCCAGCCATTTCCGGCCAATATTGCCCTCATTGGAGGGCTGGGCAAATGAAAATTGCTGGGCGATCATTCCTGCAAAGGCCAGGGCCCAGGCCAGGAATGTAAATTTTGAATTGCTCATCGTTGCTCTTTTTGTGGATTTAAGGCCTTTGAGGTTTCGGAAACCTCAAAGGCCTTTTTTAAACGAGTTGGACTTCATGAACGGGTTTCTCCCAGGATGGGGCCTCTTCCCCTTCACTTCCCATAAGGAAAGCACCCCCTTCGACGCAGATCATATCGAAGGCGGCGCCATTGGGCAGGGATCCGGTAAGGATAGGCTTTTTCATACAGGCGCTGCGCTATTTCAGAAAAACCTTGCCATCCTTAAGGTCGCTCCATATCTGTTTGGCCAGCGCCCGCAGGCTCCAGCTCACTTCCTTTTCGTATGCCAGGATGGTGGGAATAATCGGGATGGTGAGTTTAAAAGCCCCTTTGACATCGGCCTTTTCTG
>CAZAXA010000302.1:0-7745 GCA_964488965.1 uncultured Phaeodactylibacter sp. | reverse complement strand
GCAGCGCCAGGGCGGGCGAGCTCATCACCCTGCCCTTCACTGCCGCACGGATGGATAAAATTTCGGCTTACCAGTTCAGCCTCGGTTTTGCAACAGAAAGCCTGGAACTGGTGAGCCTCCAAACCAGCGGGCTGCCGGGCATGAGCGAGGGCAATTTCAACCTGCAGGCGGCAGGAGAGGGGCGCATCAGTACGAGCTGGAACTGGCCTTCGGCAGAGGCTGAAGACGCCAGGGGCAATACCCTGCTCTTCAGCCTGGTATTCCGGGCCAGGAAAGACATCGCTCAACTGGATCCTTTATTCTATATCGGCAATGATCCTACGCCGGCGGAAGCTTACGATGCCGACGGGCGCCCCTTAAGCGTTCGCCTCCATTTTGAAGAGCAGGCCGGAGCCGTACAGGGAACCCTTGAACTCTATCAGAACCATCCCAACCCCTTCCATGCGGAAACGCTCATAGGGTTCAGGCTTCCCGTGAGCGGGGCGGCCAGGCTGAGCATCTTCGACCTGTCCGGGAAAATGCTGTACCGCCGGGAAGGCTACTTCGAAAGCGGTTACAATGAGATTGTGCTTTCAGCGGCTGGCCTGCCTTCCGGGGGAGTGCTCTACTACCAGTTGGAAACGGCCGGCCAAACTGTGGCTAAAAAGATGATCGTTCTTCGTTGACCATAGGGAAAAGGGCGTTTTCCCGGCCCTTTTCCGCTTCGTTTATCCCTTTTATCCCTTTGTTTGACAATACTGAATTTCCCATTATCCCATTGAATTCCAAAAAGCAGGCCTCCGCCCAAAAGGCGGAGGCTTTTTCGTTTGGAAGATTAAAATGATTTACATATATTGCAAAACGAAATGTCCTCCCCCCTCCATTTCGAATTTTCCAGAAAGAGTATTGAGAAGCTAAACCAGAAATAGCCAGGGCAACGAAAAGTTGCTCTGGCGCTTATTTCAAATTCGCAGGCCAGCCCTTTTATGGGATCCCCCCCGGCCGTATTTTCTCCATTCCACCTGGTGTGCAGGGCTCCTTTCAGCCCTCTTCTACCCGGGCAAGTTAAGCAAAAGCTCAGAGCATGGCCGCTAAAGCCCTGGCTCTAAAGGCACTCTACCCTACATGCAACGGCGAACGTTATGCCGTTATACTTTCCCCTTCCCCGAAAGGGCATGCTGTGTATTGTCCAAAAGTAAAGACCTATAAGTAAAACTTTTACAACCTATGAAAATCCAAGGCTACTTCCCCAACTGCCTGCTTTCGGCCGTTGCTTTCTTTGCGGGTTTATTTGTTATTCCCCTTGCAGCTTCCGGTGAAAGCCCGGGAGAGATTTGGGATTACATACCGCCCACTGCCGTTTGTGATGACCGCCTGAATGTATCGCTTACCTCGGCGGGGACGGCTACCGTTTACGCACAATCCTTTGATGAAGGAAGTTATGACAATTACTGCCTGGCGGGCGTCAAGGTCCGGCGTATGGATCAGCCCTACGCGGCTTTCGGCAATGCCGTTGTCTTTAACTGCAACGACATCGGCCAGTTGGTTCTGGTAGAACTGCAGGCGCGGGACTGTGCCGGCAATACCAATTCCTGCTGGTCGGAAGTGTGGGTTGAAGACAAGCTGCCTCCACAGATTCACTGCCCCTACAACCGGACAGTCTACTGCCATCAGATGAACGACTGGTATGCCCTGGGGCAGGCCACCGCCACCGATAACTGCGGGGTTGCCAGCATCACTTATACCGATTCGGATAATACCGGATCCTGTGGTACGGGATACATCACCAGGACGTGGAGGGCCAGGGATATTTACGGCAACACCTCTTCCTGTACTCAAACCATTCATATCATTGACAATACTCCGGTGGTAGTCCTTTTCCCCCCGGACACCACCTTTCACGATTGCAGGACTGCCGATGACCTCGACCCGGAAGACCTGCCGGCGCCTTACAACCGGCCCCGGGTACTTTATGAAGACTGTGAGCTCATGGCCTACAGCCATGAAGACTGGCTTTTCACGGCGGCGCCCAATTCCTGCCTCAAGATCATTCGCCGGTGGCGGGTCATCGACTGGTGTTCTTATCAGTACGGAGGCAGCCAGGGCATCTGGGAGGATAACCAGATCATTAAGATACAGGACAATACGCCGCCCGTCATCACCTGCCCGGCTGATATCGTGAAATCGACTGCCGCCGGAAGCTGCAGGGCTACCGTCGCCTTGCCTCCCCTTGCCTCCCTCGACGATTGCCTCACCGAAGTGAATGTGCGGATCATGGGCGATCTGGGCGAAGGCAGCATTTTCTATAACGTTCCCATCGGGGAATACACCATGACCTATGTGGCCAAGGATGGTTGCCTGAACACCAGCAGTTGTTCCATCCAGGTCTCGGTGGTGGACGCTGTGCCGCCGGGCGTGGTTTGCCTGCACGGCGTTTCCCTTCCCCTTATGGCCAATGGCGAAGCTATGTTGTGGGCTACCGACCTTGAGATCGGCAGCAGTTCAGACAATTGCACGCCTTATCAGCACCTGGAATTCCGGCTGGGCCTTCCGCCGGCGCCCGGGCAGGCAACGCCTCCGGCCGCTGATTTCCTCACCTTCACCTGCGATGACCGGGGGCCCAATACCGTTGCCCTCTGGGTAGGCGATGAGGCCGGCAACTGGGATTATTGCCTTACTACCGCTGTTGTGCAGGACAACCGGAATATTTGCCCTCCGATGATGCTTCAGGCCAGGATCGCCGGCCTGGTCACGGACGAACAGGGAGATGAGACGCCCGGCGTCCAGATTCATATCGACAGTACTGCCACCGGCGCTTATGCCGCTTCGACTGACAGCCTGGGCAGATATGCATTCCAGGATATGCCTACCGGGGCCAGCTACGGCCTCCGCCCTGAAAAGCACGGCGATCCCAGAGAAGGGCTTTCCACCGCCGATATTATCCTGCTGGCCATGCACATAATGGGGGCGGACAGCCTGGATTCGCCGTATCAGTATATTGCCGGCGATGTCGACCGTTCCGGCGTTCTGGATATGCATGACGTGACCCTGATTCACCGCCTGTTGCTGGGGCTGGATAATGCTTTCCCCGATAGTATTACCTGGCGTTTCGTTCCGGAAAGCTTCAGTTTCCCTCCGAATGCTCCGCTTTCCGTTGGTTTTCCTGAACGTATCATCATCAACGGGCTTGCCGCCGATGTGGCAGATGCGGATTTCATTGCGGTCAGGCTAGGGGATCTGGACGCCAGTGCGATGATCCCTGCCGATTCGGTTGGGGCCCGCTCGGCGCCTTCGCCTTTGCTGATGGAAGCGGAAGAACAGCATGTTCAGGCCGGGCAGCCCGTTGAAATAAATCTGCTGGCCAGCGGCCAGGATGCGATCCTGGGGCTGGAAGCCATCCTGTCTCACGATGGCCTGAGCCTGGAAGATGCCCGGATGGCCAGCCCGGAGGGGGCCGGCGGTTTCCGGGCCGGGCGGGGGCAATCCACGATCAGCTGGGCCGGTGGAAGGCAACTGGCCCTTGAGCCCCAGCAGGGCATTTTACAACTGCGCTTCAAAGCAGAGCGGGCAGGTTTATTAAGTGAAATGCTGTCGCTCGACAGAAACGCCCGGGCATTCAGGGATGCCGGGCAGCTACAGGCCGTGCCCGTCTCGTTGCGATTCGTTCGCCCCGGCGAGGGCCTGCGCCTGGCGGAGGCCTTCCCCAACCCCTTCCGGGATAAGGCCTGCATCCGCTTTGAATTGCCGGCCGCCGGCAGTGTCAGCCTGAAAGTATGGGACGCCCGTGGGCGATTGGTTTTCCAAACAGAACAGGGCCTGGACAAAGGACGGCATGAACTGATGGTGAATGCTGCCCGCCTTGGCGCCCCCGGGGCTTATCTTTTCCGCCTGGCATCCGGCTTCGGCGAAGCATCCGGGCGGCTGGTCGTGTTGCCGGGGAATTAGGACATGTTCCAACCTTGAGGGGTTGTGCAAGAAGGGATAGTACACTGCTACCTGCGGTAGCCAGGGATCTTTTAGGATACATTAGGATTTATTATGACCGTAATTCGCAGGCGGGCCAATCATAACGGATCTTAATAAATCTCCTTGGGCGTGATCCCTTTTTGTACCCCTTGCTCGGTTTTAGGCCTTAGGCTGTAGGTTTTAGGGGCAACCCAGGCCTGATCGGGCACTCAACAGGCGCCTAACGCCTGATACCTAAATCCTCCTAACACCGAAGGGGGAACAATTTAGCATCGCGCGGCCCTCCTTTGGGCCCTGTAGTTATATATGGTTTTGTTGCCGGCCGCCTATGGCCGGGACAAGGTTTGATTGTCCTGAAGGGATGCTTTGCTGGCAGAACAAACATTAGCATAAAATATATTTCTATTTTTTTGTATGTAATAATTTAAAATTTTAACTTTGAGCATCCAAGATGAGTAGCAACACTAAAGGATATTTTGAAGCTCAAAACCAGTTTGGGTGGCCTGCCCGGCGGGCGGCCTGTCTTTTACCGTAGTTAGTGAAATTAAGCTCTCCTTCCCCCATGACCTTCCCATGAGATATCCAGGCCCGGCTATTACGAGTATGGCTATCGGGCTTTACAGTTTAAAGGATACCGGAACACTGAGCTGCAGCGGATTCGTTGCCGGCGGTGGTTTCCCGTCTTCAGGTAAAGAATAAAATGTTGTTCGCACTACTAGCAATTGATTATAATTCCTCCGGGCAGTAGTCCGGTGAAAGCATTTGGGATGGCCTCTTCCTGCTTTACGGGGAGAGGTTTTTTTATTTTTGTAAAAAACCGGGCCTGGAGTTTTTATGGCAAGGCACAATGAAACGGGGCAGAAAGGCGAGGCGCTGGCGCGCCAGTATCTGGAACAGAAAGGCTACCGCATTCTGGAGGCCAACTGGCGCTACCGCCGTTCGGAAGTAGACCTCATTGCCATGGATGGGCCTGTGCTGGTCTTTGTGGAGGTCAAGACCCGGGCCACGTCTGCCTTTGGCCAACCGGAAGAGTTTGTCACGCGCCGGAAGGAGCGGCTTTTGACGGAGGCCGCCATTGCCTATATGGAGGCTATCGGGCACGACTGGGAGCTGCGTTTCGATATCATCTCCATTCTGTACCGGAATGAGCAGGATTACCGGATCGAGCATTTTCCCGATGCCTTCTTTCCCGGGCTGGAAGAGTAAGGGCGGGTTAAGGCCGGCCGCCCTCCGATGATAGCGCAGAATAATCTGCTTATGGCTTCCGGGTCGGGCCTGTGTCATGACGACGAGATTCCGTTGCCGGCATGCCTCCCCGGTGGCAATCCGTCAGATGCCCAGAAATTCTCCGCGCGTCAACCCGAAGAGCATCACATCGATGGCCTCGCCGCTGGCCTTCCTGAAGTCGGCCCGGAGGTCGCCTTCGCGGCGAAAGCCGAGCCTTCGGGCCAGCCGTTGGCCGGGCGTATTGTCCATTGCCGTCCGGATGGCGATTTTTTCCAGTTCCAGTTGGTGGAAAGCGAAGCGCAGCACGGCGTGGGCGGATTCCTTCATGAGGCCTTTTTCCGCGTGGCCTTTGTCGATGAAGAAATTGAGTTCAGCTTTGGGCGCCCGCCAGTCGATGCGGAAGATGCGGATCATTCCGATGAGGGCTGCGCTTTTATTTTCCCAGACGCCAAAGGCGTATTCCTGCTGCAGCAGCCATCCGGCCAGGCGTTCCCGGATAAAAAACTCGGAGCTTTCCTTGTCGCGGATGCTTTCCAGCATTTGGGGGAAATGGCCCTGCAGGCGGCTGTAGTTATCCTGAATAAGGCTGTAGAAGGCCTCGCCTTCGTTTTCGCGAAAGCGGCGCACAACGGTGCGGGGAGCGACCAGGGCGGTATCTACGTTCAGCAAACGGGCTTGCATAAGCTTTGATTTCTGAGCTATTATACGTTGATTTCAGGATTTGTAGCAGGGATGGACACATAAAATGCTTACTTTTGCCAAATAGTAGGCTAGCATCGGCTCATTATGGCTGCTTCAAAAACATTCCAGATGAAAACCCTTTCCAAGGGGCGCTTCGCCCTTATGGCGAGGCAAGTGGCGGGCATCAGTGTAGCCTGGGCCTGTATTGGCGCTTTGGATGCATTTTTCATTCATGCCGCTTCCAACAACGATTATCTGCGGCGCACGGAAGCATATGACTTTGCGCGTTTCTTCTGGGCGAATACGGTGACGGGTTTTTTCGGAGGGCTGCTTGCCGGAGCTCTGCTGGTCTTTTATATGAGAGATCGCTTCCGCGGCCTTCCCTTTGGCCTGGCCCTTCTGCTGAACAGCATCATCATCTCTGCCTTCAGCTTCGTCTTCAGCGCTCTGGCCTTCGATATTTTTCTCAGCAGGCACATGCATCTCGCCGTCAACGACCCTATGGTACTGGAGAAGACCGCCTCGCTGCTGAGGGGCCCCTATTACCTGAAAACGGTAGTGCTCTGGAGCATCGTAACCTTCCTGACGGTAGTTGCCCTGCAGGTTCATGAGAAATACGGCCCGGGTGTGTTGCGAAGGATGCTGCTCGGGCGTTATCACCAGCCCCGCGAGGAGGAGAGGATTTTCATGTTTGTGGATATAAAATCCTCCACCACTATTGCCGAGCACCTGGGGCACGTGCGCTTTTTCAATTTGCTGAATGACTTTTTCCGGGATATTACCAATCCGATCCTCTACAGTTCAGGAGAAGTGTATCAGTATGTGGGAGATGAAGTTGTGCTTTCATGGACGATGGAAAAGGGTTTGTCAAAGGCCAACTGCATACGTTGTTTTTTCGGCATGCAGGAGGCTGTTAACCGGCGGGCCCACCGTTACCGGGAGCGTTACGGCGTAGTGCCGGAATTTAAGGCGGGCCTGCATTGCGGCCCGGTTACGACGGGGGAGATCGGCGTGATCAAGAAGGATATCGTTTTTTCCGGCGATGTGATGAACACTACCTCCCGCATCCAGTCCATGTGCAATGAGTACGGCGTCAAGATTCTTTTTTCCAAATACCTGATGGACAAACTGAGCCTTCCTCCCAATGGTTATCAGCCCCGCCGCATGGGCATGATCGAGCTCCGGGGCAAACGGCAGAAAGTAGAACTCTACACGCTCAGCCTCAGCTCCATATCCGCCGCCCCGCCGCCTACCATCACATCGGTTTCGGAAACGGGGGCCAATAGCGCGGCGGAGCCTTGAGCTTGCGAAGGTTGCCTTTCCGATCAACCGCCGCTAAATTTTCTCCGTATCAATATAGGCGATGGCCACCCATTGCTGCCGCCAGTTGCCGAAGGCGGGCAGGCCGGGGTTGCCGGGGTGGCGCAGGTAGTGCCGGGTGTGGCTGGCGGGTTTTCCCCTGCCCCGGGCGTGGAACATGGTGTAGGCGATGACCTTACCCTGTTCGTCTTTTTCCACTTCAACCACGGTTCCTATGTGCATGATCCCTGCTCCGTAGGTAGTCAGTTGATCGATGGAGGGGCTGTTGTATTTTTTACCTACCTGCCCAAAGAACATAACCGCCCCGGGCCGGATCAGATCTCCGCTTCCGGCAGCCTCGTCGATGATGTGCAGGCTGCCCTTATCATAATACCAGCGGGCCAGCGCCCGGGAGGAGCGGGCCTCTGCCACGGCAGGATAGGCAAAAGCGGGGAAGGCCTCTTTCATTTTCAGCAGCAGTTGGTGGAACATCCCCGAACAGTCGCTGAGCGGAATGGAGCGGTAAAGGATGTGCTGAGCCTCGTAATCGCTGGCCAGGCGTTCCAGCATCAGGGGATTCGGGTCGTCGAATT
>CAZAXA010000301.1:0-7748 GCA_964488965.1 uncultured Phaeodactylibacter sp. | reverse complement strand
GCCTGGCGGGCGCCCAACGTCAACGAGCTGTTCAGCGACGGCGTCCACCACGGCGCCGCTTCCTTCGAGACGGGCGATCCCAACCTGCGGCCGGAACGCGCCTACAACAGCAGCTTTACTTTCGAACTGGACGATAAAGACAAGCTGAGCGCCACGCTCAACCTCTTCTATAATGTCTTCGACGATTTTATCTTCCTCGAACCTCAGGCAGAACCGGTGCTGACCATCCGGGGCGCCTTCCCGGCCTTTGGCTACGCTCAGGCCGACGCCCGCCTGATGGGCCTCGACTGGCAGGCGGCCTGCGAGCTGATGCCCGGCTTAAGGCTGGAAAGCCAGGTCTCGCTGCTGCGCGCCCGGAACCGCAGCCGTAAAGAGCACCTCAGCCTCATGCCGCCCGATCAGTTCGAGCATGCCCTGCGGTACAGCTTCGCAGAAGATGAAGAGGGTAAAACAGCCCCCTATCTGCGCCTGGCCATGATCAACGTGCTGGAACAAACCCGCGTTCCGGAAGGCGTCGACTACGCTCCCCCCCCGGCCGGCCATACGCGCTTCAAACTGGAGGGAGGGGCGCGCTTCCGCCTGGGCAAACAGCCGCTGGAGGTGAGCCTGGCCGTTTTCAACCTCTTCAACGCCAGCTACCGGCAGTACCTCAACCGCTTCCGCTACTTCGCGGATGAGACGGGGAGGAATGTGTCGGTGCACTTGCGGGCGCCTTTTGGGGGTGAATAGATGGCTTTATTGTTTCATAGCCTGATGTAAACGTGACAAGTTTGCAGGGTGGCGGCTTGCAGAGAACCTGTCAGGCCTTTTTTCTAAAAAGATTCCTTAACGATTTCAAAAACTCAATGATCATGACAATAACGAATGATAAATCCATGCGCTTTCTTTTCGCACTGCTCACTATTTCCACCCTTTTCTGGACGGGCTGCCAGAAGGACGACGACAATCCGCCCGTCGACGAGCCGGAGCTGATCACTTCCGTGATCCTCAATTTTACGGCTCCGGGCGGCGGTGTTTCTTCCTTTAAGTTCAGCGATACCGATGGAGCAGGGGGTAATCCTCCCGTTTCGGAAGATATTACGCTGGCCGCCAACACTACCTACCAGTTGGATATTGAATTCAAAGACGAATCCAACGCCAGCGATGTAAAAGACATCACTGCGGAAGTGCGGGAGGAAGCCGGGGCGCACCTGGTCTGCTTCGCCGCCACCGGCGTGCTGGATATCCCCGTCACCCTGGATACCGACGCCAACGGCGCCCCCCTCGGCCTGAAAACGGAACTGGAAACCGGCCAGGCCGGCAACGCCACCCTGGCCATCATCCTGAAGCACGAGCCGGACAAGGGCGCCGCCAATCCCTGTAATACGGGGGAGACGGATGTGCAGGCGGAGTTTGAGGTGGTGGTGCAGTAGCGCAGTCAGAATTCAAAACCCGGCATCATCAACCCCTGCATCCGCCATTCTCCATCTTCCCAGGCCACCTGGCCGATGCCCGGGCCTTCGTAACGTTTGGGCTCGCCGCCGCGTAGCGGATGGCCCTCCCAGGCGATGCCGAAAAACAGGTAGATGGCGTCGTGGGTTTGCCTGACCTCCTGGGGCTGGAAAGCAACGGGGGTGATCGACTCGTATCTGGAACGGAAAATGTGGATGCTTTCCAGGGCCTCCGCTTTGGTGATGACTTGCGCCTGGTTGCGGCAGTGCTCGCTGAGCCATTCGCCCCGGAATTCCTCTCCGAGGTTGAGCAGGCCGAGCAGCGTTTCTTCCACATGATCGCGGATGAACTCCGGGCCGTCGTGCCGCAGCTCGCTGTAGAGGAAGCCGTGGATCATACCCGGCACAGAGTAGTTGGCGGCCTCTTCTCCGCCGGCTGCCGTATTATTTTCCCTGTTTCCGCGTCTTCCAGGCAAGCTCTTAGCATTTCCCGGGCTTCGATTCCCCTCCTTTCTTCCGGCGCATGGCCCCCGATGCCGGCGCCTGATTGCTTCCGGACGGGCGCTTACAGCATCCCAGCGATCAGGCCTTGCATCCACTTCAGTTCTTCTTCCGAAAAAGCGGGCGGCGGGGGCGCTTCGCTGTAATCGATCGACTTTTCCAGGGCGCGTTGTTCATACAAGTCGTTCAGGGCTTTGTCAAGGCCGAGATAAGTATCCTTATCCGGCGATTTCAGGGGAACGGGGATAACCGGCAGGGGTTCCTTCACATCTACCGCCCACACCTGGGTTTGCCCCTGCCCGGCGCGGATCAGGGTGATCAGGTAGTGCGATTTGGGCAGATAGGGGTGCGCCAGCGGGCGTTCCCCGCGCCGGAGCAGGTCGATCTCAATGAGGTGGACTCCGCCACGGAGCAGGCGCAACCGTTTTTCCCGGTAGGGCTGCAGGCCGGGTTGCCTTTTGTTAACGGGTGACAGGATTTCGATGGCAGTGATGAGTTTGTTGCTTTTTTTATCCCTGACCTCCACTACCGGAATGCGGACTTCCACGGGTTTGATAGCGGGCAGTACCAGGGTTTCCGGGGTAATAGCGTTTTCGCCGTAAGCTTCGGCCGGTTCCTTCGTCCTATCCACTTTCCGGAAAATCTCCACATCCGGGTACATGATGCCCACATCTTCCTCCGGCGAGGTATCCTCTACCGTATAATTATTGAGTTGCACGACATAAGGCTCTCCCAGCCGCGGCGTCAGCTGAACGCTGATCAGGTAGGCCAGGCTGTTGTGCACATCCGGCCAGAGGTGGCCTTCCAGGTAGGGATCCATTCCGGGGAAAGGAGAAGGCATGGTGGTTTTCTTACAAAGATAACCTTTTTGGGAGAGATGAACAGGCACAAAAAAATGGCAATGCCTCCCCTTTCGGAGGAGGCATTGCTTGTTATTGCCGGGAAATTCTTCAGTTCTGAAGCAATGATCAGTTCACCCCGGCAGGCTCTTCCTGCTCTTCCTTCACCACCGGGTTGCCGTTGCGCACCCACTCTTCGTATCCTTCGAGGTAGTTCTTTACGTTTTTGAAGCCGTGTTTGGCCAGGATGGAGTAGCCGATGGCGGCGCGGTCGCCCGTTTTGCAGTGGATGACCACCTCCCGGTTTTTGCTGACCTTGCCGAGGTTCTTCTCCAGTGTGCCGACGAAGACGTGGTCGGCGCCCTTCAGGTGGCCGGCCTTGTACTCGGCGGCGCCGCGCAGGTCGACGACCTGTGCATCGCCCTTCTTCAGGATGCCCTTCAGTTGCTCCAGAGAGATGATCTCTTCGGTATCCAGCTTTTGGCCCAGCTCTTTCCAGATGTTCACATCAGGCACATAACCATAGATATTGTCCAGGCCGATGCGCATCAGCATGCGAACCAGTTCATCGAGCTGCTCTTCCCTGGCGATCAGGATGAAGGGCTCGTCGTAGGAGACGAACCAGCCCATCCAGGTGGGGAAGGCGTTGTTGTGCTGTATGTTGAGCGTCCCCGGGATATAGCCGGCGGCAAACTCCCTCTTCTGGCGGGTGTCGACCACCTTGACGCCTTTGGCCATGGCGGCCCGGAACTCTTCTTTGGCAAGCCGCTTAGGTTTGGGTACTTCCGTGAGCAGCGGGCGTTCCACTTTGTTGAGCTTCTTCATCATGGCGAAGTACTTCGGCGGTTCGGGCTGGTCCTCCAGCAGGAATTTGACGAAGCCTTCCCGGTCGTTTTCGAACTGCAGGGCCCAGTTGCGGATTTTTTCGTAACCCACCGTCGTGCTCGGCACGGCGCCCAGCGCTTTGCCGCAGGCGGAACCGGCGCCGTGGCCAGGCCATACCTGCAGGTGATCCGGCAGGTTGCGGAAACGCTCTATCGAGCGGTACATTTCCTGCGCGCCGGCCACTTTGGTGCCTTTGAAGCCGGCGGCCTCCTCCAGCAGGTCGGGGCGGCCGATGTCTCCTACGAATACAAAGTCGCCGGTAAAGAACATCACCGGCTCGGAGCTCGCCGGCGTATCCGTCAGCAGGAAGCTGATGCTCTCCGGCGTGTGGCCGGGAGTATGCAGCACCTCAAACTTGAGGTTGCCGACGTAGAAGACGCTGCCGTCCTTCAGGCCGGCGTGGGGGAATTCGTATTCCCATCCCTCGCCTCCTTCGTCCGACAGGTAGAGCTTGGCGCCGGTCAGGGCGGCCAGTTCCCGCGAACCCGTCAGGAAGTCGGCATGGATGTGCGTTTCCGCTACGTGGGTGATTTTCATGTTCTGCTCCTCGGCGATTTTAAGATAAGTGTCCACATCGCGCTTCGGGTCGATAACGATGGCGACGCCTGCCTGCTGGCAACCTACGAAATAGCTCGCCTGCGCGAGGGTCTTATCATAAACGTGCTGAAAATACATGTGTGATTCGTATTAAAACAGGTTATAAATGGCTTATCGGTACAAAGGTGCGGGATGTTCAGAAGCTAAACAGTGAATTAGATCACAGAAGGGGGGAAGAGGTAAGTTTTTCAGGGGAAGGCATAGTGGTTTTCTTTCAGATAGGCCGTTCCTGGCCGACAAAATGCCATTTTTGAAGGCCGCTCTATTCAGCACTCCCGATCAATTTCGCGGCCTCCACTTCGATGCCGAAGGGGGGGATTTCCACCTTCTCATCCGGAAGGCAGATCTGGCGGAGCTTATACTGGCCATTGGCGGGCCGGGAATACACTTCTAATTGCCTTTCGGGCAGGTTGACGATCCAGTAAAACGGAATGCCGGCGGCGATCATAGCGTGATAATCGTCGCAGGTCAACAGCTTTTTCTCCAATGCAACTGAATTGCTCATGAGCTGATTTTTTCCAAAAATAACAAATTCTTTCCTGGCCTTCAAGCTCTGCCTGAACGGGTATTTAATCTCCCGGCCAACTTGCCTTTCCTCTCCGTATTGCAGACCTTTACAGGAGACAAACTCCCTCGTTATGAAATATTCAGAAAACATCGCCATCCTGGGCATGCTGTTTCTTTTTGGAGTTCAAACCAGTACTCTTGCCCAGCATCCCAACATCCTGGTCAGCGCCGAAAACGCCCCCAACGAAACCTCCATCTGCATCAACCCGAAGAATACGCAGGAGATGGTGGCCGGCGCCAACCTCAACAATGTGTACTACTCCCACGACGGCGGCGCCAGCTGGACAAAAACGCCCGTTGCCTGCCCCTGGGGCATCTGGGGCGACCCGGTCGTCGGGGTGGACACAACGGGCGCCTTTTACTACCTCCACCTCTCCAACCCGCCCTCCGGCAACTGGATCGACCGCATCATCGCCCAGAAGAGCACCGACGGGGGCGTCAGCTGGTCGGATGGCAGCTACATGGGCCTGAACGGCGCCAAGGCGCAGGACAAGCACTGGATCGCCGTCGACCGGCAAACCAACGCCCTCTACGTCACCTGGACGCAGTTCGACGACTATGGCTCTTCTTCCCCGGCGGACAGCTCCGTCATCCTGTTTTCCAAAAGCACGGATGCCGGCGAAAGCTGGTCGCCTGCCCATCGCATCAGCCAGTTGGCTGGCGACTGCCTCGACGATGACAATACCGCCGAGGGCGCCGTGCCCTGCGTAGGCCCCGACGGCGAGATTTACGTCGCCTGGTCGAACCGCGGCAAAATCTGGTTTGACCGCTCTGCCGATGGCGGCGAAACCTGGCTGGAAGAAGATATTCTCATCGCCGGCCATGCCGGCGGCTGGAACCACCACATCCCCGGCATCTACCGCGCCAACGGCTTTCCCGTCACTGCCTGCGACCTCAGCGGGGGGCCGCGGCATGGCACGGTTTACGTCAACTGGGCCGACCAGCGCAATGGCGCCGATGACACCGACATCTGGCTCATCAAAAGCACCGATGGCGGCGACAGCTGGAGCGAACCCCGCCGCGTGAATGACGACGGCCCCGGCAAACACCAGTTCTTCACCTGGATGGCCGTCGACCAGGCGGCCGGCTGGCTGTGGTTCGTCTTCTATGACCGCCGCAACTATCCGGACAACCGCACCGATGTGTACATGGCCGTATCAGCAGACGGAGGAGAAACCTTCACCAACTTTAAAGTCAGCGAAAGCCCCTTCGCTCCCACCAGCGGCTATTTCTTCGGCGATTATACCAATGTGGCCGCCCACAATAACGTTGTGCGCCCCATCTGGACGCGCCTGGTGGGCAGCAACCTGTCGGTATGGACGGCGCTGGTCCAAACTGATCTCATCAACGCTGCCCGCCCGGAGCCGGAATCCTCGTTTTTCTCCCTGGAAGAGCCTTATCCCAACCCTTCCTCCGGCGAGACGGGCATTTCCTTCAAGCTGCGCCGCCGTTCGCTGGTGCGCCTGTCGGTTTATGATCTGCAGGGCAGGGAAGCAGCCCGCCTCATCGACGATGAATGGCGGGATTACGGGAAATACCTGGAGGGTATCGACATGGAAAAGCTGGGCCTTCGGCAGGGGGTGTACTTTCTGGTGCTCAGCGTGGATGGGGCTGTGGAAACGCGGAAGGTGGCGAAAGTGTCGAAGTAAGCGCTCTTTTTCATTCAAATACTTCTGCCAGCGGAAGAGAAATGTCCAATGCGGAATCTTTCAAGGTATCCGATGCCCGGAATATTTCATAATCGTCGGGCGAAGAGAAAACATATATATTGCCCAAAGGGAGCAGTACGATCCAGCAGGAGCGGACGCCGTGTTCGAAATATTTGCCCGCCTTGTCCACCAGTTCGTTGAGCGTCTGGCTGGGAGAAATGATCTCGATGGCACATAAAGGCGGCTCGGTCATAGTAGTAACATCCTGGCGCAGGTCGAGCGGCATTTTGGGATAAATGCAGATATCCGGAACGGAAGGCCCGTCGGATAAGTCCAGGCTTAATTCAGAAACGATTCGGTATTTTCCTTTGTAGGAAAGGCCTAGCTCCCTGATCAGGTTGGCCTGGATGATGCTGTGGTTCAGAGAGGGTATAGGCTTATGGCGTTCAGTCTCGTATTCGGAAAGCTTGGCTTCTTGCATGGCTTGGTTTTTATCAAAGATACAGAAATGGATGTAAAGATGCCAGCTGCCTGCAAATCATCAATTCGCCAGCAACAACCACAACTGCGTCGTAAAAAAACAAACAACCAGCCCCAGCACGATCGGCAAAAAGGTAGCCACCATCGTCCATTTGGCGCTGTTGGTTTCTTTATAAATGGTATAGATCGTCGTCGAACAGGGGTTGTGCAGCAGGCTGAACAGCATCAGGTTGACGGCCGTCAGCAGGGTCCATCCTCCACCCCGAAGAAGGCGCTCCGTATCGGCAACGGAATCCAGTTCGAACATGACGCCCGCCCCTTCGCCGGCGCCGGCCATGCCCGCGCTGAGCACCGTCAGCATCAGAATAGTCGGAATGACGATCTCATTGGCGGGAATGGCGATGACGTATGCCAGGAGGATCACCCCATTCAGGCCAAAGATCAGGGCAAAGGGATCGGTACTCCGGATGAAGTGTTCGGCCAGGCTGAGTTCGCCGATGTGAATGTTGGCCACCAGCCAGATGACCAGCCCGGCGGGAACCGCGAATACGATGGCCCGCCACAGTACGAAGATGGTGCGGTCGATCAGAGAAGTGTACAGGGCCTGCAGGATGCGGGGCGGCCGGTAGGGCGGCAGTTCCAGGCTGAAGGCGCTGGCCTCCCCCCTCAGGACGGTCTTGCTCAGCCCCCAGGAGACGACGAGGCTGAACAGAATGCCCAGCACCGCAATGCCGACCACGGCCCCTGCCGAAACCAGCCCCGCCAGGTGGGCCGGCACGGCTCCGCCGATGAAGATGGTG
>CAZAXA010000300.1:0-7748 GCA_964488965.1 uncultured Phaeodactylibacter sp. | reverse complement strand
CCTTCATTGGCCACCTGCCCGAAGACATCCGCTGGAGCGAGGACGGACGCACCATCTATTTCAGCTGGCAGCGGGGCCAGGACAGCCTGCGCAGCCCCTACAAGGTGGCGATAGCCGGCGATAGAACGCCCTTGCCCCTCACCCTGGAAGAACAGAAAGCCCTGCCGGAGGAAGGGGCGTACAACGCTGATCGCAGCCTCAAAGTGTACGAAAAGAACGGCGACCTCTTTTTGCTGGAACCGGCCGGCGGCAAGGTGAGGCAACTCACCAATACCGTGGGGCGGGAAGAGAACCCCGGTTTTTCCGCCGACGGCTCAAAAGTCGTGTACACCTTTGACAATAACCTCTACGCCTGGGACAGGGGCGGCGGCGTTACCGAACAATTGACCGACTTCCGCAAGGGCGCCAAAAAGGAGGAGGCCCGCTTAACCAAACAGCAGCAATGGCTGGAACGGGATCAGTTGGAACTCTTCGGGGTGTTGCGGGAGCGCAAGGCCGAAGAAGAACGGAGAAAGGCCCGCCGGGAAGCGCTGCAACCGAAGCGCCCCCTGGAGATTTACTACGGCAATAAGCGCCTTTCCAACCCGCAGGCCAGCCCTGGCCTGCGCTTCATCACTTTCCATCTGACGACAGGCGCGGATGCCAGAAATACTACCGTGCCGGCCTTCGTCACCGAGTCCGGCTACATCGACGACCTCCGCAGCCGCCCCAAGGTGGGCAGCCCGCAGGATACCCATGAAATGGGCATTTACGACCGGCAGCGCGATACCTTTTATTTGGTGGACACCAAAGGCCTGGAGGGCATCAAAGCCAAACCGGCCTTCCTGTACGAATACCACAAAGACAGCCTGCCCTTCAATCCCGAGTACGACAAGCCCAAGCCCGTCATTACCCTGGGGCCGGTTTTCTCCGAAAAAGGCCAGGCGGCGGTAGTGGTGCGCTCGCAGGACAACAAAGACCGCTGGATCGCCACCCTGAACCTCGAACAGGGAACCCTGAACCAACTCGACTGGCAGCACGACGAGGCCTGGATCGGCGGGCCGGGCATCGTCCGCTGGGATGGCGCCACCGGAACCCTCGGCTGGCTGAACGAAGAACTGCTCTATTACCAATCGGAGGCCACCGGCTTTTCGCATCTGTATACGGTTAATTTACGCACCGGCGAGAAACGGGCGCTCACCAACGGGGCCTGGGAAGTGCATGGTGTTCAGCTTTCCCGCGATAAGCGCTTTTTCTATCTCACTGCCAGCGCCGAGGGCCCGCATGAGCAACACTTCTACCGCCTGCCGGCCGATGGAGGCAAGCTGGAAAGGATCACCACCCTGCCGGGAAGGCACGAGGCGAGCCTTTCGCCGGACGAGCGCTTCCTGGCCATCCGCTATTCCTTCAGCAACCGGCCCTGGGAGCTGTACCTGATGGAAAACAAGGCCGGCGCAAAGATGGAACGCCTGACCGAAAGTACTACCGAAGCCTTCAACAGTTATTCCTGGCGGGAGCCGCAGATCATCAACTTTACCGCCCGCGACGGGGCAAAAGTTCCCGCCCGCCTCTACCGCCCGGAAGCCGCCCGGCCCGGTGGCCCGGCGGTTATCTTCGTGCACGGCGCAGGCTACCTGCAGAACGTCCACCGCTGGTGGAGCAGCTACTCCCGGGAGTACATGTTCCACAACCTGCTGGCGGACAACGGCTATACCGTCCTGGATATCGACTACCGAGGCAGCGCCGGCTACGGCCGCAACTGGCGTACCGCCATCTACCGCCACATGGGCGGCAAAGACCTGGACGACCAGCTGGACGGCGCGAAATACCTGGTGGAAGAACTGGGCGCCGATCCGCAGCGCATCGGCATCTATGGCGGTTCCTACGGCGGCTTCATCACCCTGATGGCCCTGTTTACCTCGCCCGGCACTTTCCAGGCGGGCGCCGCTCTGCGCTCCGTCACCGACTGGGCGCATTACAACCACGGCTATACCTCCGACATCCTCAACACCCCGGTGGAAGACAGCCTGGCCTACCGCCGCAGCTCGCCCATCTATTTCGCCGAGGGCCTTCAGGACAGGCTGCTCATCCTGCACGGCATGGTGGATGTCAACGTGCAGTTCCAGGACGTGGTGCGCCTGGCGCAGCGCCTCGTCGAGCTGGGTAAAGACAACTGGGAGTTCGCCGTCTTCCCCGTTGAGGATCACGGCTTTAAGGAGGCCGGCAGCTGGGCCGATGAGTACAGGAGGATTTTCAAGCTGTTTGAGGAGGAGCTGAAATGAAAAGGAAAGCGCGGCAACCTTTCCTCCTGCGGCCTGGCTTAAGGTTTTCAAGCCTGGGCTACTCAGGTTTAAGAACCTTTCCTCCTGCGGCCTGGCTTAAGGTTCTCAAACCTGTACTTTGCAGATACAAAGTTTTCCGTTATTTTACACGCCGACACCGAAAATCAAAAATCACTAAATTTCCACTACTACCATGGGAATGCTCCAAGTTGTCGTCGGCCTCGTTTTTGTACTGCTCCTGCTCAGCCTCCTGGCCACAACCGTCATGGAATTGCTGGCCTCCTTTATGTCCCTGCGCGGTAAAAACCTGGAAAAGGCCCTGCGCAACATGTTGTCTTTTACGGATGCAGACGAAAAGTTGCTGGCAGCTTTTAAGGAAAACTCCCTTTACAAACAATTGGGCAGTAAATATGGCAAGAACCGCCGTTCACCTTCTTACATAAGCGACGAGTCCTTTCAGTCCATTCTGATGGATGTCATCCTCAGGGGAGAAGGGGTGGAAAAGCTGGAAGCAAAGATCGACGAGCTGCCGGATGAAGACCTGAAGAATGTGCTGAAACAATTCCTCCGGGAGGCGGACAATAATGTCGATGCTTTTAAAGGTAAGGTGAAAGGCTGGTACAACGATGTGATGGATCGCGCCTCCGGCTGGTACAAGCGTTACACGCAAAAAATCCTGGTCGGCGTAGGTTTCCTGATCGCCGTCATATTCAATGCCGATACGCTGGCCATCTACGAGCGCCTGGAATCCGACCCGGAAACCCTGCAACAGGTAGTTGCGCTGGCGGAAGATTTTGCCGCCAGTGAAAGCGCGCTGCAGGGGACGCCGGCTGCCGATCCGGACTTTGAATCTTCTCTGGGCCATTTGAAAGAACTGGTCGGCGACCAGATCGAGAGCGTAAGGTCTCCCCTGGGGCTGGGCTGGAAAAACGTGGTCTGGGAAGAAGTCACCTGGTACGATGCGGTGACCAAAGCCCTGGGGTGGATCGTCACCGCCCTGGCCATCAGCCTGGGCGCGCCCTTCTGGTTCGACCTGCTGCGCAAACTGGTGAATATCCGCACTTCGGGCAGGAAACCGGAGGAAGGGTGACGGGGGGCAGGATTCGAATAACGAACCCCATAGCAGGCAAAGCCGTTTTTTCGGCGGCCCGTGAAATTTCGGGGCTTCCCCGTTCGTTGCATATTTTTAGCTATTACATACCAAAGACGACCTTTGTGTACTATGAGAATTGTTCAGATAACAGACCTGCACGTCGGCCGTGAAGGAGAAGATACCTATGGCGTGGACGTGAGAGCTAACTTCCTGAAAGTTCTGGATGCCATTCGGCAAAAGCAACCCCATTACCTGGTCTTATCCGGGGACCTTTGCTACCGCGATGGCGACCCGGACATTTATCAGTGGATTCATCAGCAGGTGGAGCGCCTGCAGATTCCCTACGATATCATTTCCGGCAACCATGACGACCCCGTCATGATGGCCAAAGCCTTCGGCCGCAGCCACCTGCTCAAAGGGGAGGAGCTGTATTTTGTCAAGGAGTTCGGCGGCCGGCCGGTACTCTTCCTGGATACCACTACCGGTGTAGTTTCAGAACAACAGCAGGCCTGGCTGCGCGGGCAACTGGAGGGCCTGCAGCAGGAGGCCATGGTCTTCATGCACCATCCGCCGCTGGAAGCCGGCGTTCCTTTCATGGACAGCCGCCATGCCCTGCGCAACCGGGGCGAGGTGCAGGCTATTTTCCTGGCCCACCCCTACAACGTCAATATATTCACCGGGCATTACCACGTGGAAAAGGTCATCCGCAAAAACAATATAGTCGTGCACATTACGCCTTCCTGCTTTTTCCAGATCGGCCAGGAATCCGAAGAGTTTCAGGTCGACCACTACCGCATCGGCCTGAGGGAGATCAACTGGGATAATGGCGTGATGATGAATGCGGTGCACTATTTTAAGGGGGAGGCGAACCATAAAGGGTGATGATGGTTGCCGGTTGTTCGCTGTCCGTTTTTCGTTGTTCGTTGGGGTAACTGCCCAACCATAAACCAGCAACAAACAGCAGGCAACAATCGCAGGAATTTGATTAACTCATCGCACCTGTTCCGATCTATGGAAAGTCAATCTGCTGAACAGCAATCCCACCATCCGGAACTCGCCTGGATCGATACCGCCGCTGCCATTCTCGACAACCGCTTTCGCATTCCCGGTACCAACATCCGCTTTGGCATCGACTTCCTGATCGGCATCATTCCCTATGTCGGCGATGTGGTGAGTTTCGCCATCTCCGGCCTGCTGGTCATCGTCATGGCGCGGCGGGGCGCCAGCGGGATGGCCCTGGTGAAAATGGTGGGCAACGTCTGGATCGACGGCGCCATCGGCGCCATCCCCCTGCTGGGCGACCTGTTCGACCTGCGCTACCGCGCCAACCTGCGCAACCTCCGCCTGATGAAGGAACACTATGCTGAAGGCAAACACCGGGGCAGCGCCTGGCCGGTGGTTATCCTCCTCCTGATGGTGCTCTTCGCCCTGATCGGGCTGTCGGTTTGGGCGGTATGGAGCGTCTTGGCCATGATGTCAGCCTGGTTAGTGGGCCTGGTGGGCTGATGGTTTATGCGCTGCCTCATCACTTATCCGCCTTTTTAGCTTTTAATGTTTTATCGGGTACGATACACGAATGCACGAATGAGGCTGCTCCGGAAACCATTTGTGTCAAATATTATTTTGTCCACCCCCTATATCCTCCCGAAACGAGTTCGGGACAAGCTCTGCCGGCGGGGGCATCTCCTCCGATTCGGAGGCGTATTTTCCCCCGCTGGCGGGGGTTAGGGGGTGGAGTTAAAATAAAATTTTGAAATGGAGGGTATCAAAATCCTGAAATCGACTTTTCGGAGCGCCCTCACGAATGCACGAATGCATGAATACACCCCAAAATTCCCTAAATTTCAGGCACAAAATTACTAACCAAAACAAACCTGCAATGGTAAAGAATTTTCTCTTTCTGCTGGGATTGCTCATGCTGGCCGCCTCCTGCGGAGGGCCCGGCGGCCAGGAGGCCGAAATGGCCACCGATGAAGCGGCAGTATCCCAGGACACTTTCAATTACTACCCTGAGCGCTTCGCCGATAAGAAAATCCTGCGGTACAGGGCGCCGGGCTTTGAGCAGCTGAGCCTGCAACAGAAAAAGCTGGTATATTATCTGGTGCAGGCCGGGCTGAGCGGGCGCGACATCATCTACGACCAGAACTACCGCCACAACCTGGCCATCCGCCGCGCCCTCGATAAGATCGTAGCGGATTATCAGGGCGACCGCTCCACTGCCGAATGGGGAGAGCTGATGCTGTACGCCAAACAGATCTGGTTCTCCAACGGCATTCACCACCATTATTCCAACGACAAGTTCATTCCGGGCTTTTCCCGGGAGTACTTCGACGGGCTGCTGAGCGCCGTGGGCGCCAGCCTGGAACCGGAAGCCCTGCGCGCGATCTTCGACCCTGCTTTTGACGCCCGCAAGATCGACCAGAGCGGCGGCGACCTGCTGGCGAACTCAGCGGTCAACTTTTACGCTCCGGACATCACACAGGCAGAAGCGGAAGCCTTCTACGCCAAGGTGAAAAAGGGGCTCAAAGACGACAGGGTGTCCATGGGGCTGAACTCCAAACTGGTGCGCAACAGCAAGGGCCAACTGGAAGAGGCCGTCTGGAAGGTGGGCGGCATGTACAGCCCCGCCATCGAGCAGGCCGTTTCCTGGCTGGAAAAGGCGGTGGAAGTAGCGGAAAACGAAGCCCAGGGCAAGGCGCTGAAACTGCTGATTGAATACTACAAAACGGGTAGCCTGGAGACCTGGGACCAGTACAACATCGCCTGGACTCAGGCCACCGGGGGGGATATCGACTACATCAACTCCTTCATCGAGGTGTACAACGACCCGCTGGGTTATAAAGGGTCCTACGAAAGCATCGTCGAAATAACCGACTTCGACGCCTCGCAGCGCATGGCGGTCGTTTCGGAAAACGCCCAGTGGTTCGAAGACAACTCGCCCATCATGGCGGAGCACAAGAAGAAGGAAGTCACGGGCATCAGCTACAAGGTCGTCACGGTGGCCGGCGAATCCGGCGACGCCTCACCGGCGACGCCCATTGGCGTCAACCTGCCGAACGCCGACTGGATACGGGCGCAGTATGGCTCCAAGTCGGTCAGCCTGGGCAACATCAGCGACGCCTATGCCGCCGCCGAAGGGCCGGAACTCCTGAAGGAATTCAGCCACGACGCCGAGGAGATTGCCCGTTCGGAGAACTACGGCGGCCTGGCGGGCAAAATGCATACCGCCCTGCACGAGGTGATCGGCCATGCTTCCGGGCAGCTTGAAGAGGGCGTCGCTACGGAAGTCCTGGAGAACTACGCCTCCCCTCTGGAAGAGGCCCGCGCCGACCTGGTGGCGCTCTACTACATCATGGACCCCAAGCTCGTCGAGATGGGGTTGGTCCCCTCGCAGGAGGTGGGCAAAGCGGAATACGACACCTACCTCAAAAACGGCTATATGCTGCAGCTGCGCCGCATCGAGCCGGGAAAAACCATCGAGCAGGCTCACATGCGCAACCGCGCCATGGTGTCCCACTGGGTGATGGAAAAAGGAGTGGCGAACGGAGCCGTGGAGGTGGTGAAGCGGGACGGCAAGACCTTCATCGACATCAAGGATTACGATAAGCTTCGCGAACTCTTCGGGCAGTTGCTGCGCGAGGTACAGCGCATCAAGTCCCAGGGCGATTATGAGGCGGGCAAAAAGCTGATCGAAACCTACGGCGTACAGGTCGATGCCGGCATCCACGCCGAGGTGCTGCGCCGTGCCGAAGCCCTCAATATTCCGCCCTACGGCGGCTTCATCAACCCGAAACTGGTGGCGGTGATGGACGAAAGTGGAGAGATCACCGACGTTAAAGTGGAATACCCAGCCAATTTTACACAGCAGATGCTGGAGTATGGCCGGGAGTATTCCTTCCTGAGGTGAAACTTCCGGAAGCCGGGGCGCGCCGGGAAAGCGCACCCTGGCGGGTACCCCAGGCGGCGCATTACCTGCGCCTCCCGGGTTTTGCTGGCCTGCTGTTTGTGCAGGCAGAAGGGCGGGGCGCGCCGGGAAAGCGCACCCTGGCGGGTACCCCAGGCGGCGCATTACCTGCGCCTCCTGGGTTTTGCCGGCCAGCTGTGTGCAGGCAGAAGGGCGGAGCAAGCCGGGGCGCGCCGGGAAAGCGTACCCTGGCGGCAGTTCTTAAGCGTTAATAAATCGGAAAGGCTTTCTCAACCACGGCCGGTTTATTAACTTTAGAAGCTGTTTGAATTGATCCTTTGCAGCCCAAAGGATCAATTCAAACAGCTTTCAAGCAAAACGAAAAACAACTTTAAACCATGCCCAGAAGTGTTCTGCTCCCCTTCCTTTTGGGATTGGCGGCGAGCGTAGCCTCCTGCCAGCAAAAAACTACCGAACGGCCACAGCTCGC
>CAZAXA010000299.1:0-7775 GCA_964488965.1 uncultured Phaeodactylibacter sp. | reverse complement strand
CCGCACCCTGGCGTGGCACCCCAGGTGGCGCATTCCCTGCGCCTCCTGGGTTCTACCTTCGCTGCTGTCCAACTTTAGACGGGTGGCCGCTGCGTCGTTGTGAGAAAACACACTTGCGTGAACAGTCCCCGAGGTTCAATACTCAAACCTATATTCCCCCGAGCCTACCTCCACCACTACATCCTCGCCCTCCTGCCGCACTTCCAGCACGCCCTCTCCCGCGCTCAGCGGCTTCCCGTCCAGCCGGGCTCCCGGCAGATTCGCCCCCGGCAGGCGTACTGTCGCCCGGGTGTTTGGAGGAATGGCTACGGCCACCTTCAGCATCCCGCCTTCCCGCTCCCAGCCTGAACGTATGAGGCCGTAGGGGCTCTCGTGCGTGGCCCGGGCGAAGCTGAGCTCTTGCGTCGGTTCGGGCTGGATAACGATATGCTTGTAGCCCGGATGGGCGGGGCTGGCAGCCAGGCCCGCCACGCGGCGGTACAACCAGTCGCCGATGGCGCCGTAGGCATAGTGGTTGAAGGAGTTCATGCCCACATTCTGAAAGGTGCTGTCGGGCCTGATGCCGTCCCAGCGTTCCCAGATGGTGGTGGCCCCGCGCGTCACGGGGTACAGCCACGACGGGTACTCCCGGCGGAAGAGCAACTGGTAGGCCAGATCGGTATAGCCGTACTCCGAGAGCACGTGGCAGATGTGGGGCGTACCCAGGAAGCCGGTGGTGATATGGCCGTAGCTGCGCACGTTCTCCGCCAGGCGGGCGGCGGCCTGCTGCCGTTTGTCTTCCGGCAGCATATCGAAGGCCAGGGCCAGCACGTAGGCCGTCTGCGTGCTGCTGACGAGGCGGCCGCTGGGCGTCACGTATTCCCGGAGGAAGGCCGCTTTGATGTTTGCCAGCAGGCCGGCGTAATATTGTTCATCCTCCCGCTTGCCCAGCACAGCCGCCGACCGGCGCAGGATATCGGTGGAATGGGCAAAGAAACACTGGGCGATGAGGTACTTGTCGGTCACCGCCGAACGGCCGTCGTTGTCGTCATCCGGGCGGTAGAAAAGCCAGTCGCCGAAGTGAAAACCCCGGTTCCAGAGGAAGTTGCCGCCGGCCTGTTCCGCCATATAGCCCACCCAGGCCTTCATACTCTCGTACTGCCGGGCCAGGAAGCGCTCGTCGCCGTAGGCCAGGTAGAGGTTCCAGGGGATGATGGTAGCGGCGTCGGCCCATCCCGTGGAGGCGCAGTCGCTCTTTGCCAGCACATGGGGGATGACGAAGGGGATGGCGCCGTCTTCCCGCTGGTCGGCGGCCACATCGCCCAGCCACTTGAGGAAGAAAGCAGATACGTCATAGTTGAAGGCGGCCGTGCGGGAAAACGCCTGGGCGTCGCCCGTCCACCCCAGGCGCTCATCGCGCTGCGGGCAGTCGGTCGGCACGTCGAGGAAATTGCCCTTCTGACCCCACTTGATGTTGTGCTGCAACTGGTTGAGGAGCGGATCGGAGCACTCGAAGGCGCCCGCCTCTTCCATATCGGAGTGGATGACGATGCCCGTAACCGACTCCGGCCCCAGCTCGCCCGGCCAGTTTTCCACCTTGACATAGCGGAAGCCCATAAAGGTAAAGTGGGGTTCATACACTTCTTCCCCTCCGCCTTTAAGCGTGTATTCCAAACGGGCTTTGGCCGAACGCAGGTTGTCCGTATAAAAATTGCCCGCCTTATCAAGCACCTCGGCGTGATAGGCCTTCACCGTATGCCCGGCCGGCCCCCGGAGGCGCAGGCGCGCCCAGCCGGTCATATTCTGGCCGAAGTCGATGATCTGTTCGCCTTTCGGGCTGATAAATATCTTCACGGGCGGCAGTTCCTGTATCCGGCGCACCGGCGCGCCAATGCTGGCGATGATATTATCCTTCGGATAATCGGCGGCCTTTACCGCCTGCCAGCCGCTGTCGTCGAAAGCGGCTGTGGCCCACCCGCCCTGTTCCCGGCGGGCGTCGTACACTTCCCCGTTGTAGATATCCGATTCGAGCAGCGGGCCGGTGGCGGCGCGCCATTCGCCGTCGCTGGCGATGACTTCCTTACGGCCATTGGCATACTCGATCTCGGCCTGCAGCAGCAGGGCCAGCTCGCTGCCGTAGTGGTTGCGCTGTGAGACCCAGCCTATGTTGCCCCGGTACCAGCCGTCGCCCAGGATGGCGCCTATGGCGTTGCGGCCTTCCTTCAGTTGCCCTGTGATATCATATACCTGGTATTGCAGGCGCTCGTTATAGCTCGTCCAGCCGGGCGTGAACTCCTGATCTCCTGCTTTCTCCCCGTTGAGGTAGGCCCGGTAAAGGCCCCGCGAGCTGATGTAGGCCCTGGCGCGAACCACCTTGCCGCGGACTTCAAAAGTGCGGCGCAGCATGGGCGCCGGCTGCGGGGCCGAAACGTCCTCCCTCCAGGGAGCGGCGATCCACTGCGCCTGCCAGCCGTCAGGGCCGCCCAGGCCCATCTCCCACCAGGCCGGCGCGCTCCAGCTGGAAGAACGCCCCTGCTCGTCCCAGGCGCGCACCTGCCAGTAGTAGCGCTTTCCGGCCATGAGGGGAGGCCCGCCATAGGGAATGTACAGAGATTGCCCGGAAGATACTTTCCCGCTGTCCCAGAGTAACCCGCGGCCGCGCTCCAGTTGCGCGCTGCTTTCCGCCACCCGCAACTGGTAGGCGGCCTGCATCACGTTGCGTTCTTCCGACCGCAACTGCCAGCTCAGGCGGGGGCGCTGCTCGTCGATACCGAGGGGGTTGGAATGGTGTTCGCAACTCAGGTTTACGACGCTTAAGGACTGTGAAAAAGCGAAGAAAGGAAGGAACAGTAAGGGTAGAATAGATTTCATATTAAGTTGGTTTTTCTTAAGCAGCACTAAGCCGCCGTCACTTTCACGGCGATGCGGTGGCAGGCATTATTCAGGTAGCCATTGGGGTTCCAGCCGGGCAGCAGCATGGGCTGCATAAGGCCGTTGGCGTCGGTAGCGCGGGCCCATACTTCGTAATAGCCGGGCTGCGGGAAGGCCGCTTCGGCCCGCCATTGTTGCCAGGCGAAGCGGTTGGCGGGGCGCTCCAGGCGGCAGGGGCGCCAGCTCATGCCAAAGTCAATGGAATAGTGCACGGCCTTAACTTCCAGGCCGCCCGCCCAGGCATGGCCCCTCAGGGGGAGCTTCTGCCCTTCGCGGATCAGGGCGCCTGTTTTGGGATAGGTGATCAGGGATTTCACCGGCATGGACTCGATGATGCACATGTCCTCGTCGGCCACTTTGGCGCCGGGCGCCACCGGCTGGCAGGGCATGCGGTAGGATTGCCCGCCCATCTTTTCGCCATCGTGCACCTTATTCCTGACGGCGATGCGTTGCAGCCATTTGCCGGAGCAACTGGCCGGCCAGCCGCCCACCACCAGCCGCAGGGGGTAGCCGTTGAGCCAGGGCAAAGGTTCGCCGTTGATGTTCCAGGCCAGCAGGGTTTCCGGCTCCATCGCCTTGGCAATGGGCACGCCGCGCGAGATGGCCTCCTTTCCGGGGCTGCCGCTGAGATGGGTGTCTTTGCCGTAGTAACCGATATATGCCGCGTCGCCCTTCAGCCCTGCATCCTGCAACACATCGCGCAGGCGCACGCCCGTCCAGGCGGAACAACCCACTGCCCCGACAGACCATTGATTGCCCTTGGCCGGCGGGTCGAATTCCCTGCGGCCGTTGCCGCCGCACTCCAGGGCGATCTGCAGGGTGACGTGCCCGAAGCGCCGTTTCAGCTCGGGCAGGGTATAGCTCTTGTGTTGCCGGGCCGATTCTCCATCGATGGCGAGCGTCCAGGTATCCGGGTTAATCGCTTTCTGTTCGGGGGGTATGCCGTTATTGCGGACGAAGAAGAGATCGGCGGGCGTCAGCCTGGCATCCAGCAGGTGGGCCGGCGTCTCGGCATTGACGGGCCGGTCGTTGAGCACGACCAGTTCCGGGTGTTTGCCGGGCAGATGAAAAGGCTCGCCCGAGTGGGCCAGCGCCGCCGGGATAAGCCCTTCCGGGAAATAATCGGCAAATACCATTTCGGCGCCCAGGGCCAGGCTCATGGCAGCCAGGGCGCTCTTCTGCAGGAAACCCCGGCGGGTCAAAGGGTGGGCAGCGCGCCCCCACAGCAGGCGGTCAGCCTCCCGGGGGTTTTTACTGTAAAGTTTGTGAATGCCGATCTTCATGGGGGTATGTGTGTTGGTATCAGTTGTGCATCATGCACAACAAATATACACACATTTCCACTGCCGCCCCCTATTGCCTGGGATTATACTGGAAGACCTGATCCAGCTTTTCCGCGTTGTTGGCCGTCACGCCCAGGTCCTGCAGCAGGCCATCCCTGAGGCTGTAGACCCATCCGTGAATATAGGGGAATTCTCCGGTTTCCCATTCTTCCTGGATAAAGGAAACTTTGGACAGGTTGTTCACCTGTTCCATGATGTTGAGCTCGACGTATCTGTCCAGCCTCTTTTGTTCGTCTTTAATGGAATCCAGTTCTTCCTGGTGCAGGCGGTACACATCCTTGATGTGCCGCAGCCAGTTGTTGAGAAAGCCGTAATTATTGTTGCTCATAGCGGCTTTCACCCCTCCGCAGCCGTAATGGCCGCAGACGATGATGTGCTTGACCTTCAGCTCTTTTACGGCATAAAAAACGACGCTCAGCAAATTGACATCGGTATGGATCACCATGTTGGCGATGTTCCGCTGAACGAAAATGGAGCCGGGCATAGCGTTGGTGATCTCTGATGCGGGGACGCGGCTGTCCGAGCAACCGATCCAGAGGAATTGAGGGGATTGGCCCGCGGCTAATTTATCAAAAAAATCCGGGATCAGCTTTTGGGTGTTTCTCACCCAGTCCCTGTTGCCATTGAGCAGGTCTTTGATCGTTTCCGCCATGAGTGTTCAGTTGTTTTAGTTATGAATACATGCTTTCAAACAACCCCTCAGGAAGATTGTTCGTACCCTTTTTCCCTAATTGTGCCTGAGAGCCAGAATTTCCCGCGACTTGCCGAGGGCTTCCTGGATGTTGCTCAGTATATGTTCCTTATCCAGCAATTCGTGGAAACCGGATTTTTCCAGTTCTTCTCTTACTTCTTCGCCAACGCCGGACAGTAATACCCCTACCTGCTGTGACTGCAGATGCCGCACCAGTTGCTTCAGGTGGTAGGCGCCCGTGGCGTCGATGAAGGGTACATTTCTCATCCTCAGGATGAGGATTTCAGGTTTCTGGTGGAGGTTCAGCAGGGTATCCTGGAATTTTTGGGAAGCGCCGAAGAAGAGGGGCCCGTGGATTTCGTACAGCAACACCCCTTTAGGAACGGTGAGCGCTTCTTCCTCAAAGGATTCATCGCCATTTTCACTTTGCGGGCCCAGGATATCGACGGAATTGCGGATGACCAGGGAGTCGCTCATGCGCTTCATGAAGAAGAAGCTGGAAAGCACCACTCCTATCTCGATAGCAATGACCAGGTCGAAGATGACGGTAAGCAGGAAGGTGGTGAGCAGGATGATCACGTCTTTCCTGTTGCTTCTCAGCATGGAAAAGAAAAGATGCCATTCTCCCATGTGCCAGGCTACGACGACCAGTATGCCCGCGAGGGTGGCCATGGGGATGAGCTTGGCCAGGGGGGCGAACAGCAGCATGATCAGCAGCAGCGCCAGGGCATGGGTAATCCCGGCTATGGGGGTGCGCCCGCCGTTTTTTATATTGGTGGCGGTACGGGCAATGGCGCCGGTAGCGGGGATGCCGCCGAAAAGGGCCGAAAAGATGTTGGCCGCCCCCTGCGCCATCAGTTCCACGTTGGAACGGTGGCGCCCGCCGATCATACCATCCGCCACCACTGCCGAAAGCAGCGATTCGATGGCGCCCAGCAGGGCGATGGCAAAAGCCGGCTGTATGAGGGCTTTTACCGTGTCGAAATCGACATGGGGCACGCTGGGCAGAGGAATCCGGTTGGGAATATTGCCGAATTTGGTCTCGATCGTCTCTACCGGCAGTTGAAAAGCCAGAACGGCCGCCGTGCTCAGCACAATGGCCACAATGGAGCCCGGTATTTTGGTAGTGACCCGGTAGAACTGCAGGCTGATCAGTACGGTGGCCAGGGCTATGCCGAATGCATACCAGTTGACCTGGGTAAAATGCCGGAAATATACAGCCCACTTCCCGATGAAATCAGCCGGCAAAGTATCGATGGCCAATCCAAAAAAGTCCTTCACCTGAGAAGAAAAAATGATCAGGGCAATACCGCTGGTAAAGCCGACGATCAGGGGGTAGGGAATGAACTTCAGCAGGTCGCCCAGCCGGGCCAGCCCGAAGCCGATGATCAGGAAGCCGGCCATAAAAGTGGCGATGGTCAACCCGCCTGCTCCATGCTCCTGAACAATGGCGTAAACGATCACGATAAACGCCCCCGTAGGGCCGCCGATCTGCACCCGGCTTCCCCCCAGGGCAGAGATGATGAACCCGGCAATGACCGCCGTAATGAGCCCTTTATCCGGCGACACGCCCGAAGCGATCGCGAAAGCAATGGCCAGCGGGAGGGCCACGATCCCCACAATGATCCCCGACAAAATATCCCTCATGGCCTGCTTCCGGGATATGCCCCCCGCCAAAAGGGTGACGAGCTTTGGTGTAAACTGCTTATTTTTCATCCGGCAAAATTGCTGCCCACAGGCTGAATTCGCTGTGATCTTACTCACCGAACCGGCCCGCGGCCGAAAATAAGTTGCAATATATTAGGATGCCCGGTCATTGGCTACTATATTTTCGGCTGTGGGAAGAAATAGTGGGGGTTGACTTTTTTTGCGGAGAGCGTCCCCGGGGATGAATGTGTAAATGTGTAAATGTCCGGTATCCGGGGTTTTATCGCCTCTTTTGCACTTTTACACCCTCACACTTTAACACTTTCACACTTTCACACACTCCTATGAAAACAGGCATCATCGGTTCCGGCTCCATGGGTTCGGGCATTGCCCAGGTGGCCGCTACGGCCGGGCATGAGGTTTTCCTTTACGACAATAACCCCGCCGCTCTGGAGCGGGCCAGGGGCAGCCTGCGGAATATCCTGTCGCGGCTGGTGGAAAAAGGCAAGATGAGCCGGGAAACGGCCGACGGCATCTTCGGCCGCATCAGCTTCGTGGATTCTATGTATGCCTACCAGGACGCAGGCCTGGTTATTGAGGCCATCGTAGAAGACCTGGAGGTGAAGAAGGCCGTTTTTGAGCAGGTGGAAGATATCGTCCCTCACGGATGCATTCTGGCGACAAATACCTCTTCCCTCTCCATCGCTTCCATTGCCGCCGCCTGCAAGGACCCCTCGCGGGTGATCGGCATCCACTTCTTCAACCCCGCCCCCCTGATGCAACTGGTGGAGATCATCCCGGCAGTGCAGACAGGCCCTGAGGCCCTGAAACAGTCCGAACAACTGATCCGGGGTTGGGGCAAAACCACCGTAGTGGCCAAAGACACCCCCGGCTTCATCGTCAACCGGGTAGCCCGCCCCTTCTACGGAGAGGCCCTCCGCATCCTGGAGGAAGGCCTGGCGGATGTGCCTACGATCGACTGGGCTATGACGGAAATGGGCGGCTTTCGCATGGGGCCCTTCGCCCTGATGGACTACATCGGCCACGATGTGAACTATACCGTTACGGAAACCGTCTTCCGCGCCTTCTACTGCGACCCGCGCTACAAACCCGCCTTCACCCAGAAGCGCCTGGTGGAGGCCGGCTGGCTGGGCCGCAAGTCCGGCCGCGGTTTCTACGACTAC
>CAZAXA010000298.1:0-7862 GCA_964488965.1 uncultured Phaeodactylibacter sp. | reverse complement strand
CTTCTACCTCTACCACAACCTGTCGACCGGCCAGTTTGAGTATATCCCCTACGACCTCGACAACACCTTCGGCATCGACTGGTTCGGCATCGACTGGGCCGGCCGCGATATGTACAACTGGTCGCACCCATCCGAGCCGCGGCCCATCTACGAACGGATACTGGCCATACCGGAGTACCGCGGCCGCTATACTTACTACATGAGCCGCTTCCTGGAGGAAATCTACACGGAAGAGGCCCTCTTTCCCTATTTCAACACCCTGCGGAACCGCATCGGGGCCTACGTGTTGGCCGACCCCTACTATCCGCTGGACTACGGCTTCGACTATGGTGATTTTCAGAATGCTTTCGACAATGAAACGCCCTATTTCCACACCAAATCGGGCCTGAAGCACTTCGTCGCCGCCCGCCGGGAGGCCGCGCTGGATCAGCTGCAGCCAACGGATATCGCCCCCATCCTCGCCGGAGTGCAGCACAACCGGCCCAATGCCCTGCAGGAGATGATCTTCACCCTGCGCGCCGAAGATGACCGGCAGGTGGAAATGGTGGAGATTTGTTACCAGTTGAACGGGCAGGGCGCCACCCTCTGTATTCCCCTTTACGACGACGGGGCTCACCTCGACGGGGCGGCCGGCGACGGCCGGTACGGCACAACCATCGCTGCTCTGAACGAACCCGCCACGGTCTTATACTACTTCCAGGCCACCGACAACAGCGGGCAGCAGGGCCGCCTGCCGGTTTGCGGAACATACCAGTTTGCCGTCGGCAGCTCTTCGGCGCCGCTGGCCATCAACGAGTTTATGGCCAGCAATGACAGGACCGTAACCGATGAGGCCGGCGAGTACGAAGACTGGGTGGAGATTTACAACTATGGCGCCGGGGCCGTGTACCTGGGCAGCCGCTTCCTGTCCGACAATCCGGACAACCCCACCAAATGGCAGTTTCCGGATATGTGGATACAGGCCGGCGAGTTCCTCCTCATCTGGTGCGACGACGAGGAAGATCAGGGGCCCCTGCATACTACCTATAAGCTGGACGCCGACGGCGAATACATCGGCCTCTTTGACGAGGCGGCCAATGGCTTTGCCCTGATCGACGGCCTGGAATTCGGAGAACAGATGACCGACCAGGCCATCGGCCGGCTGCCGAACGGTACGGGGGCCTTTCATGTGGTGCAGCCCACACCTGGCGCTTCCAACCAGCCGCTTTCAGCCCTTGCCGATACCGAACGCCCGCAGTTCCGGGTTTTCCCTAACCCGTTCTGGCAGTCGTTTTTCGTGAGCGCGAATGCCGGAGGGCCCTTCCATCTACGGCTGAGCGATGCCATAGGCAACATCATCAGCACAGTGGAATGGGACGGCCACGGCCAGCCCCTGGAACTGCAGGCCTCCGGGCTGCCCGCCGGCCTGTATTTCCTGAACATACTCAAAGAAGGCAGCGTAGTGCATGCAGAACGGCTCGTCCGGCCATAAAACGGGAAGATAAGGCATCCGGGGCACAACCAGAATTGTTAATTTTTTGTACATTGCATGTCTGCAAATCCCAAAACAGCAAGGTATGTACTCGGTAGCGATCATTGATGACCAGCCCAACTCCCGGAAAGTGCTGAAGAACCTGCTGGCCCAGCTTTGCCCCGATGTGGAAGTGGTGGGGGAAGCGGATGGCGTCGCCAGTGGGGTGAGCCTCATACGCGCCAAGCGCCCGGATGCCATTTTTCTGGATATCCAGATGGAGGACGGCATGGGCTTCGACCTCATCAAGTTCTTCCCCAGCCCGGAATTCAGCATCATCTTTACCTCCGGCTTCAACAATTATGCGACAGAGGCCTTCCGCTGCAATGCCATTGACTACCTGCTTAAGCCCATCAACCCCGAAGAACTGGTCAAAGCCGTTGAAAAGCTCAACTACCGGGATGCCGACTGGAATCACCGCCTGTCCAGCATCATGGAATCCATTAAGCCGCAGGAGGACAAAAAGCTGCGCCTGCCCACCACCAAAGGATGGGCTTTCTGGAAACTGGAGGACATCGTCCGCCTCGATGCCAGCGATAGTATGACCTTCTTCTTCAACAACAAAGAGGAGCGCATTCTCGTGGCTAAAACCATCAGCGCGGCCCAGGAAGTGCTACCCATTTCCCGCTTCTTCCGATGCCACAAATCGCATATCGTCAACCGCGATTACGTCAAGGAAGTGCTGCGGGAAGACGGGAGCAACTATGCCGTACTGGAAGACGGCGCCAAGGTGCCGATATCCCGCCGCCGCCTGTCCAGTTTTCTGGAGTGGCTGAAAGGCAATTCGCTTTAAAGGCCTTACTTCCATGCGCATATGATGCCCCCCATGAGAGCGAAGGTGACGATCCAGTAGCCCGCATTGATGGCGATATACCTGAACCCTTTCCGCTCGAACAGAGCATTGATACCCAGTACCGGCAGGGCAAGGGTGATGCCGGCAACAACGCCATGAAACACGCCATGCTTGAAAGTGCGGTAGTTATCCCCGTATTTCTCCATAAAATCGGCAATGAACATGCCGATCTCCGAGTTGGGGTCGCCGAAGCCTTGTTCGCCGAGCAGGATGGAATAAATATGGCTCTGATGGACCACAATGGAATTGAGGGCGGCGGCGGCCAGGAAACTGAGCACATAAGTTACCCCGAAGATCATCAGCATATTGGCGCCCTGCATCTTTTCTTCGGTCATCTCGGCAACTTTCATCCAGGCCGTTCCGAATACTTTAGGGTTGTACCAGATGAATCCAATGACCAGAGGGACGAGGGCGGCAACCAGAATGGCTACAAAGTTCATCATAGTGAGTAGTTTAGTGGTGCTGATCGCAAATGAAGTTACAAAATACAGAATGTTTTTTATTTGGCAATAACAAACATATGATTTCAAGTAAAAATTTTTTGTTTTATTTTGCAAGACTATGAAAAAAACAATGCTCCCTATTTTTTTCCTGGCCACAGGGATCGCGGCGGCTTTTTCGCAAAGCGTTCAGCTCAGGATCATTGCCATCGGCGCCCACCCTGATGATTGCGACTCCAAGTTTGGCGGCACAGCAGCGCTTTTTGTTGAAATGGGCCATGCCGTTAAGTTCCTCTCTCTAACCAATGGCGATGCGGGGCATCAGAGCCAGGGTGGCGGTGCGCTCGCCAGGCGTCGAAGAGCAGAAGCCCAGGAGGCCGGCCGGCGCCTGGGAGTGGAATACGAAGTACTGGACAATCACGACGCCGAACTAATGCCTTCCCTGGAAGTCCGGAGCCAGGTCATTCGCAGTATACGCGAATGGAATGCCGATGTGGTGCTCGGCCTGAGGCCCAATGATTACCATCCGGACCACCGCAACGCCGGCAAAGTAGTACAGGACGCCGCCTATCTGGTAGTCGTGCCTAATGTTACGCCGGATACACCGCCACTGGAGAAAAACCCGCTCTTCCTGTATATGCAGGACCGTTTTGAAAAGCCTTATCCCTTTGAACCGGATATTGTAGTTGCCATTGACCATACTATCGGAAAGAAAGTTGATGCGCTCGATGCCCATGAATCTCAGTATTATGAATGGCTGCCCTGGGTTGACGGCAAGCTCAGCGAAGTGCCGGAAGGAAAGGCTGAGCGAAAGGACTGGCTCGGTAAGAGGACGAGAAACAACAATAGCAATATCAGCCCGGCCATGCGGGAGTCGCTCAAAAAATGGTATGGCCAGGAACAAGCTGAAAAAACAGAATATGGCGAAGCTTTTGAGATCGCTGAATATGGTATGCAACCCAGCGATGAAGAAATAAGGCGCCTGTTTCCTATGTTAGGTAAGTAAGCGCATCTGAATATTTCATTTCCCTCACATCAGCATGCAGAATTATACTATTATCTTATATTTTGGAAAGGGGCAAGCTTATAATTACTGGGTCAGTAACTTATTAGTCACCACTACCCGTTGGGCCAGGACGCGGGCGAGGTTTCGCCAGATGATGGCCCGGTCGGCGTCCTTTTCCAGGTCGTTGAGGGCCGATTCGCTGAAGAGGACGACCTCCGTATCCGGGCTGGCCGCCATTACCCGGGCGCTGCGCCTGGTGTGAAGTATGAAAGCGATCTCGCCGAAAATATCCCCTTCTCCCAGCAGCACCACGGTCTTACCGCCGATGACGACTTTGACCAGGCCTTTGCGCACAAATCCGAATGCCTTGCCGCCGTCGTTCTCCGTGATCAGCACCTCATCTTCCCGGCAATGGATCACCAGGGCATTTTTCAGAAAAGCCTCGCGCCCTTCCTCGCTCAGGCCCACGGTGATGTTGTGATGGCCCTCGAAGTCTTCTTCATTCGGATAGTAGGCCGCACCTACCTGCAGGGCGCTGTTGTCCCGTACCAACTGGTAATACCACTGGCAAAGCGCCTGGTAAGATTCGAAATCCACCCCTCTCAGCAGAGGAAGGATCGGCGAGTGAATGATGGACAGATAATCCTGATCCGGCAAAAAGATCATGGGGATGCGAAAGAGGCCTTCTGTCGTTTTGCTCAGAGGCCCTATCGGGCGCATGCCCAGGCGCTTGTAGATGGAGTAGTGCCCGGGGTCGCAGGACATGATCACCGCCTCGCCTCCCACTTTCAGCACTTCGATGATACAATGGCTGAGGAGAACCATAGCGGCCTGTGACTTCTGATGGTCAGGATGGATGGCAAACTGTAGCAGAATGGCTATCCGGGACAGGCGTTGTTCATCAAACAGGCCGAGTTGGTACTGTTCCACCTTGCCGGGAACGGCCTTCACCCCGGCGGCATCGGCCAGGCGGAGGCTCGCAATGAGCGAACCTTTACGGGTATCGTGGCAGGCAGCCAGCCGGGTGGGCAGTTCCCGGAGGCTTTTTTCCTCCGCCATCCCGTCGACGATGCCCGCTTCCTTAGTGAGCTGTGCACATTCCCGTATATCTTCCTTGTTGGTCGGGAAGAAGGCTCGGTACTGGCCGATCCAGAGATCCCACTGCAGGGAAAGTGCGCTGATCAGGCTTGGCCTTTGCAATAGTCGTGATTTTTTATTGGTGAATGCTCTAACCCTCAGGTTCGAAACGGGAAAGTACAAAAAAGGTGGGAAAAGATCTCTTTACGGCAAAGGGGATTTACCGCCGGCCAGGGCCGGAAATAAAAAAAGGGTAGAAGTTGCCTTCTACCCTAGTTAGTGAGATTGGGCCAGTTCTTACCCCCCAAAACGAACCAGCCCGCTCACTCCTTCAGGGCCCTCGGGGCCCCTGTCATTTTAGGCCTATTGCGCGAGCAACGCGCCGACTACCCCCCAGTGCCGGCATCGCTGCTCGCAACAACAGGCCTCAGGAGCAAATGCTCCATATCTTCGAAACATATCTCGCATAGGCTGCCGTTATACGTACCTGAACTCGATAAAGTTTCATGCTTTTGCCGGAGGAATACAAATAAATAATGTGCCTCCGGTATTCAAACGAACAGGTTGATAAGGCATACTAACGGACAGGTCAATCTCTTGTCAGGAGATTTGGTATGTAGACAGGAATCTGAAAGATGTGTTCTTTACCTCTTTGTAAGCTCTATGAAAGGTGAACGAAACAATGGTAAGCATGTTTCAATTCTCGGCACAAAATAAATATTTCTTTAATAATATTCAACTCAGCGCTAAAAAAACGAGGGGTTTCGTAACAGCGGGCAGCCCAATGGCCAGTTCCATGCCAATTTGGCAGTTTTTTTTTCGCTGGCACATAGTTTGGAGCTCGTTCGGCGCTAACATTTCTAAACAAAATTTCCGGGCCATGCAAAAAGGTAACATATCTGTCCAAACGGAGAACATATTTCCCATCATTAAAAAATTCCTCTACTCTGACCACGAGATTTTCCTGCGGGAGCTGGTTTCCAACGCCGTCGACGCCACGACCAAGCTGAAAACCCTGGCCGCCCGGGGGGAAACCAAAGGAGAGATCGGCGACATCACTATAGAAGTCATCGTTGACGAAGATCAAAAGAAGATCATCATCCGGGACAAAGGCGTCGGCATGACGGAAGAGGAGATCAAAAAATACCTCAACCAGGTAGCTTTCTCCAGCGCTCAGGAGTTCCTGGATAAATACAAAAATGAAGATTCTCCCATTATCGGCAATTTCGGCCTGGGCTTTTACTCCTCTTTCATGGTCGCCGATAAAGTGGAAGTCATTACCCGTTCCTACCAGGAAGGCGCCGCCGGCGTAACCTGGGCCTGCGAAGGAGACCCCGAATACACGCTGGTGGAAAATGACAAGGCAGAACGCGGAACAGATGTAATTCTGTACATCAACGAGGAAAACAAGGAATTCCTGCAGAAGCAGCGCATTGAAGAGCTGCTCCTGAAATACTGCAAATTTCTGCCCGTCCCCATTAAATTCGGCGCCCGTAAAGAGACTGTTACGGAAGGCGAAGGCGAAGAGGCCGTGGAAAAAGAAATTGAAGCCGACAACATCATCAACAATACGGCCCCGGCCTGGCGGCGCCAACCCGCCGACCTCACCGATGAAGACTATAAAGCCTTCTATCAGGAGCTTTATCCCTTCAGCAGCCCTCCGCTGTTCTGGATACACCTCAATATCGACTACCCCTTCCACCTGACCGGGATACTCTACTTCCCGAAACTGGGCAACAACTTCGAGATGCAGAAGAACAAGATACAGCTCTACTGCAATCAGGTTTACGTCACCGATAATGTCCGGGATATCGTTCCGGAATTCCTCACCCTGCTCCACGGTGTGATCGATTCGCCGGATATCCCGCTCAATGTGTCCCGCAGTTACCTGCAAGGTGATGCCAACGTTCGCAAGATCACCGGGTATATCACCAAGAAGGTAGCGGATAAGCTCAGCGAACTCTATAAGAAAGATCAGGAGAACTTCGAGTCCAAATGGAATGACGTTGGCGTTTTTGTCAAGTACGGCCTCATCTCCGATGAAAAATTCTACGAGCGGGCCCTGCCCTTCACCCTGGCCAGGAATGTGGATGGCAAATACGCCACTATCGAAGCCTATAAAGAAAAGGTGAAGGACAGCCAAACCGACAAGTACAAGAAAATAGTATTGCTGTACACCAACAACCCGGAAAGCCACGATAGCTTCATCAAGGCGGCGCGTGACGAAGGTTATGACGTGCTGGTGATGGACAACATCATCGACAACCACTTCATGCAGCAGTTGGAATATAAGATGCAGGACATTACCTTCGTCAGAGTGGATTCCGACACGGTGGATAACCTGGTCCAGAAGGATGAAAAAAAGGAATCGGTACTGAGCGAAGAGCAGCAAAATGCTGTGAAGGAAGCCTTTGAAAAGGCCGTGAAGGATAGCGGGGGTTCCATCGTATTGAAAGCCCTTTCCCCTGAAGGCCAGCCCGTGACCATTACCCGGCCGGAGTTCCTGCGGCGGATGAAAGAAATGCAGGCCCTGCAGGGAAACCAGTTCGGCGAATGGCCTGACTCCTTTAATGTAGTGGTAAATACCAACCACCCACTGGTGGCTACCAAACTGGTGGAAGAAAAGGACGAAGCCCGGAAGGAAGAGCTGGTGCACTACCTCTATGAGCTTGCGCTGCTCAACCAGGGCATGCTAAAGGGGAGCAACCTCACTGCATTTATCAACAAGAGCCTGGATTTCCTGAAATAAAAAAACAAGGCCAAAAGCAGACAGGATTTACAGGATATATATACTGATGTGATGCAAGCCTGTAAATCCTGTCTGATTCTGCTTTTTGCACAACCCCATGCTCATATTGCTTTTTATCTGATTCTGCCCAGAAGCTGCCCGGCCTGCTCCCGGTAGGGAGAAGAAGCGTCGGCCTGAATGCGTTCCAACTGCCGGCCGGCCTCCGCCATCTTGCCCTGTCGGAGGTA
>CAZAXA010000297.1:0-7892 GCA_964488965.1 uncultured Phaeodactylibacter sp. | reverse complement strand
GGGTCCGACGGGCGGATGAGGGTAGACCTGGTGGCCAGGCTGCTGGAGAGCGCCTGGTTGCGTTGTTTGGTTACTGTTTCCAGGGCCGCATCGGCCCGCTCGCGCTGTTGCTGCTCTGCCAGGGCGTTTTTCTGCGCCGCCATGCGCTGCGTATTCGCAAAAAGGGCCAATACTGCAAATAGGGCCATGGCGCTCACCAGGCTGCCGATCAGCTGCCGGCGCCGCGCCTTGCGACGTTTAACGCTGGCCCGTACGAAGGCTTCTTCCTGCGCGTTCAGCCCGTGGCCTTTTTCCTGCAATTCGGCATTCAGGAGGTCCAGCCGGGGGTTGTCGTTCCACAACAACCGGCGGGCCTTCGCGGGTTCTGTTCCGGCCATGGCCTGATAATCCTTGACGGCCTGGCTCAGCTTATTCTGCAGGCTCAGTTTTTCCTCACCGGTGGCCTTAACCCATTCCCACAGGCGCCCCCAGGCGCGCACCAGGGCATCGTGGGCAGGCTCTATATAGGCCTTGCCGCGGGCGTCGACGCCACGTTGCGCCAGGCGGGCATCGACGAGCTGGCGGGCGACGTCCACGGTGCGTTTGGACTCCGCCCCATCGGTAAACTGCAGCTCTTCTTCATACACGCGCTTGCCTGCCAGCTCGCCGCCCTCCAGCGAGGCCATGCGCAGCATGAGCCTGCGCATGCTGTTCTTTTGTTGCTCGTCCTGACGGCCATAGACTCCATCGGCTCTGGTGCGCAGGGCGCCGATCACGCCGCCCAATTCCTGGTAATCAGCCTCCAGCAGGGCGCGGTCCTGTCGTCCACTTTTCAGATAGGCTTCATACAGCTCGCTCAGCGTAAAGGAGAGCAGGGGCAGCGCGCCCGGCGCCTGGCTGACCTCCTCCACCAACTGGTCCACCAGAGTTTCGGGTTCGTAAAAGAGCACTTCCTGGTTGGCGGGCCGGACGACGGCTTCCCGCAATTCATCGAGGCTGAAGGCCGGCACGACGTAGCGCCCCTCCTGCCACCAGGGCGCCAGGGGCGACTTCTCGAATTGTGGCTCGAAATCGGAACGGAGGCTCAGGATGATGCGCAGGCTGGGAAAGGCGCTCAGCCAGGCGGCGAGTTGCCGCTCAAAAGCTTCCCGCTGGGCAGGGTCCAGGCATTGGGTGGCCAGTTCTTCGTACTGGTCGGCTACCAGTACGGTTTTGCCGTTTTCGGCAAATTGCTTTTCGGCATCCGGCAGTTCCGTCTTGAGGGCTGTCAGAGGTTCCTTGCCCGGGCGGATGACGGGCAGCACCCGCCAGCCGTCGCGCCGCAGCTTCGGCAACAGGCCCGCCTTGATCACCGACGATTTACCTGTACCGGAGGCTCCGCTGACGACCAGCAGGGGCGAAGTGAGCGCCATCTTATGAAGGGCATCCACCACACGCTCACGGCCGTAAAACAGGGAAGCATCTGCTTCGTCGAAGGAAGACAGGCCCTTGAACGGGTTGCGGTCGGGAGCGGGAGGCAGATTCAGGCGGTGGCGGGGGTTCAGGAAGATGTATTCCCCTTTATCGTGGCGGGCGAGGTTGAAAAGAGAGGGCGTCTGCCGGCCGGAGGGCCCGTCGGCCTGCTTTTCTACCTGGTTGCGCAGGTACAGGTACAGCTCGGTGGCCGTGATCACTCCGTCGCCTTCGCCCTGAGGGATCACATCGCCCTGGCCCTCCAGGGCCTCAAAAAGGGCCTGCGCAAAAGGAGAATGGCTGCCGCTGTTGCTTTCCCGCATTCCCAGGCTGCGGTTCGACAGCACATCTACCGCCTGCTGGTCGTAGGCAGCGGAGGTTATCACCTGCCAGGCGGGATCCTGCACATAGCGCCAGAAGCGCTCCTCGTAGATCACGCCCGGCACGTTGAAGACGATGCCCCGAAAGCCCGACGACCACTTGAAGGCGCCCGCAAAGCAGCAGTCCAGGATCAGCAGCCCGTGGCGGCAGGGCAGCCCGTTGAGCATGGTATGGAATTCGTTCATGGAAATCAGCGTATCGGAATCTCCGGGCCGGGCGTCGGCGGGCGCCAGATAGCCGTTGGGCCCCTCCTCGCTGTCGAGGGCGATGCCGTGGCCGGCGAAGTAGAACACTATGCGGTCTTCCGGCCCCACGGTTTGCGGTACGGTTGCCGTGAGCCATTGCAGGATGGCGGCTTTCTTCCCATTGAGGAGAGGGGCATGGACGGTATAGCCATGCTGCTCTTCCAGCCGCCGGGCGATGCCCAGCGCATCATTGACAGCCGTTTTCAATGGGGTGATAAACTCATAGTCGTTGATGCCGATGATGAAGGCGTGGCTTTGTTTGAAGGGAAGTTGCGCTTTTTGATCTGTCTGAGACATTGGATCCGGGTTGGTGGTTCAATCTTGTGGCCTTGTCAAGATACGTAAAATTGCCGTTAAGGTTCAGGAAGCTTCTTCGCAGCATTTTATGCAGGTATTAGATCGGCAGTAGAATAAATGGCATTGCATACCGGCATATCCTGCCATAGTTTTGGGATTTAGAAGTGTGAATGGTTTTTACTCATTTATGCTGCCGCCAAATGGAAATGTTGCCGGAAGCCGATTAATTTTGCAGCATACAACAACTCCCATCAAAAATGAAATATCCAACCTCCTTTCTTTTCACGCTGCTTTTATCATTCTGCCTCCATGCCCAGAACTTCGGCGGCGGCTTTTCTTTTTTTCTACCCTATTACGATTCCTCGGCCCAGGAATTCCTTCCGGAATTTCCGGCCTACACTGTCGATGAAGCCCACCGGGTGAGTGCCGGAACGGGCGGGCAGTTCCTTGCCGGCGGGGCGCCCATCCGCTTCTGGGGCGTCAATATCGTTTCCGGGGCCTGCTTTCCGGAAAAGGACAAAGCGCCTCCCATCGCCGCCCGCATGCGCAAGATGGGCATCAATCTGGTGCGCTTCCACCACCTCGACAACCCGAACTGGGGCGGCCCCAACACCAGCCTCTTTCTCAGCGGGCAGAACGGCACCCGCCAGCTCAACCCCCTCACGCTGGACCGGCTGGACTATTTCATCGCCCAGTTGAAGCGCAACGGTATTTACGTCAATATGAACCTCAATGTCTCCCGTACCTTTCAGGAGGCCGACGGAGTTCCCGGCGCCGACTCGCTGGTGGATTTTGCCAAGGGCGTTACGCTCTTCGACCCCTGGATGCAGTTCCTGCAAAGGGAATATGCGGAACAACTGCTGGGCCACGTCAACCCCTATACCGGCCTGCCCCTGGCGGCAGACCCCGTCCTGGCCATGGTAGAGATGAACAATGAGAACAGCCTGTATGGTTACTGGAAAGAAGGCAAGCTGCGCCCTTTCGCCGAAGGGGGGGCGCTCCTGCAGCGCTACAACCTTCTGCTCGATAGCCTCTGGCATGGCTGGCTGCGGGATAAATATGGCGCCCAGAGCGCTTTGGAAGCTGCCTGGAACGCCGGGGCCACCTCGCCCGGGACAGGGCAGATACTGGCCAACGCCGGCTTCGAGAACGGCACGACAGGGGCCTGGGTTCTGGAATTACACGACGCCGCCCAGGCCAGCCTTTCGGCTTCCGCCCAGGATCCTTACGAGGGCAGCTACTGCGCCCGCCTGCAGGTACAAAATATGACCGGCACCGACTGGCATATTCAGTTAAAACAAACCGGGTTTTCTCTGAAAAAAGACTCCTCTTATGTACTGCAGTTTGCCGCCCGCGCCGAAGCGCCCATGAATATATCAGTGGCGGCCATGCGCGATAATGCGCCTTACACCTGGTATGCCGGGGCGGCCTATACCCTGACGGAGGAGTGGCAAACCTTTTCCTTCTCCTTCGTAGCGCCGGAAGACAACAACGGCCACGGCCGCATCACCATCAGCCCGCTGCGGGAGGGCGCCCTGTACTTTGACGCCTTCAGCCTGTCGCCGCCCTGGCGGTCGGGCCTTCTGGCCGGGGAGAGCCTGGCGGAGGAAACCGTACGCCGCATCCGCTGGGCGGAGCGCCTGCTCTATACCGACAGGCGCCTGGCCGATATGGCTGAGTTTTACCTGAAACTGCAAGCAGGGCATTTGGAGGCCATGGCCTCTTTCCTGCGCGATGAGCTGAATGTGCAGGCGCCCATTACCGGCACCAATGCTCTGGGAGGCCTCAGCGACGCCGCCACCCATGAAAATCTCGACTACCTCGACGACCACAGCTACTGGGACCATCCCTGGTTCCCCGGCAACGCCTGGGACCCCGCCAACTGGCTGATCAATAATCAGCCCCTGCTGAAGGATGGCTCCCTCAGTTCCATCACCAATATCTGCGCCGGGCTGCAGCTGGCGGGCAAGCCCTATACCGTCAGCGAATACAATCACGCCGCCCCCAACCGTTTCCGCACGGAGATGGCGCACGCCCTGGCCGCCTACGGCGCTTTCCATGGCGTAGACGGCATCATGTGGTTCGACTATAATGGCAGCGCCCGCTGGGACGGCAATTTCCTGGACGGCTTCTTCAGCCTGCACCGCGACAACTCCATCATGGCCATGTTCCCTGCCTTCGCCTATGTTTTCCGCAACGGCCTGCTGGCGGAGGATGGCGCGCCCATCGAGTTACAATACGATGAGCAATGGCTGTACCGCAGCGGCAAGGCCGACAACCAGGGCCGCTGGGGGAAGTTCGTGCCTTATGACAAGCGGCTGGGGCTCACTCACGCCATTCGCACGGCAAGCTATCAGGCGCCGTCCACTACCGATTTCACTGTCTTGCCGCTTGTGGAGAGTAGCCCTTATACCACCCAAACCGGCGAAACTACGCTGGATACGGAAAAGGGGCTGCTGTCCACCGCCGCGCCTCGCTTTGCCGCCATCACCGGCTTCCTGCAGAATGCCCCCGGCGCCAGCGCCGGCGGGTTGGCGCTGGCGCAGGCCAGCCGCTTCGGCTCCATCAGCTGGCTGGCCCTTTCGCAGGCGCCGCTTGCCACTGCTCAGCGCTCCCTGCTGACGATCTCAACGGTACAGCAGAACACGAATATGGTATGGGACGGCACGCAGACGGTGCACAATAACTGGGGTAGCGGGCCGACGGTGCAGGCGCCTATGGTGGCCACCCTGCGCCTGCACATCGAAGCGGACTCTTTAAAAGTGTACCCCCTGAGCACCATAGGAGAGGCGGGTGTTTCCTTTACCCTGCAACCCGTTGCTCCCGGTTATTTCGAATTGGTAATTGACCAGGAAGAGTACTCCACCCTCTGGTTCGGCCTGGAGGCGCTGGGCGGGCTGGTGCCGGTTAAAGAAGCGCCAGGCATGGGCATGTTGCTGCGGCACTATCCCAACCCGGTGGGGGCGGGGCCGCACTATATCGAATATCAACTGGAGGAAGGGGCGGAAGTAGAGTTACGGCTGTTCAATACACAGGGGCAGATTGTAGATGTTCTGAAAGAGGGGTGGCGTGCGGCGGGCGCTCACCGGGCTTCTTGTGAGACGGATGGCCTGCCGGTGGGCAGTTATGTGTTCTCTCTGATGGCAAGAGGCAGGGATAGCGGCTGGCAGCGTTTGGGGTGGGGGAGGGTGCAGGTGAAAATTTTTTAGGGGGGAGTGGTTCTTTGCCACTAATGAAAGGAGAGGGTAAGGCGGTAGATCAGGCGCTGGCGGCGGTTGTTTTCCGCATCGCTGCGGCGGGTACGCCATTCGATGCCGTTTTCCAGGCGGTATTTGTCGTTGATCAGCCAGCCCAGGCCCATATATAGCCGGGTTTCGCGGTAGAATAGCGGGCCGTCTTCAAAAACATTGGCCAGCCATTCGGACTGGGCATTGAGGTAGGTTTCACCGGGGTCCAGGCGCTCACCCTGAAGAGGAAGGTCCAGGCTGCTGCGCAGCCGCCAGCGGTGGCGCGCCTGCCAGCCGTTGCTGCGGAAGAAGCGTTGTTCCGTCCGGGCCCGCAACCGCACCCGGTATTTTCCCAGCCTTTGTGCCCAGGATAGTTGTTGCAGGGGCCGGTGTTCGATATCCTGTTCGTCATCATCCAGATCCCGCCAGCCGAACTGGTAACCCGCCGACAGGTCGAAGCCGTTGCCCCAGTGATAGGCCAGTCCTGCCTGGAAGTTGTAGGTGTGGGGGGTAAAGGTATTATCGGCGGGCATACCCTCAGTTTTGTCAAAAAGGCCGGATTCCAGGGAGGTGTTTAGCGACCAGCCCCAGCGCTCGTTCAGTTCCCCGTTCCATGCCAGTTGTGGCATGAGTTCGATGGTAGTTCGGGATTGAGCGGGGAGGGCCTGGATTCCGGCCAGAAAAATGAGCAGGAGGAAAAGGCATTGGGCGAGTGTTTTCATTTCAGAAGAACAGGAATTCATTAGGGCGTTGTTCAATAGGCCGGATGTTCTTCTGCCGCCCTTCAGCATCGAACTGGCATTCAAAATAACCCGGTTTGCCCTTCCTTTTGCCTCTGATCTCCAGTTCATAGCCGGTAACCTGCCCATTTTTCAGCATTTCCTGTACTTTAACCACTTTGTGCCGCTGAAACTGAGCATGGAATTGTTTTTCCATCTCTCCGGAGACAGCGGCGGAGATATTTGAATAAGGTATCCGGCGTTCGGTATCCACCAGTTCGCCTTCAGGGGTGAACTTCACGCTGTAGCGGGCTTTTTCAAAACAGAATTTAGCCTCGAAGAAACGGCCGGACTCATTGCGTTCTTCGTAGTATTTCACCCTCCGTTTTTCCGGATACTGCTCCTGAAGGAACTGTTGCATCGGAACGGGCGCTTTTTCCGAAGGCAGGCGTTTTTCTATTTCGGCCTTTTGAGCCTGAAGCAGGACGGGGAATAAAAATAAGAGGACAGCAATGGGGAGCATAATAAGTTTCATAGTCGGATCGAAATACAAATCGGGATGACTATGCCAGCTACAAACTCTTGATCTCGCTGACCAGTTTATTCAGCGTCGCCTTGGCGTCGCCGAAGAGCATACGCGCCCGTTCGTGAAAGAAGAGCGGGTTCTGGATGCCGGCATAGCCCGGGTTCATGCTTCGTTTGAGCACGATGACGTTCCTGGCTTCCCATACCTGCAGGACAGGCATGCCGTAGATCGGGCTGCCGGGGTCGTCCAGTGCGGCGGGGTTGACCACGTCGTTGGCGCCGACGATGACCACCATATCGGTATTCTTCAGGGCGGCGTTAGCGTCGTCCAGGTCCAGCAGCTTGGGGTAGGGAACATCCGCTTCTGCCAGCAGTACGTTCATGTGCCCCGGCATGCGGCCTGCGACGGGGTGAATGGCATATTTTACATCTACGCCATTGGATTCCAGCAGGTCGTCGATCTCTTTACAGACCTTCTGCGCCTGAGCCACTGCCAGGCCGTAGCCCGGGACGATCATTACGGATTTGGAGTAGTACAGCTGAATGGCCGCATCGTTGAGGGTCACTTCCCTGGCCACCTGCCCGCCGACGGCGCCTTTGGAGCTGCCTGCGGCGGCGCCTCCGAAGCCGCCGATCAGCACATTGAGCAGGGAACGGTTCATGGCCTCGCACATCAGCACGGTGAGGATGGTGCCGGAAGCGCCGACCAGGATGCCGCCCACCAGCATGAAGTTGTTGCCGTAGATCAGCCCGGCGGAGGCGGCGGAAAGGCCGGAGAAAGAGTTGAGCAGGGAGATGACCACCGGCATGTCGGCGCCGCCGATAGGAACGACGAAGGAGACGCCGTAGATCAGGGCCAGGAGCATAAAGATGGCGGCCAGGCCGATGCCCGCGTCGATATTCTGGATAAAGATGTAAATGCCCAGGGCCAGTATAACTGCCAGGAGGGCAAGGTTGAAAAGAGAGTGTTTAGGCAATACCAGGGCATTGTCCCGGAGCCAGTCTTCCAGTTTGAACCAGGCCAGCATGCTACCCGTAAAGGCAATACCCCCGATGAGCAGCGCAGA
>CAZAXA010000296.1:0-7925 GCA_964488965.1 uncultured Phaeodactylibacter sp. | reverse complement strand
CCAGGCCTTTGAGGTAGTCCAGTTCTTCCACGAAATAAGGAACCCCGGCTTCTTCCCGAAGCTCCTCATCCAGGAACTGCCGGATAGCCCGAATAAAAGGAATGTAATCGAACCGGCTCCGTTCTTTGCCAGGAAGGTAAAAATAATCGCGGATAATCGTCAACAACTCTGGCGATAATTTCGGGATTTTGTCCTGAAGCCTGAGATCCCAGAGTTGAGCCAACATGATATATGCCAGCAACTCAACCGTAACATGAAAGACCCGGGCGCATTGCTGAAGCCGTGGCAGGTTGATCTTATCGAAACCTTCCGTCTCCTCTTCAGTAGTGGGGCAGATGAGTTTTTGAAGGTGGATTCCGATAGGGGATGGAAGGACGCTGACGATATTCATCTGCTTTTTGCTGAGTGTCGCCTGCCCATGTTTTTCAATAAGTTTGGAATCCTCGCAGCCGGCTTTCAACAGCGCGTTGAACAGCTCCGTGGCCAGGGCTTTATTCGGCGTATAATCGCTCTTTTTCTGCAGCCTTCCTCCATGGGGCAGCGGATTGATCTCCAGCGCCCTCTCGTCGGAGGCAAAAAGCCCCCAGAGAGGTTCTTCATCTTCTTCTGACAGTTCGGCCCCCCTTTTTTTTGGCCCAATGCCGAGGTCGCGCCCGGTATAGGTTTGTGCAACACCAAGCGCCTCGTCGAAGGCCTCCCGGATGTTCATGTGCTTTTTGCAAAGGCAATGGAAAAAGCGAATGGAAAACTCGGTGGCGCTGCGGTCCTCCACCGGCGCGCTGGTCGCTATCACTACGGGGACGCCTGCATCGAGCAGCCCTCTGACCTGGCCGGCAGTGGAGCAGCCGTTGAGGATGACGAGCTTGAGAATTCCTTTTTTCCCGATCTGGCCCAGCTGGTAGGCGATCCCTCGGGCATTGGCGGCCTGTCCGTCAAAAAGAAGGCTATCCCTGCCCGCATGGCCGCTGTAATGGAAAATAACCAACTGCTCCCGGAATTTATCCAGGTATTCGACAAATTTTTCCGGGTTGGAATGAGAGTCCCGATGAATGATAAAGTGCCCTCTGAGGTGCCGGTCGGACAGGGCCGCATAGACCTGGTCATCCTCACGGCTCAGGCTCTCCAGCGGTTCGCTGGAAGAGTTGGCAAAAGCGAGGAAAATGACGTCCTTAATCATAGGTTCAATTTCCGGGGCTGTTACGACTTTGAAGCTTGTGGCCTTGAATATAGTGAAAATTGAGAAATATAAAATATAAAAACCGGAGATTTTACGGGCACTGCCTGAAAATGCACCGTCCCGGCCTTATGGCAAAGCGGCATCGGCAAGAACTCCCCGGCGCCCGAAGGCAACCGGGGAGTGCATTCAAGGTAATTGACACAAGTTCTTGATTACCGGGCCGGAATACTTGACGAGTCTCTCCATCGGAAGGCCCCGGAAACTCGTCAACTATCCCGGCCGCCTATCGGCACATGGGGGCGTTCTGCATGTCGTTCCAGAATTGCAGCCCGGCAGGCACATCGAAATTCAGGCCCCGGAGAATGAACAAGGCCGCAAAGGCTACCAGGAAGACGGGTATCAACTTTCGCAGGCGGGTTCGCCAGTGCAGCTTGATGAACTGGCCGGCCAGGGCGGTGGCCAGCATCAGCGGGATGGTGCCCAGCCCGAACAGGGCCATATAGAGGGCGCCGCTGTAAATGCCTTCGGTGGCCAGGGCCCCGACGATGGCCATGTACACCAGGCCGCAGGGCAGCAGGCCGTTCAAAAGGCCGATCAGGAAGAGCCTGCCGGGGCCCCGCTGCCGGAGCAGCCTGCCCAGTTGCTTTTTCACCCAGCCGTTGAGGCGCTGAACAATGGCGATCCTCAGCAACTGGCTTTCTACATTGATGGAGAATAAGGCCACGGCCAGCAACAGCACGCCCAACCCTATGGAGAGGTAGGACTGGAAACCCGCCAGGAAGAAACCCCGGCCCGCCAGCCCGATGATGACGCCCAGCAGGCTGTAGGTGGCCACCCGGCCCAGGTTGTAGAGCAGCACATTGCCGGCGGCATAAATCCTGCGGGCGCCCTGGTAGGGCAGCGACAGGGCTATGGGGCCGCACATGCCTATGCAGTGCAGGCTGCCCAGTAAACCGATGGTAAATGCCGTCCACATCGCCATGCTTAAAGGATTATGGTTTCTTCCTTGTAAAATTCCCTGCCTCCGGCCGCCCAGTTCACTTTCACCTTCCACCTGCCCGGGCTCAGCCCCTGCGTGGAAATGCGCTGCACATGGCCGGCGCCGGCCTGTACCGGCAGCCGGAAATCATGCTGCTCATTGGAAGGGCAGAAAAAATGAACCTCCCCGGTTACGTCGTCAAATTCTGCCGGGAACTGCAGTTCGACAGCGCCCTCCTGCTCATTGTTCCGGATCGCCAGGTCTTCCTTCAGTTGCTGGGCATTGACCAGCTTGTTGTAATGCTGCTGGTAAGCCAGGTCGTCGGCATAATAATGATCCGATACCAGGCTGTTGTCATACTGGGCCGAGCGGTACACCGCAAACACCAGTACCAGCACAAAAAAGGAGTAGAATACTGCAATTCCGGTTCCCCAGTTCCATTTCATGACTTTCGCTTTTTAGTTTATTGCCCGGGATTTTTCCTCCTTGAAGGGCAACGGAAGGAAAAATCCCGGCCGCAAAATCTTCTTCTTCTTTGCTTCACCACATCGCCACATCACCCCCCCGGCCCCAGGAAGTTTGTCTTTAGCTTATCGATCAGTTCTCCGTTGGAATAGACGCCGACCTGAATCTCAGTCTTGCGGCCCTGCAGGGCGCCCTTTTCCAGGATGATGAACAAAGCGCCCTTGGCGATTTTACCAGGTTCTGCCACAGGCGCTTCCCCGACCAGTTGAATCTGGCCCCTGGCGCCCTCCGCCATGCGGAATTCCACCGGCAGTTCCTTATTTGTTTTATTGATGACCTGGTAGTTGTACAGGTTGCTGATGTGTGTATCGTCGACCTCCTGGAAGAGCATGCCGGGAGTGCGCAGCAGCAAGGTTTCCACATCCGTCCGGGCGGTCAGCAGGACAATATTGACGGCCACCAGGATGGCCAGCACTATGGTGTAGGCGATCACCCTGCCGGTGAACAACTTTTGGCGCCCTTCGACTATGCCGTTGTAACTATCGTAGCGTATGAGCCCTTTCGGGCGGTTGACCTTCACCATGACCTCATCGCAGGCATCGATGCAGGCCGTGCAGTTGACGCACTCCAGCTGGGTGCCGTCCCGGATGTCGATACCGGTAGGGCAGACCTGTACGCAGAGCTTGCAGTCGATGCAGTCGCCCAGTTTGGCTTTCATTTCTTCCACCGGGTTGCCGCTGGAAACCGCCGGCGCGCCATTTGTCTTTGCCTGCCTTTCTTTTTTCAGTTTGCCGCGGGGCTCTCCCCGGATGAAGTCGTAGGCCACCACGATGGAGTTGCGGTCCAGCATGACCCCCTGCAGGCGGCCATAGGGGCAGATCGCTACGCAGACCTGTTCACGCAGATAGGAAAAGACAAAATAAAAGGCGCCGGAGAAGAGGAGCATGGCTATGAAGCCTTTCCAGTGCAGGGACAGCGGCTCGGTGGCGATCTTGATCACCTCGTCCAGGCCGATGATATAGGCCAGGAAGGTATTGGCCACCAGCACGGCGATCAGGAAAAAGATGGCCTGCTTGGAAACCTTCCTGATGATCTTGTCCGTCGTCCAGGGAGCGGCATTGAGCCGCCGCTGGGCATTGGCGTCGCCTTCGATAGCATATTCGATCTTCCGGAACACCATTTCCATGAAGATGGTCTGCGGGCAGACCCACCCGCAGAACAGCCGCCCCCATATCACCGTGAACAACACGATGAAAACGATAAAAGTGAGCATGGCCAGAACGAAGAGGTGGAAATCCTGCGGCATAAAGGTAATGCCGAACAGGATAAACTTGCGCTCCAGAATGTTGAAAAGCAGCAAAGGCTCTCCGTTGGCCTTGATGAAAGGCATCCCGAACAGGATGGCCAGCAGCCCCCAGCTCAGGTAGGTGCGCGCGTTAGTGAAAGGCCCCTGAGGCTTCTTCGGATAAATCCATACCCTTTTACCCGCCTCATCGACCGTCGCTATCTTGTCCCGATAGGCTTCCGTGTCTTTTATTGGCCCTGTTTCTCTCATGCCATCATTCCTTATTCATCCCGATAGCATCCGCTTCCTTCTTCACTTCTCCGGTAGCGGAGGTATCTGCCGGGGGAGCCGGGGCTGCATTATCCACCTGTTGATAGAGCTCGCCCTGGGGTTCTTTAGCGTTCGGCGGATTGGTGCCACGAAGGCTGAGGATGTAGCTGGCTACCTGGTGCATTTCGCCGGGGCGGAGCTGGTCTTTCCAGGAGATCATCCCTTTTTCAGGGACGCCATATTTAATGGTCTTGAACAAGTCCTTGATATCGCCTCCGTGTATCCAGTAAGCGTCGGTCATATTGGGCCCGATCCCTCCCTCGCCCATCATGCCGTGGCAGGTAAAGCAGGCGCCTTTGCCTTCGTAGATGGCCTTGCCGGCTGCCAGCGACTGTTCGTCGGTGAGCAATTCCACATTGGTTTCATCCACCAGGCTGGACTGGGTGGCGAGGTAGGCCTGTACGGCCTGGTCGGCGCGTTCTATTTCCATCTTGTACTCTTCGGCAGAACTAGGGCCGGCGCCGGTAAAGTGGTAGTAGGTATAGTACGCCACTCCGAAGGCGATGGTGATGTAGAACATGGCCACCCACCAGGGCGGGAGGACGTTGTCCAGCTCGCGAATGCCGTCGTACTCGTGGTCGAAGAGGATGTCTTCTTCCTTTTCCACCGGGACGACGTTGGTCCAGCGCTTGTACAGCCGTTGCCAGAAAGATTCCTGCGGCTTTTGTACCTCTTCCAGGTAAGCTTCCATACCCTGCTCCTGATAGATGCGGATTTGCTGCACCTTTACCATGATGTTAAGCAGGTTGTACAGGGCAACGAGGGCGGCGATGAAAATAGCGGCCACAAGCGCTATCAGCCCGTAGGAAAGCAGCCCATCGTAGAAAAACGGATTATTGCCCGCAGTTCCTTCCGCCGCCTGCCCCCGGGCGTTGACAGAGAACAACAGCACAGGCAGGGCAAGCAGTATCAATTTGAAAGATTTATTTTTCATGATTGTCATTTTCAGCGTTTACAGGATTGGAGTCATCCAATGGCAGGCTCGCCATCTTGTCGATAAAGGCCGGGTTGTGGCTGAAGGCCAGCACTATGCTCACCATGAAGATCACGAAAAAGGTAATGAGCGCCGATATGGCCATCCAGTTGATATTACCGGCATTTTCGAGAATATATTTGAACATGGTTGATTGCTTTTAATGGCGCCGCGATTCGCAGTTGGCTATTCGCTGTTCGCTTGCTGTTGCGAACCACCAACCGCGAACCGCGAACCGCTTTTTAATTCCCCGCCTGCGGCGCAGGTTTTATATCCGTCCCCAGGCGCTGAAGGTAAGCGATCAGGGCAATGATCTCTTTCTCCTCGAGTTTGTCGCCGCTGATGCCATCCTTACGCAGGTTATCGGCGACGATCTTGGCCTGTTTCTTCAGGTCGTCCACGGCTATCTGATCGTAGCCATCCGGATAGGGGGTGCCCAGTTTCTGGAGGGCCCGTATCTTGGCGGCGGTACTGCCGGTGTTCAGCTCGTCTCGCAGCAGCCAGGGGTAGGGCGGCATGATGGAGCCGGGCGAGGTGGATTCCGGTTCTTCCATATGGTTGTAGTGCCAGCTGTCCGGGTACTTGCCGCCCAGGCGGTGCAGGTCCGGCCCGGTGCGTTTGGAACCCCACAGGAAGGGGCGGTCATAGATGAATTCGCCCGACTTGGAGTACTCGCCGTAGCGTTCCGTCTCGGAGCGGAAAGGCCTTACCATCTGGGAGTGGCAGCCCAGGCAGCCTTCGCGGATATAAATATCGCGGCCTTCCAGTTCCAGCGGCGTATAAGGTGTCACGGATTCGATCCTGGGAACCTGGTCGTCGATCATAGCCAAGGGGAAGATTTCCACAATGCCGCCGATCAGGATAGCGATGGTAGAGGCGATCAGGAACTGTACCGGGCGGCGCTCGATCCAGCGGTGCCAGTGTTGTTTGCCGGCGTGTACCACCCAGGTAGAAGCGGGAGGCGCTTCGGCGGCTTCGTCACCGATGAAGGAGCCGGCCTGTACGGTCTTGATCAGGTTGTAGAGCATGACGAAGTAACCGGCGACATACAGGGCGCCGCCCAGGGCTCGCAGGCTGTACATCGGGATGATCTGCGTTACGGTCTCCAGGAAGTTGCCGTATTGCAGGAAGCCGTCCGGCGTAAACTGTTTCCACATCAGGCTCTGCGTCCAGCCCGCCCAATACAGGGGTATGGCGTAGAAGAGGATGCCCAGGGTGCCGATCCAGAAGTGGGCGTTGGCCAGCTTTTGAGAGTACAGCCTGGTGTTGAACAGGCGGGGCAGCATCCAGTACAGGATGCCGAAGGTCAAAAAGCCGTTCCAGCCCAGGGTGCCGATATGTACGTGCCCGATAGTCCAGTCCGTATAGTGGCTGATGGCGTTGACAGACTTTATGGAAAGCATAGGCCCTTCGAAGGTCGCCATACCATAGGCGGTCACGGCCACTACCATAAATTTGAGCACCGGATCCTGGCGCACGCGGTCCCAGGCGCCCCTCAGGGTCAGCAGCCCGTTGAGCATACCGCCCCAGGAAGGAGCGATCAGCATCACGGAGAAGACCGTGCCCAGCGACTGTGCCCAGTCCGGCAGCGAGGTGTACAGCAGGTGGTGAGGGCCTGCCCAGATGTAAATAAAGATCAGCGCCCAGAAGTGGATAATGGACAGCTTATAGGAATATACCGGGCGGTTGGCGGCCTTGGGCAGGAAGTAGTACATCAGGCCCAGGTAGGGAGTGGTCAGGAAGAAGGCCACGGCGTTGTGCCCGTACCACCACTGGATGAGGGCGTCCTGTACGCCGGCGAAGACCGGGTAGCTCTTCCAGAGTGATACCGGCAATTCCAGGTTGTTGCCGATGTGGAGCACCGTCACGGTAACCCAGGTAGCGATGTAGAACCAGATCGCCACGTAGAGGTGCTGCTCGCGGCGCTTGAGGATGGTGCCGAACATGTTGACGCCGAAGGCCACCCAGACCAGGGCAATGGCGATATCTATCGGCCATTCCAGTTCGGCATACTCATGAGCGCTGGTAATCCCCAGCGGCAGCGTGATGGCTGCGGCCAGAATGATGGCCTGCCAGCCCCAGAAGTGGAATTCGCTCAGGGCTTTGCTGAACATGCGCGTCTTCAGCAGGCGCTGCAGAGAGTAATAAACCCCCATAAAAATGCCGTTGCCCACAAAAGCAAAGATGGCCGCATTGGTATGCAGCGGGCGAATGCGGCCGAAAGTCGTCTCGGGTATTCCGAGGTTCAATGCAGGGAACACCAGCTGAAGGGCGGCTATCAGCCCCACCAGGATGCCCACTACGCCAAAAACGATCGAGGCATAGGCAAACTTCCGGACGATGGCATTGTCGTAACTGAATCTATCAACTTGTGCCATTAGGTTACGGTTTTGATGTGTTATGGTTGCTTTTTGTTTGTTTTGCAGAAGTGGCCTGTGGAGAAGAATCCGATGCCGCCGACGGCGGGCTGTCCTCGTCAAATAGGATTCTTCTGGCAGGGCTGTAATCGTCATCGTACTGGCCGCTGCGGACGGCCCACAGGAAGGCTCCCAGGAACCCGAGCGCTACGATGAGGCTCACCATGATAAGAAGGAAAATGATTTTCATACCTTGTGCCAGTTCTTGATAATTACCTTGAATACCCTGAAAACTCAATATGAGGTGCAAGATAGCAGCGGCAGTGCCCTGGGCTGGATGATCATTATCACGCAAAAGG
>CAZAXA010000295.1:0-7925 GCA_964488965.1 uncultured Phaeodactylibacter sp. | reverse complement strand
GTATCCTGTGCCCAGGAAACGCTCTCTTCTAAATGGTCAGATTGCGCCTGTATCCTTCCTCGGTGCTCTTTCTTGCTCATCGGTAACGACGGTTTAACAAATTAAAAATTCTGAGGGTTCTCCTCTCTGATTTGTTGTAACTTATTTCCTTAAAAATAAGTAAACCGCAAATAAAAAGCAAGCAAAACCACGATTAAAGGATTAAAGTTTATATTGTTCAGGTTTTTTCGGTTTGCCGGGCTTAGGCCGGTTCGTCCATCCCTGAGGGCACTCTGGAAATCCTCCTGAAGGAATGATTGGAAAAAGGATCATATTTCGCCCTCCTTGAGCCATTTCCTGATAGCGTTTTCCGCCTTTACCCTGGTTTCTTCTGTAAGAACGAGGCTGATGACCAACTCTGGGAAAGTGCTCCCATCTTCCATCTCAACAGTATCAGAATAATAACTGAACTCATCGGACTCTTCCGGCTCAACCTGTAAAACCCGGATCCCCCGATTGAGTTGCGGGATATAAGCATTAAAAATGGGATTGCCATCAAAAAAGGGAGTGCCATTAGCGAATGCTGGCTTCATCCACGCACGCCAGTACCAACCGTTTTGTTCAGTAATTCTATTAAAAAGATTTTCCCAGAAGCGTTCTACCTCCTGATAGGTAAAATGGTTTTCCAGAAAATCAGGGTATAACATTTGAGAAGGTATCATCCTTTCAGCTTGAAAATCCAAAAAACGAATATAAATATCACGAGCAAAGTTACAAAAGCTTTACCGCTAAGTATCTCAATATCAACTCTAACATCGCCATATTTCTTTTTGAAAGTCTTTTTGTGAGGATCTAATCCTCCAACCTGGCCAGCTCGTCTTATGTAGCTCTCTGCTTTTTGAAATTCCTTTTCCCTTTTTTTCACTTCATTCTTTGGAATCTTTTTTTTGAGCCTCCTCAGCAGCCGCAATCCCTGTTTTGCAGTCAGCGGCCCATCCTGCGCCCAGCTTTCACTCGCTTCCAGGCCTTCTCCCTGCGCCTGTATCCTCCCCCGGTGCTCTTTCTTGCTCATCGGTAATGACAGTTTAACCCATTAAAAATCCTGCGAGTTCCCGGCTTCTCTTTTTGCAATTTATTTCCTCAAAAATAAGTAAACTGTCATTAAAAAACAAATTAAAACCTATTATTTAAATAAAAACAAAATATTCAATTTCTATGCCATAAAAACCTGCTACGGAATTCATTAATTCGGGGATTATTTAAAGCGCACACACAAGAATATGCCAATGCACGCACGCCCTCGCACCCCTGCCGGATAAAAATGCACGAATCACGGCCTCCCCCCCACTCCCGGCCCGCCGTACTTTTCCATCCACCCCATCACCGCCTGTACCTTGGCGATCATGCGGCTGGGCCGCCCGGCGATGCCATGCGGAGCGTCGGGAAAGCGCACCAGGGCCGTCTCCACGCCCCGCAGCTTGAGGGCGCGGTAGAACTGCTCGGACTCCGAAAGGGGCGTGCGGTAATCTTCATCGCCGACCATCAGCATGGTGGGGGTAGCGACGTTCTCCACCAGAGAGATGGGCGAGTGCTTATAGTAGTGCTCCGGGTCTTCCCAGGGCATTGCGGGGAACCAGTTGCGGGTGAAGTAGGCGGGGCCGTCGGCAGTCAGGGCGTGGCTGAACCAGTTGATCACCGGTTTGGCCACCACGGCGGCCCGGAAGCGGCTGGTCTTGCCTACGATCCAGGCGGTGAGCACACCGCCGCCGCTGCCGCCGGTGACGTACAACTTCTGCTCGTCGATAAAGCCCCTGGCGATGACGGCATCCACGCAGGACATGAGGTCGTCGTAATCGTTGCCCGGGTAGTTGTGGTGGATCAGGTCGGCGAACTCCTCCCCGTAGCTGGTGCTGCCCCTGGGGTTGGTGTACACCACCACGTAGCCGCGGGAGGCATACAACTGGGCTTCCATGGAGAACACATCGCCGTAGGCGGAGTAGGGCCCGCCGTGGATTTCCAGCAGCAGGGGGTATTTCTTTCCGGGGTCAAAACCCGGCGGGTAGATAATCCAGCCCTGCACGCGGCGGCCGTCATGGGAGGACTCCGCCCAGAAGGGTTCCACTTTTCCGGCTTCCTTTTGGAGGAAGAGAGCCCTGTTGAACTGCGTCAGCTGGCGGGCGCCGCGCTGGCCGGCCTGCCCAACGGCCAGTTCCGGCGGGCGGGAGGCGTCGCCCTGGGTGACGGCGTACCGCCCGCCGGGCCCAACGGCATAATCGCCGCCGAGATAGGGGCGCCCCACCGGCTCGCCGCCCAGGTTCTGAGCCACTTCCTCCACCTTGCCGTCCAGCGATACGCGGCCCACTTTGGCCTCGCCCTGGTCGTCATACTGAAACCACAGGTGGCTGCCTTCCGGGCTCCACTGCAGCTGGCTGGCCGAGCGGTCGAGAGAAAGAGTAAGCACTTTCCTGTTGCTCAAATCATTTATGGGCGCCAGGTATATTTCCACCTGGTTGTAGCCCTTCTTCCGGTCGTCGAAACCCAGCCAGGCCAGGCTTTTGCCGTCGGGAGAAAGGGCGGGCTGGTTATCCGCCCCGTCGTGATCGGTGAGTTGCTCCATCTGGCCGGTGGCGATGGCCAGCCGGTAGATTTCGGAGTTCTGAGGATTATCTATGCGTTCTTTCTCGGAACGGCGGTTAGCAGAGCAGTAGAGGTATTGGCCGTCTTTTGACCAGGCCAGGGCGCCGCTGTGGTTGAAGGGCCCGCTGGTCAGCTGTATAGCCCCTCCTCCACTGGAAGGCATGACAAAGATGTGGGTATATCCGGGCTCCAGTTCGCCCTGGCCGTCGGCACGGTAGACGAGTTCCTGGGTATAGGTAGGCGATTCTGCCCATTTGGCGCCCTCCGGCTTTTCGGGCATCGGGAACAACCTGTCGGGCTTTTGCGGCACGAACTGCGTAAAGGCCAGCCACTCGCCGTCGGGCGACCAGCTCAGGTTGCCGGGGCCGTGCTGGAATTCGGCGATGGCCGACTGCTCGCCGCTGTCCATCCAACGCATCACGATGTGGTGTTTGCCGTCGTAGCCGGATATCCAGGCCAGCCGCTGCCCGTCGGGCGACCATACCGGGTTGCGGCTGCTCTCCGGCCCTTCCGCCAGGGGGCGCAGGGCGGAGCCGTCGAAGCGGGCGATCCACAGGTTGGGGTCCCGCTTATCCGTCATGATGTCGAAGCTGTTCCTGATGAAGGCCACCAGCTGCCCGTCCGGCGAAATGGCCGGATCGGAAACATAGGTGAGCTGGAAAACATCGAGGGGTTCCAGGGCTGCTTTCTGGGCAGGGAGGAAGGCTGTGGAACCGGCCAGGCAGGCCGCTGCCAGGTACTTAACGATTGGGTGCATCATAGGGAGTAAGGTTTGTTGGGCATGAAGATAATGCATTGCCCCGGCATTTGAAAGACGGTTATTACCTGGCCATTTTCAGGCAACAGGAGCAATGTGTTTGCTGTCTTCCGCTATTTGTGCTATCTTACGAGCATTGATCATACAGCCAGCTGTGGCGTACCGCCCCGGTTTACAGCAGCGAAATTTTCAAAAATCCATGGATAACACCGTTGCCATTGGAGGCCACTTAAGAGGGAATACCTACAAAATAGAAGGCGTATTAGGCCAGGGAGGGTTCGGGATCACCTACCTGGCAGACTTTGCAGCCCTGAAAACGAAGGTGGCCATCAAGGAATTCTTTCTCTCCGGTTATTGTGTGCGCAATCCCCGGGACAATTCCATCGCGCCCCAGTCCCTGCCGGCTGAAACCTTCCGGCAGTACAAGGATAAATTCATCGAAGAAGCCCAGACCCTGGCGCAGTTCAACCACCCGGGCATCGTCCAGGTGACCGATGTTTTCGAAGAAAACAACACGGCCTACTTCGTCATGAAGCACATCAAAGGCAAACCCCTGGCCCAGCTGATCCGGGAACGAAGGAAAATAAGCGAGCGGGAAGCCGTCGCCTATATCACCCAGGCCGCCGAAGCCCTGCAGGCCGTCCACCGCAGGAACATCCTGCACCGGGACATCAAGCCCGAGAACATCATGATCACGGAGGACGACAAGGCCGTGCTCATCGACTTCGGCACGGCCCGCGCCTTTGCCGACGGCAGGACCATCACCCACACGACCATGCTGACGCCCGGTTATGCGCCTATGGAGCAGTACTCCGACCGACAGCGGCGGGGCTTTTACACCGACATCTACGCACTGGGCGCTACGCTTTACGCCTGCCTGGCCGGAAAAGCGCCCCTGCCGGCCATCGACCGCCTGTCCAGGCCGGCCATCGAAAAGATACCCGGCGTTTCCGGGCCCGTATTCCGGACGATCGAAAAAGCCCTGGAAATGGAACCAGAGGCCCGCTTTCAGGATATCCGCAGCTTCCTGGAGAGCATCGGCGGCAGGGAGCCGGCTGCCAAAGAGCCGGCCATAGCCTATGGGGCCAGGCCGGGAAGGACTGCCGAAATACCAGGCAAGGGGCAAGGGGCGTTTGCCCAAAAAATGGAACCAGAGGAGCACCTGCCTGCCGTCAGGCCCGAACCCCGGCCCTCTTCCGGCAACCGCGGCCTGATCATGGCCATCATCGCCGCCGCAGTAGTGGTGGCAATAGGGCTGTTCACCCTGCTGCTCGATGAAACCGGCGGCCCCGAGGCGGCCGCCGCCTATGATAGCAGCGGCAGTGAAAGCGACTCTGCAGAAACAACATACGAAGAAAGAAGAATAGAGGACCCCCCGGCCAAAGAAGTCGCCAATACCGGCCCTCGTCAGGGAACAGTGACAAGCGGCCCGGTCAATACCCGAAGTTCTCCCGGAATAACCGCCAACAACAGGCTGAAGCTTCAGCTTCAAAAAGGAGACAAGGTCACGGTGCTGGAAGAACAGGCATCGAGCGGAAATACCCGTGACAAAAGGACGATACGGAAAACCATTTTCCGCTCCCTGGATGGAAAAGAGTTCGAAATAACCAGGGGCGTAGCCGTGAAATATATCTCCGATCATGGTGAAGATTCCTACGTCAGGTTATTAAAGAACGACGGTTCTTCCCAAACCGGATACATACGCAGCAGCGACCTGGAAACCATGGCCTACCAGAAATGGTACAAGGTAAGGTACAAAGGGCAGGAGGTGTGGGCGCACAGCGATTATATACAGATTGATTGAAAAGGTACGGGATTTGTATGGTTTACAGGGATAGTCCTGTGAGAAAATTATTCGATATTATAAATGCCAATGTACAGCAACACCGCCGATATCGGGAGCTATCTGAGAAATGGCGCCTACCGGATTGAAAGCATACTCGGCCAGGGAGGGTTCGGGATCACCTACCTGGCCGACTTTACTACGCTGAAAACAAAGGTGGCCATCAAGGAATTCTTCCTCTCCGGCTACTGTGTGCGCAGCACGATCGGCAACGCCATCCATCCGCAGTCCATACCGGCGGAGGCCTACGAGCAATACAAGGCCCGGTTTATCGAAGAGGCGCAGACCCTGGCGCAGTTCAACCACCCGGGCATCGTGCAGGTTACCGATATTTTTGAGGAGAACAACACCGCCTACTTCGTCATGAAGTACGCCGAAGGCAAACCGCTGGCCCAGCTCATCAGGGAGCGGGGGCGTATTCCCGAACGGGAGGCGGTAAATTATATTGCCAGGGCCGCCGAGGCCTTGCGGGTAGTCCACCGCAGAAATATCCTTCACCGGGACATCAAGCCCCACAACATCCTCGTCGGGGAGGACGGCAATGTAGTGCTCATCGACTTCGGCACGGCGCGCGCTTTTGCCGACGGCCAGACCATCACCCACACCACCCTGCTGACGCCCGGCTTTGCGCCGATGGAGCAGTACTCCGGGCGGCAGAAACGGGGCGCCTACACGGACATCTACGCCCTGGGGGCAACCTTGTACAACTGCCTGTCGGGCAAGGCTCCTCTATCAGCCGTCGACCGCCTCAGCCATCCGGCCATTGAGCCTGTCCCCGGCGTCTCGCCCGCCGTGCAGAGGACTATTGCCAAAGCTATGGAAATGGACCCTCAGGGCCGCTTTCAGGATATTGACGCCTTTCTGGAAAACCTGCACGGCCGGGAAGCCGCCGTTCCCGAGCCCCCGCCATTCATTTACAAACAACATCCGGAAGCGCCGACCGAGCCCCTGCCCCGGGCAGAAGAGCCGCCGCCCCCGGCCCGGAAAGGCGCCCTCAACGCAGCCCCTGCCCCAGCGCCGGAAATGCCCCGCCCTGCTGCTGCTTCCGGCAACAATTCGCTGGCCTGGATCATCATTGCTGCCGGCATAGCCGTCGTGGCCATCGTCCTGTTCCTCTGGCTTGGCAGCGGCGGGGGCAACCAAATGGATCGTTACTACCAGGCTATGGAGCAGGGAGAGAGCCATCTGGCCCGAAAGGATTACGACAGGGCCATCATAGAATTCGAAAAGGCGCTGGACTATAAAGAAGGCGACCCCCAGGCAGAGGCAAAACTCCGGGAAAGCCGGCGCCTGAAGGCCGGTGAAGAAGAGGAAAAAGGAAAAAAGGAACGCCAGGCCATGTTGGACAAGAAAGCCCGCAGCGCCGTCGCCAGCTTTTTCTACAGCCTGAACGCCCATGACCCGGATGAGTTCCTAACCACTCTTGCCGATTGGGTCGTCAAATATGACACATGGGAAAATATGAGCAAATATGACATCCTGAAAAAGGCAAAAGCCTACTGGGATAATATAGCGGTTGACGAGAATACAGTAGACTGGGATTCTTTCCAGGTGTATGAGGAGGCGGACGGCTCTATAAGAACCACCTTCGGGCTCACCTATTACTACCTGACTAAAGTAAACCGGGATGAAAAGACCATGAGCCTCCGCAAGGAAATCCGGATGGACAAAAATTTCAAAATATACTATTACGATTAAACCGCGAACCCCTCCTCATCCATCACTTTGCCATTGAGGCAGCGGATGATGCGGGCGGGGAAGTTTTCCAGGATGCGGTAGTCGTGGGTGGCGAAGAGGACGGCGGTATTGTGGGTATGGGCCAGTTGGCGCAGCAGCAGCAGGATATCGTCGGAAGTCTCCGGGTCGAGGTTGCCGGTGGGCTCGTCGGCGATGATGAGTTCGGGCCGGTTGAGCAGGGCGCGGGCGATGACCACCCGCTGCTGTTCGCCGCCGGAGAGCTGGTGAGGCATTTTCTTTTCCTGCCCGGTCAAGTCTACTTGTTCCAGCACCTGCGCCATGCGTTCGCGTTTCTTTGGCTCTTCTTTCCAGTTGGTGGCGTCGAGCACGAAGCGGAGGTTATCCTCCACGCTGCGGTCGGACAGCAGGTTGAAATCCTGAAAGACGATGCCCAGTTTGCGGCGGAGGAGCGGGATGGTGCGGCGGTTGAGGCCCGGCAGGGCAAAGCCGGCCACCTCTCCCCTGCCCTCCGCAAGAGGCAGGGCCCCGTAGAGCGTCTTGAGCAGGCTGGACTTGCCGCTGCCGGTCTTGCCGATCAGGTAGACGAATTCCCCTTTGTAGACCTGCAGGTTGACCCCGCTCAGGATGAGGTGTTCCCGCTGGTAGATGTTGGCGTTGATGAGGTTGACGATCAGGTTTTCGTTCATAGTAAAGTAATCAAAGATGCTGTAAAGAGCTCAAAAGAACCAAAGTTAGTGAATAATTTTTAGCATGGGGAAAAGCGTTAAGGCTGCATATTGTAAAGTTCCGGTATCTATATGCATGGCTTTTGGCCCACGGACGGGCAATACGGGAGTGGATAAGGTGAATTTGCCGGCGAGAAAGGCTCCCCCCTTATAGCTCCGCACCAGCCGGGGGAGGCTTTCCCGCCGAACAAACCTCCATTATGACTGCTTTTTGACGCTCAACAAACAGGCAAAAGGAACAAACAATCCTTAAATTTGTATCTACATTGAGAAAAGCTATAACAAA
>CAZAXA010000294.1:0-7961 GCA_964488965.1 uncultured Phaeodactylibacter sp. | reverse complement strand
CAGGTAATGGACATCGTGCAGGGTATATTTGCCGGCATTGACCAGCGCCAGGCCGTAAAAGATCAAGGTCGCCGGCGCCACCAGCCCGATCAGGCCATGCTTGAGCAATGCCAGGCAGAAAAGGCCGCCCGCAACCAGCGGAATGCCGAGGCTGGCCAGCAGGCGCCGGGTCAGTGCATCCCAGATTTTCTGCCCCTTGCGCCGGGCCTTACGGGTCGTGAAAAATATACCGAAACTCAAGGCCAGTACGATGACGCCCACCGCATCCAGGATGAAAAACGTGAGATAGCCCATTCCCCACTTGTGTACCTCCGGCGCCATGACGTAATAAGGGCGTTGCTGATCAAAAGGGCTGACGCCCAGGTAAACGTAAACCAGGGCCGCTCCCACCAATGCCGCTATGCCGGCCACAACACCCGACAAACCGCTCAGCGAGATGAACCGGGATGAACGTTCCATCAGAGAGCGAATCTCACTTAATGTTTCCAAATGTTGGTCTGGGTTCATTTTTCTCATCTTAAAGTACTTTGCGGCACAAAGCTAAATCAAAAAAATGAACTCTGCAAGCCCCTCTCAAAAATAAAGCAAGGTTATTTTTGCTTTTAAAGTACTTTGCGATACAAAGTTAAATCAAAAGAATGAACCCTGCAAGCCCCCCGGCCAAAAACTGATTATTTTTTTACTGTTCGGCCCGAGGCGCCGGCCACGAGAAAAAAAACAGCGGCATCATGCGCTGGTTGAGGCAATTTTCCTATTTTCGGCATATAACGAACTGACCTCACGTGGAAAAAATATCCTGGCTCGACAGATATGCCTCGATCGGCAACGTAGAAACGGACACTGCCGAACAGAAACTGCACAAAAGGTTCCTGATTTACATGGGCACGCTGATGAGCGGCGGCGGCATTTTATGGGGTTCCATCGCCTCCTATTTCGGCCTGTACGTGCAGTCCCTCATCCCTTTCGGATATACGGCGATGACCATCCTGAATTTTCTCTATTTCTCCATGAGCAAGAACTTCCCGGCCGTGCGTTTTTTTCAGGTGCTCATCAGCCTCATCCTTCCTTTTGCCTTTCAGTGGAGCCTGGGCGGGTTCGCGGTTACCGGCGCCATGATGCTGTGGTCGCTGCTGGCATTGGTCGGCTCCATCACCTTTCAGAGCACCCGGCTGGCTTCCCAGTGGCTCATTGCCTACATCGCCCTGACGCTGGCCTCCGGGGCCATCGACCCCTATGTGCGGCATTTTGCCATCGAGGCCTCTCCAACGGTCATATCTTCCTTTTTTGTCATCAACATCATCGTGATCTCCAGCATAGTCGTAGGGCTCGTGCTCTTTTTTGTCAGCAGCCGCGATGAGGCCAACCGGGTGCTGACCGCACTGAAGAACAACCTGGAAGAAGTGGTGTCGGAAAGGACGCAGGCCCTGAAAGAAACCCTGGCTCACCTCTCCGCTATTATCGACAACCTGGCCGACGGCTTGCTGGTGACGGATGAGAACGGCAGGATCGTCCGCATGAACCCGGCTTTGCTGGCCATGTTCGATATCCGTTCGGAGGATCTTTTCAGAGGGCTGGAAACGGAAAAGCTCGATTACAACATCACCCGCCTGGTGAACGAAGTGATCCGCAACCACGAGATCGTTACCACGGAGCTTTCCCTGCCGAACCGGCGGGTCGGAAAAGCTACGGCCAGTTGCATTCTCGACCCCTCCGCCGGCACGGGCGGAGATTTTGCCAAATGCATCGGCTCGGTAACGCTGATCCGGGACATTACCCGGGAGAAGGAGATCGACGGCATGAAAACCGACTTCATTTCCAACGTATCTCATGAACTGCGCACGCCCCTGACCTCGGTGCTGGGCTTCGCCAAGATCATAGGAAAGAAATTTGCTGAAGAAATACAGCCTAATGTAGATGCTTCCGGCCGACGGACGGAACGGGCCGTAAAACAGATCAACGACAACCTGAACATCATCATTTCTGAGGGCGAACGCCTTACCGACCTGATCAATTCCGTCCTGGATATTTCCAAAATGGAGGCCGGCAAAACCGAATGGAAGATGGCCGAGATTTCCATTGCGGAGGTGATCGACCACTCCATGGCCGCCACTTCCTCCCTGTTCAATCACAATAAAGTGAACTTTTTCAAGGAAGTCGAAGAGAACCTCCCCGCCGTCCTGGCCGACCGCGACCGGATCATTCAGGTCATCATCAACCTGATCTCCAATGCCGCCAAATTCACCAGGGAAGGGCAGGTTGCCGTTTCGGCCCGGCTGGCCGGCCCGGCAACGGTGGAGATCGCCGTGGAAGATACGGGGACGGGCATTTCGGAAGCGGACCAGCTAAAGGTGTTCGATAAATTCCAGCAGGTGGGAGACACCCTTACGGACAAACCCATGGGCAGCGGCCTGGGCCTGCCGATCGCCAAACAGATCGTGGAGCACCATGGCGGCAGGATACAGGTGGAAAGCAGGCCGGGCAAAGGTTCCCGCTTCTATTTTACCCTGCCGGCCAATAAAGCTGCGCCGGATACCCTGGATAAAAAGATCAGGAAGGTCGACCTGGGAACCCTCATCGAGAGCCTCAACCGGTATATGGACGGGGAATCCCCGGCCGGCCCGGCAAGGAAAACCATCCTGGTTGCCGAAGATGACGCCAGCATGCGTAAACTCCTGCGGGACGAACTGGAAGAGGCCGGCTTCCACGTGATCGAAGCGGCCGACGGGCTGGATGCCCTCAACAAACTGAAACAAGAGCGCATCGACCTGGTGATCCTCGATATTATGATGCCCAAAATGAACGGCTTCGACGCCGCCGCCGTGATAAAGAACGACCCTAAAACCATGGATATCCCCATTATGATCCACTCGGTGATCGAAGACCAGGAACGGGGGCTCAGGGTTGGCGTGGACCGCTACCTGACCAAGACCGGCGACATTCAGGCCATCATCTCGGAAGTCAAGGAACTGGTGTCGGAAGGGCCTTCCCCCAAGCGCATCCTCGTGCTGGATGAAAATGAATCTACCGTTAAGGCGCTGGTGGACGTCCTTACCGCCAAAGGGTATCTGGCCCTCGGGGCCCATGACGGGGAGAACGGGCTGAACATGGCCAAACAGGAGCGGCCGGATATGATCATAGTGGACGCCATGTTCTCCGAAAAGTACGGCATCGTCAAAACACTCCGCTTTGCCAAAGGGCTCGAACACATCTATTTCCTTTTACTAGGCGACGACGCAGCATCCGCCCGTGATTAAGCTCAGAAAAATACTACGTTCAAAAGGCGTCGCCAGCCTTCTCCAAAGTATGGAGAAGGAGTTCCATGAGCCGTTCTGGATCCTTGACGCGCAGGGAAATCTGCTCTGGGGGGAAGGCCTTCCCGCCCGGGATGGCCTGGCGGCCGGCGATATCTCCGCCGGGGGAGAGCGGATCGGCTATATGCTGAGCCGCCGGCGCCATCCGTTGGCGCTGGCCTTCCTCGATCTCATCGCCCGTTACGAACTTGATAAAAAGGCTATCCTGGGCGAAACCCTGGAAAGGTACAAAGAGATCACGCTCCTCTACAACCTGGGCGAAAAGCTCATCGCGAATTTCGATATACAGTCGGTCGCCGGACTGATCGTTTCTGAAACCCTGTCCAACCTTAGTGGCGACAGCGCCTCCCTGATGCTTTTCAATGAAGATACCGGCCGGCTGGAGGTCATCGCCGCCCTTTCCAAAACCGGGCGCCCGGCCAACCACATCCACCTGGCCCCGGGAGAGGGGATAGGCGGGCACGTTTTTCAATCGGGCCAGCCGGAGATCGTTAATGCCGCCAGGCTCGACACGCGCTACGTCCCGGGCCATACTTTTTTCGAGTCGATCATGTGCGTTCCGCTGAAAGTGAAAGAGAAAACCATAGGGGTGGCCAACCTGGCCTCCTCGGCGCCGCGCCAGTATTCCGCCGCCGAGCTGAAGCTCTTTTATGCGATCACCTCCCAGGCGGCATATGCCCTGGAAAATTCACAATTGCACCTGCAGAAAGTCCGGGAAGACCGCATCAAGAGCAACCTGCAACGCTACGTGCCGGCCCGGTTGGTAGACGCCATCATCCATTCCGAAGACGACAGCGCATTTGAACCGAAAAGGAAAAATATCACTACCTTGTTCTCCGATATCCGCAATTTCACTCAAAAATGTGAATCCCTGCCGCCGGAGCAGATCGTTCACTACCTGAACAAGTATTTCTCTGAAATGGTGGATATCGTCTTTAAACACAACGGAACGATCAACAAGTTCGTAGGAGATATGATCGTCGCCCTGTTCGGAGCGCCCTACGGACTGGAAAATGACGCCCGCCAGGCCGTCCTGGCAGCCATCGAGATGCAAACCCGGCTGGCCTCTTTCCACGACGACTGGATCCGGGAGAACTTCCTGACCGGCATCGGGATCAATAAAGGAGAAATGGTAGTAGGCAATATCGGGTCGCACCACCATATGGACTATACTGCGGTCGGCGATGCGGTGAATGTCGCCTCCCGCCTGCAATCCCTGGCCAAAGGGCGGCAGATCCTCGTCACCGAATCGATCTACCAGGGAACGAAATCCGATTTTTCCTACCGCAGGTTCGACCAGGTTATCAAGCTGAAGGGCCGCAAGAAGCCTGTCCAGATATTCGAAGTGCTCTACTAAAACAAACGGCCATGGCTATAGAAAATAAGATCGTGATCATTGATGATGAAACCCATATCCGCATGCTGCTGGAACAAATCCTCGAGGATTATGAGGATATGGGGGTGGAGATTTTCTCGGCGGATAATGGCCAGGCCGGGCTGGAACTGATCGTCAGGGAACGGCCAAAGCTGGTGTTCTGCGACGTGATGATGCCCATTATGAACGGCTACGAAGTCTGCGAACAGGTCAAACAGGTACACCAACTGCACGACATCTATTTCGTAATGCTGACCGCCAAAGGGCAGGAGGCGGACAAAAAAAAGGGAGAGGCCTTCGGCGCCGACCTTTATCTGACCAAGCCCTTTGACCCGGACCTGGTGTTCGAAAAGGCCGGGGAGGTATTGGGGGTCAGGCTCTGATCATCCTCCCGGGAAATTTTTCTAAATTTGAATGCATTATATAAACCTACATACAGCAGCAGGATTATTTAACCAACGCCCCAGTCATGAATACCGCCCTCCAAAAGATCATGCAACTGGCGGAGCAGGAATACCGGCAATGCTCCGGCCTGCCCTTTGCCGTTTACCTGGCCAGCCGGGACGGGGTATTTCTCCGGTATAACGAGGAAGCGCGCGCTTTTTTCGGCCTGCCTGCCGAACCGGACTTCCGGCAGAAGGCCACCGATTTTTACAACCATCCTTCCGACCGCGAGGACAACCTGAACCGCCTGCTGCGCCTGGAAAAAGGGCAGTGGCTCAGGAATACCACCATCGACCTGATGGTCAACGGCCGGATGCGCTTTGTGCGGGATTACACCAGGGCCATCTGGAGCGAAGACGGGCGGGATGTCGTAGCCTTGTTGTGCCTGATGGCGCCCATCAACAAGGCCAGCCGCTACCACCGTTTGTTCAACGACCTGCCCGTGGGCATTTTCAGCTTCCGCAACGACAGCGGGCTGGCCAACGCCAACCCCCGTTTTGTGGAAATGTACGGCTACGATACCCTGGAAGAGGTGCTGTTCAAAGGCCCGGCAGATTTCGTGAAATATCCGGAAGAGCTGGAGGAAATGCAGCGGCGGCTATGGGAAAAGGGCAGCGTCGCCAATGAATACCAGGAACACCGGCGCAAGGATGGTTCCGTCTTCACGGCCGCCGTCAGCGCCCGCGCCGTCTGGGATGGCGACGGCAACTGGATAGGTACGGAAGGCATCCTGGAAGATGTGACCATGGAGGCCATCTACTTCCGGCTGGTCAATGAGGCGCCCATCGGCCTGTACAAAGTGCGCATCAACGAGAATGGCGAGCACATCCTGCTGCACTGCAACCAGCACTTCGCCAGCAACCGGGGCGCCGATAGCCCGGAAGCCCTTATCGGCAAAGACCTGCGCGGCTGGCACATTTCCCCGCAGGCCTTCGAGGAGTTTCACGATGCCCTCATCCGCAAGGACCACGAAGGGCAAAGCCTGGTGGACTATATCCTCACGGCCTACAACGGCAGAGGGGAACTGCGCCGCTACGAGGTGCACGTCAAACTCCTGAAAGACGCCGCCGGCAACATCATCGGCAGGGTAGGGGCGGAGCGCGACGTGACCGACTACCTGGATACCAAGCAGCAGATGGATGAACTGACCACCGATATCGGCAAGGTGCTGCATTCCTACTCATCCACCCTCATCCACGTCAAGCATACCATGGACGCCGTCATCCGCTCCTTCGTGACCAAAGACCTGCTGCTGAAAGAAAACGGCATGCTGGACGAGGAGGAAGTGCTGGAGCAGGTCGGCCGGCAAACCGCCGCCCTGCGGGCTTCCGTCGGCAGCATCCTGGAGCGGAACCGGGAAAACCGCCAGTTCGACGATGGCGCCGGCCAGGAACTGGAGCGCCTGGCCGCCCTGCTGGAGCGCTTCGGGAAAGAACAAAGCGGCGCCCGGAAGCTGGCCATCATCCGGGACGGGGCCATCAAGGTGCGGGAACTCATCAACGGGCCGGTGGCAAAAGGCAACTTCCCCAGAGAACTGGTCAAGGAGGCGCAGCGGCAGTTGCGGGAAACCCTGCGCCTGTGCAGCCTGGCCACCCTTCACCGGGGGGTGGATACCGTGCTGGAAATGGAGACGGTGGTCAACAACCTGCGCAGCTTCATCCTCACCCGGGTCAGGCATAAAGAGGAGCCTCAGCGGCTCGACCTGTATGACATCATCGTCGGCGCCGTCCGTAAAATGGAAGAATATGCGGCCAACCGCAAAGTGGAACTGCGGACGAACATAAAGGAGATCCGCAACGCCTATGTCGATGGTTACGAGGATGACCTCATGCGCGCCCTGCTCAACATACTGCACAACGCCGTCAAATACAGCTGGACGCGCAAAGGGCCCGTCAGGGCCTTTGTGACGATCGAGGGCAGGATGGATGCCGGCTGGATCAACCTCGCCATCGAGAACTGGGGCGTGGCCATCACCGAAGAGGAACTGGCCAAGGGCCTGGTCTTCAAGGTGGGCTACCGCGGCGTCAACTCCAGCGACCGCCGCCGCCCCGGCACCGGCCTGGGCCTGTATGACGCCCGGAAGGTAGTGGAAAAGCACAAAGGCAAACTGAGCATAAGCAGCAAGCCTTCCCTGGGCAACCCGAAGGATGACTATTCTAACCCTTTTATCACAACGGTGAGCATTCAACTACCCCGAAACGCACAATTGCCATGAGCTCTTATAAAGTACTGTGGATCGAAGATGATGCCGATAGCGACCTCTACCACCTGGCCAGCCCGGTGTATATTGAAGGCAACTACCACCTGGACATCGCCTCCAATGCGTCGGAAGCTTTCTTCTACCTCAACGAACGCCGTTACGACATCATCATCGTCGATATCCGCATTCCGCCGGGCAGAAACCCCGAATGGCTCTCCCGCTACGAGCAGTTGCAAAGCCAGAGCAATGCCAACTCCAGCCGCCTGGGCCTGGAACTGCTCCGGCGCATCTTCGGGGAGAATGGCGCCAAACCCTCCCTGAAGGTGAGCCAGAACCTGGCCTCCGCCCGCTACGGGGTCTTCACCGTCGAGCGCTTCGAAGAACTCAAAGCCGACCTGAGCGAACTCAACCTGACGGGGCTGAAGTACAAGCGCAAGAACGCCATGATGCCCCATACCGCCCTGCTGGAGTTCATCCAGGAAATATCCAGAGGGATACCGAATGGGATGCATTAGGAGATGGTTGTTTGTTGTTTGTTGCCGGTTACCGTTAGCTGAACAAACAACAAACAACCAGCAACAGACAACAGACAACAAACAACAGACAACAAACAACAGACAACAAACAACAG
>CAZAXA010000293.1:0-7973 GCA_964488965.1 uncultured Phaeodactylibacter sp. | reverse complement strand
CAACGGAAACGGCGCTCATATTGAAAGGTGAACAGCAAACGCGACAGGTACATGAGGCTTACCCCGAACACTAAGGAAATACCTACCGACAGGAGAATACTGGTAACGATCGTCAGGGCTTTGGCCGAGTTGATGTATCCGGCCAGCGTATCCCAGTCCGCTCCGGTTGCCATGATCTTCAGCGCGGCGACGGTTACCGCGGTTCCCAACAGCTCGAATACCAGGGAAACGGTAGTGGAGGTCGGCAGGCCGAAGGTGTTGTAAAAATCGAGCAGAATAACGTCGGTGAGCATAACCGCCAGGAAGATGATCATCACATCACTGAAATAGTAAGCCTCCGGGTTGAAAATGCCGGTCCTGGCCACCTCCATCATGCCGCTGGAAAAGGTGGCGCCCAATATGATCCCCAGGCTGGCAACGATCAGGATGACCTTTCGGGGCGCCGCCCGCGAACCGATGGCGGAATTGAGAAAATTGACCGCATCATTGCTGACGCCTACTATCAGGTCGGCAATGGCCAGGAGAAATAACAAGCCTATTGCGATGAGAAAAAATTCTTGCATGGTGTCTAATTGTTTCACACAAGACTGCCGAACCCCAAAAAGTATGTTACGTGTATGTTATCTCATTGTTATTTTTTTGTAAAGCAACAAGAAAGGGCGCGCCGTTTTTTCACAGGAAACTCTTCTTCAATTGACTGTCCCGTTCCAACCGAGCCAGAACTGGTTGTGGTTTCTGCCGGTATTGTTCGTCTTTCATATGGCGTACCTGGCTTTGTCGAGGATCGGCGCCTTCCCGCTGAGAATCTCGCTCAAAGCGGCCGTGGCGCTGGCCTTTATCCTTGGGGTGGCCTATAGTATGGCCATTTCCAATGCCGGGCTGACGCTGCCGCTTCACTGTTCATTGCCGCCTTTTTCACGGCCACCAGTTCCGGGGAACAGGATACATCGGCGCCGCAGCATGTTACTCAGAGTGATGTCCCTCTTCCGGCAGTGGGGCTCCATGAGGCCGTTATACAGGGAAATGTTGAAGCCGTCCGGCAACACATCAAATCCGGATCAGGCCTGGATGTAAGAGAGCCCTCCGGCGGCTCCGGCCCGCTGATCACCGTTGCGGTATTTGGAAGAACGGAGATCGCCTTTTCTTCCCGCAGGGCGGTTCTGAAAGTAAGAGGCATTGTAGCCAAGATCTTTACCCGCTTATACTCTTTCAAGATTTTCCCTGGTCCGCTCTCCCCCCGTATCCCCGGTATTGAGCGTAGAAGCCGGTTCGAAGAGCATCACCGCCACTTCTTTTTCCGCCGCCGGACGGTGCTCAACGCCCCGCGGCACGATAATAAATTCTCCTTCCTTCAGCCGCACAGTTCTGTCGCGGAACTGCATGTCAAACTCGCCTTCCAGTACGTAAAAAAGTTCATCCTCTTCCTCGTGTTTATGCCAGACGAACTCCCCCTGGAACTTGACGAGCTTGACGTGCTGCCCGTTCAGCTCCCCGGCAATTCGGGGGTTCCAGTGGTCGGAGAAGAGGGCGAGCTTTTCTTTGATGTTGACCTTATCCATGATTGATTAAATTTTTCCGAGCTTATGCACCAATTCCAGCCCGATCCCGCTGATGAACAGCCGGTGTTTCTTATTTGAAAGCAGCCGCTGCGTCCAGTCCACCGGGCCGCCGTCGGCGATGTCGATCTCACCCTCGCCAAGCGGGAGGAATACCTTGGCCTGTATCAAATGGTAGTACTCGCTTTCCAGGCCGTCTTTGAACTCATGGGGCAGGCTGTGCCATACGCCCTGTTTGTATTCAGCCATCCGTTCCAGGAAAACTTCGGCCTTTTTCTTCCGGTAGAAGCGGATAAAGAGGCGCTCCTCCGTGAAGTGGCGGCGCAGCAGGGCGAGGATGACGCTCAGGTGCTCGTTCAGTTGGGCCAGTTCGAAGGCATAGTTGCCCGTATCCCAGCCGCCGGAGGCCATGCAGAAAACGGAAAAGTGGGCGGTGAAATTAGGGTTGTCGAAGGCCTGCCCGCGCACGTGCCGGTGGGTGGCTGCGTAGCGGAAGACGGCGTTTTTGTCCTTTGCCACTTTGGCGTCCTGAGCGATCTGCAGAGCCAGGACATTGGTGGCGTCAGACACCACCTCCGTGCCCCTCAACGCGCTCAGCACATTATTCTGGTCCACATGGCCGATGGCAGAGCAGGCCCCCAGCGGGGCGAGGGGGGAGAGGGTGAGAGGGTGGAATTGCCGCTCCTGAGCATATTTCAGCCAATCCAGCTCGTTTTGCCGAAGGGCAAGGGTGTCGACGGCTGCCGGCGTGACGAAGCGGTTTTCACTGAATTGCTGCAACAAGCGGGCGGGCGCCACCTGCGCCGCCTTCAGCCGGAAGAGTTCCAGCAGGAAGGTGTTCAGCTCCGACGGGCTCAGCTTTTCGGCCAGCGCAGTGAGGGCCGGGCCGCCGCCCAGTTTCCGGTGTATTTTTTCGATGATCTTGTCCATTCTGATTAATTTCTGACAAATAGCCATTTCACCGCATGATAAACACCCAAACCTATGTATCCCAGCAGGCCCGGTTTCTTCCTTTCCTGCAATTCTACGGTGATTGTGGAATATGCTTCGAGGTGTTCTATCCTGGCCATCCTGCCCTTGAGCAGATCGATGGTTTCGTTGAGCCGCCCCAGCTCTTTTTCCACTTTCAGAATCTCTTCTACGGTTTCGGCCTTGCCGAGCAGATCGAGGTAGCGGTTGCGGGCCTTTTCGGCATTTTCCAGGCGGATTTGGTAATCCAGGTATTCCTCGGTGACGTCTTGTCCTGCAATGTTTTTGCGGCGCAGCTTGCCCAGGGCGGCAATATCGGCAATGGCGGCGTCGAATTGCCCGCTTGCTACGCGGATGGCCATTTGGTACGTAGCGATCTCGTTGACATAGCCGCCGTATTTTTCTGCGATCCGGGCAATCCGTTGGCCGGCGCTGTCCGGGTTTTCTACAGTAAGCCCCAGAAAAGCGGAGAAGAGGATTTTCCTTTTGGAAGAACCCTGTTCGGGGCGGGTTTCTTCGCGGGCATATTCTGTATCCGCTTGCCCGGCAGGTGGAGAAGGCGGTTCTGCAAAACGCCTGGACGAGCCGCAGCCGGCGAAGGCTGTGAAGAGTAAGCAGCTCAGCAAAAGTAAAGGGATTTGGCGCATGAATGGTGTTTTTATCTCAAACGCCGCCTTCCCAGGAATAGTCTACTCGTCGAATTTCAGGGTATTGGAAAAGATGTAGTGCCGGATATGCGGGTAGGCGGGCTGGCCGGGCACAAGGCCGAAGCGGTAGCCGAATTCATAGGTTTTCCTGCCCATGATGACGGTGTCGTACGATTGCAGGTCTTTCAGGTACTGATCTACGCCATCTCCCTGCTGGACGAAGCCGCTGACGTCGCCGTTTGGGCCTTCGATGAAGCCGTCGGGGGCGGCGGCGGCATAGTAGGTGATCTTTCTCATGTTAGCGGTGGGTTTTGTGCCTGATAACCATAGTCGCTAAGAAAAAATTCCGGTTTTTTTGGGGGAAAAAATCCAATTTGCCGGAATGTTTCGTACAACAGTATAATGAACGACTGAAACATAAAATACTGCATGATGAGAAAAACACTCTTTAGCCTCCTTTTCATCCTGGCAATGGCCTCCTTTTTCCGGCCGGCAGTCAAAAATACCCCGGACGAAAAAGTAAAAGAGGGAACCATCACCAACCTCTACGATGCCTTTGGCAGGGATACGTCCCTGGTGAAGGATTTCGGATTTTCCTGCATCACAAAATATCAGGGTAAAACCATTTTATTTGATGCCGGGAGTAACGCGGATATTTTCAGGAAGAACGTTGACAAACTCAGGGTAAATCTTTCCGAGGTAGACATCGTCGTGGTCTCCCACGGCCACTTCGACCACCTGAATGGGATCGACTACCTGCTTCAGGTGAACCCCGGCGTGAAAATTTATTTTCCCTACGACATTTTCTGGGGAGCGCCCGTCCCTTTTGATGCCACCGGGCAGGAGCCGGCCGTGGAGGATTCCCTGCCGCAGCACATGCGGTATTTTGACGGGGGCGGCACAAAGTTCACCATCAACCAATCGGGAAGGTTCTGGCATACCGACATCGAGTACGTAAGAACATCGAAGGAGATCATGCCGGGCTTGACGCTCATTGCCACCAGTTCGCCCTATATGGGTTATTTTTCCTGTTATCCGAACAAGAGCTTCGTAGAAGGGCAGTTTGAACATGCCGGGGATGCGTGTAAGAACACAGGCCTGCCTGAACTTTCTCTGTCTGTGAAAACGGGAAAAGGGCAGGTATTGATCGTAGGCTGTTCCCACACCGGCGTCGAAAATATTGTCGCGCAAACCCGTTCCTTTACGAATGACAAGATCGACATGGTGTACGGAGGCTTTCATCTGTTGCCTTTTGACAGGGCCCGAACCATAGAGATGGTGAGTATGCTTAAAAATGAACTGGAGGTTCGCTCCGTAGCTCCTGCCCACTGTACCGGGCACCTCGCATTCCGGATCATGCAGGACATTTATGGCGACGGCTATTTGTACGCCGGGCTTGGCGAAACCATTACTTACTGATCTTCAGGAGTCTTTACTTAAAAATTTCTTTCAACTCCAGCTCCACCTCCAGCCTCGGGTCTTCCAGCTTATCTTCCTTGGCAAACAGCTGGTATTCCCCCGGCGCGCTGAACACGTAAATGGAACGCAGGTCGGGCAGCACCAGCCAGTAAGACAATACGCCGGCCTCGAAATAGGCGGCCGATTTGGTGATCAGCTCCGTAAGGCTCTGGGAGGGGGAAAGTATTTCGATTACGCCCAGGGGGGGCGTTTCCAGGCGCGTTTGGTCTTCTCCCGGTGTGAATTCTATGGTGGAGTATATGGCAATGTCGGGGACTTTGTCTCTGGCGGAGACTACGATGCTTACCTCCGGTAATACCCGAAAACGTTTACCATAGGCGCTTCGGAGCAAGAAATGCAAATTCCCCTGAACGATTGAATGATTTTTACTGGGCAAAGGTTTGTCTCTTTCCAGTTCGTATTCCGATCTTACAACTGCTGCGTCCATAGATATGCTTTCTTTTCTTGAGCGTTCAAGATACTAACAATATTACAGATTTGCCAGTTTAGGCCATCGGTGGGGCGGTATTCGCGGTTCGGTGTTCGCGGTTCGCAAGGATGCCAGACTGCTGCGATTCATTGGCTTCCGGCGCCGTCCAGGGGATAGCTCTGAACACTGCCCGTCCATTCATCTGGGTAAAAACGCCGGGCAACTGAATACCGGGCACTGCGCCCTCCTCACCCCAGAAAACTCAGCAATATACCCGCCGCCACTGCCGAGCCGATCACTCCCGCCACGTTGGGCGCCATGGCGTGCATCAGCAGGTGGTTGCCGGGGTCTTCCCGCAGGCCTTCCATCTGTGCCACGCGGGCGCTGTCGGGCACGGCCGATACGCCGGCCGCCCCGATCAGGGGGTTGATTTTGTTTTCCTGGTTGAGAAAAATGTTCATCACCCTGGCGAAGAGGATACCGCCGGCGGTGGCCACCATGAAGGATAAGGCGCCCAGGACGAAGATGAGGATAGACTGTGGCGTGAGGAACACATCGGCCTGGGTGGAGGCGCCGACGGTCAGCCCCAGCAGGATGGTCACGATGTCGATCAGAGAAGTGCGCGCCGTTTCTGCCAGGCGCTTGGTAACGCCGGATTCTTTCAGCAGGTTGCCGAAGAAAAGCATGCCCAGCAGCGGCAGTGCGCTGGGGGAGATGAAGGTGGTCAGCAGCAGGCCGATGATAGGGAAGAGGATTTTTTCGGTTTTTCCGACCGCCCGGGGCGGCTTCATGCGTATGAGGCGCTCTTTACGGGTGGTGAGCAGGCGCATGATCGGCGGCTGTATCACCGGCACCAGGGCCATATAGGAGTAGGCGGCAATGGCGATGGGGCCGATGAGGTTCTTCGCGTAAATGGGCGCTCCATCCGTTGCGTAATCGACGATGTTGGCCCCGCCGGCCAGTTTGGAGGACAGGAAGATGGCTGTAGGGCCGTCGGCCCCTCCGATGATACCTATGGCGGCGGCCTCGGCAGGGTAGAAGCCCAGTATCAGCGCCCCGATGAAGGTAGCAAAGATGCCGACCTGGGCCGCTGCGCCCAGCAACATGAGCCGCGGGTTGGAGATGAGCGAGGAAAAGTCCGTCATGGCGCCGATGCCCAGGAAGATCAGAGGCGGATAAATGCCCTTGATGACTCCGAAATACAGATAGTTCAGCACGCTGCCCGGCTCGTAGATGCCTACCTGAAGGTTGGCGTCCAGCTTGAAAGGGATATTGCCCACCAGGATGCCGAGGCCGATGGGGATAAGCAGCAGCGGTTCGTAGTTGTAGCGGATGGCCAGGTAAATGAAAAACAGGCCGACCAGTATCATGATGATATTGCCGGGCCGGACGTTGGCAAAACCCGTATATTCATAAAAAGTGCGCACGGCCTGCCAGGCCGCCCTGGCTTCATCTTTATCGGCATCCGCCGCCGCCCCTTCCGCCTGTGCCTCCTCCGTTTGCAGGGAGTCGGGGGCGGGCCGGCTGCTTTGGCTTGTGCCGGGGGCAAGGCAGGAAATAAGTATAATAACAAGGATTATGGCTTTTTTCATGAGTGAGGATTATTGCGACAGGGTTTATTCCAGTATGGCCAGCACGTCGTTCTGAAGGACGTTATCGCCCTCCCGGACTTTGACCTGCACAACCTTTCCGGCTTTGTCCGCCATGATGTTGTTCTCCATTTTCATGGCCTCCATGATCAGGAGGGTATCTCCCTTTTTGACCGTATCGCCCACCTTCACCAGCACCTTGAGGATAATGCCCGGCAGCGGCGTCTTTATCGTTATCATTGAAACGGGCGCTTTGGCAATATTCGCTTCTTCCGGGCTGGGTTGCGGCACAGGGCTTCTGACCAGCCTCGGGGTTTTAGGCTTTTCCTTTACTTCCCGCCGGATTTCGACGGAGTAGTGGGTGCCGTTGACTTCCAGTTCTACCGTGTCGTTCTCGTAGTTAAGGATGTCCACTTCGTAATCGTGGCCCTTTATGGTGAATTTATACTTTTTCATGTCAGGGTTTTATTTTATTCATCACGCCGAAGATTTTCGAGCTCCAGGGGGAATACCGTTTGGACACCTTTTTGATGGTCATTATAGTGTTCTCCTCGTCATGCACTTCACTGAAATAAAGGTATAGGGCTGTCGCAATGGCGGCGCTTTCATCTCCCACCAGCGTTACCTGTTCATCTTCCCGGAGGTGTTTGCCCTGGCGCCGGAGCCTCGACCGGATGCGGGCATGCAGCAGGATGGGGATATAACGGAAGACGTAGTACAACAGGCTCAGGGCCAGCATCACGACCAGGTAGCCGACGCCGGAAATGAGCAATCCGTCAATGATAGTGGGCCAGTTGATATCCATTGTTACATTGTTGTATTGTTACAAAGGCATATTCCCATGTTTCTTCGGCGGGCCCACCTCCTTTTTCGTAGAAAGATAGCGCAGGGCACGGGCAATCCGCCAGCGCGTATTGCGGGGTTCGATCACATCGTCGATATAACCGTAGCGGGCAGCCACGTAGGGGTTGGCGAATTTCTCCCGGTATTCCTCTTCCATTTTAAGTTGCAGGGCCTCTCGTTCTTCCGGGGTGTCAACCTTGCTTAGTTTTCGGCCTTCCAGGACTTCGATGGCCCCTTTGGCGCCCATCACGGCGATCTCCGCGCCGGGCCAGGCATAGTTGAGGTCGGCCCGCAATTGCTTGGAGCCCATCACGTCATGGGCGCCGCCGTAGGCCTTGCGCAGGGTGATCGTGATCTTGGGTACGGTAGCCTCGCCATAGGCAAAGAGGAGCTTGGCGCCGTGGATGATGATGCCGCCGTACTCCTGAAAACTGCCGGGCAGGAAACCGGGCACATCCACCAGCGTCAGTATGGGGATGTT
>CAZAXA010000292.1:0-7993 GCA_964488965.1 uncultured Phaeodactylibacter sp. | reverse complement strand
GCCCACAAAGGCGGCGATGAGGATGAGCTGTACCAGGGGGAAATAGCGCAGTTGCTTGAGCAGGGTCGATTCCTTATAATAAATGGAGTAGGCAAAGCCCTCGATCGGCTCGAATCCTTCTTCCTTCATCCGCTCCACTTCCTGCTGCAGGGCCAGGGTGGACGTATCTCCCTTGATGTTGATAAAATCGTCGATCCCCCCCCGGTCGTTGACCACCATGACCGGGATGGTCGTATTGGATTGCAGGATCTGAAAGTGGAGCGTGAAATCGCAGAATTGGGCGTCCTCATCGTCCGTATCGCTGAGGTCTTCCATGGCCCTCAGGTAAAGGCCTACCTTTTTGCGCTCTTCATCTGCCAGCTTGCCGGTGAGGTAATTGGTGTAAAACATCGATATCGCCACAATGATCAGGCCGGCGATACCCAGATATAGTTTCAGGCGGGATTTGCGAGTGTAGATGTCCATAGAACATTTTTATTGGCCAGCCTGCGGAAATGGCCGCCCTGCTAATTAACGCTTAAAGGTAAAGATTTATGGTGAACTTAACAGTTGGGAAAGGGGCGTTGTTTCTGGTTCCAGAAACCCAGAAACCCGGCGCCGTCCCCCTGGCAATATTTCCCCCCCTCATCCGCCTGCCCTTGCTTATCTTTGGCGGGAACGTATTTTTTGTCATTGGGCGAAAGTTGCCCAGCAATAATGGCCGAAAAACTTACTCATTATGAAAAACCTCTTCCTTCTCTTCCTTCTCCTCCCTCTTTCAGCATCCGGCCAAACGGATGAGGAAATAAGCGCTGTAAAAGCGCCCATTCAATCACTTTTCGACGGCATGCGCGCCGGCGACAGCAGTATGGTTCGCCGGGCCTTCCTTCCCGGGGCCCGGCTGCAGACGGCTCACCTCAGCCGCGACGGGCAGCCTCAGCTGTCGGAGGGAAGCCTGGAGGACTTCCTCAAAGCCGTCGGATCGCCGCACGAAAAAACCTTCAATGAGCAAATCTGGAGCTACGACATCCGCATCGATGGCCTGCTGGCCACGGCCTGGACGGAGTACACCTTCTTCCTGGGCGGCCAGCTCAGCCATTGCGGCGTCAATGCCTTTCAGCTTTTCAGGACTGCGGAGGGCTGGAAGATCAGCCACATTGCCGATACCCGCCGGCGGGAGGGCTGCCCCGCCGAAGCGCCGGACGAGGCGGCTGCCATCGGGGGGCTGCTGGATGCCTGGCACCGCGCCGCCGCCACCGCCGATGAAGCGGCCTTCTTCGGCAGCATGACGGCCGATGGCATCTACCTGGGCACCGACGCTTCCGAGCGCTGGCTGCGAGACGAACTGCGCTTCTGGGCCAAAGCGGCTTTCGAACGCGACACCGCCTGGGCTTTTACGCCTTCCGAACGGCAGATTTACTTCGCTCCGAACGGCCAAACCGCCTGGTTCGAGGAAAAACTCGACACCTGGATGGGAACTTGCCGCGGATCCGGCGTACTCTCCAAAACGGAAGATGGCTGGAAGATCAGGCACTATAACCTCGCCGTGCTGGTGCCCAATGAGAAAATCCGCGAGTTTATCAAGCTGGTGAAGGGGTAGGGATTCGTAGAAGGGGCGCCGAACGAATCAACGAATAACGAATCAGCTTAAAACTGGCATGGCAGGGTAAAACTTATTAAATTGCCGGCAGGAGAAAAATCGGGATATGGAAAAATACCTCAATTACCTGCTCGCTGACATCGCGGCTGCTACTGCCAACGTGCCGGTGCTCACTTTCGAAGACTCCGAGGAGGGGCCCTCATTCATACCCATTGATGAAGAGGAAAAGATGGCCCGCCGCGAGCGGCTGGGCGATTGGATGGGGCTGCGGCAGGAGTGGTTCCCTCCCGCAGGCCGGCTCAGAGACGATCAGATGTCCCGGCTCCTGGAAGCGATGAATCAATGCCTGGACGCCTACAACTTCATCCCTCATTATCCTACCGGGCTTCCGCTCCGGAAGAGATATGAAGTGCTGGTCACCCAACTGGGTAAGGAAGTGCCTATCCTCGTCCACAACCCCTGGCAGATCGACTTCTGCGATTACGAACCCCGTACCTGCCCTTTTGGGGAGTCTTTCTGCCAGTGCAAAGTTTACGAACAATGGCTTTCCCGCGAAGAGGAACCCCTCGATGAGGATGCCATTGAAGAGCTGATGGAGGATCCTCATATGCCGGGCTTCTTCTACGATGAAGAAGAAGAGGAGGACTTCGAAGAGGATGAGGATTTCTTCTTTGAGGAGGAAGAGGGTTATTACAAGGGCGAATTTGATATGGAGGAAGAATTGGATGAAGAAGACGAAGACGACCCCTTCCTTTCCGGCTTTTCCGATTTCGAACCCGGCCCCGATGACGATGGAGGCCGTTGGAACTGAAAGAGGGGCTTTGCCAAATTTTTTTCCGATTATTCCGGTGTTTTAAGGTGAAAATTACGGATATTGGGGCCTCGTAGTACATCCAATTGCTTTTTAGAAAAGACGGAAAATCAACTATGAGGGCCCTTATTCCCTGCCTCTTTGCTGCTTTACTTATCTTTTTATGGAGTTGCGGAACGGAATCGGCGGACTACCGCGGGATATTCCTTGAACCCGGGGCCATAAAGCCCGGCCATGCGCTATACCTGTGCCTGCCCGGCAAATGGATCAGCGCCCGGGGGCGGGAACTGTTGCCGACGGAAGCCTCGCACATCTTGAACAATATACCTGAAGGCCAGCCCGGCGCCCATGCTGAAGCGCCGGCTCCTGCCGCGCCCAATACCCTTACGGAGACCGAAAAGGCCGTCGGCTGGAAATTGCTCTTCGACGGTAAATCTACCAGCGGCTGGCACAGCTGGAAGAAAAAAACCGCCGGGGCCGGCTGGATCGTTGAAGACGGCGCCCTCAAGCTGGATGCCGTGCGCCAGCCGGATGGCAGCCTGCGTACGGAAGATGGCGGCGACCTCGTTACTGACCAGGAATTCGGAGACTACGAACTGCGCCTGGATTGGAAAATCAGCCCCTGCGGCAACAGCGGCGTCATGTTCAATGTAGTCGAAGCGGAGCAATACGAATACCCCTGGCTGACCGGCCCCGAGATGCAAATCCTCGATAATACCTGCCACCCCGACGCCCTCTATGAGAGCCACCGCGCCGGCTGCCTGTACGATATGATCCCCGTGAAGTACGAAACCGTGAAGCCGGCCGGGGAGTGGAACAAGGTGCGCATCATCATCCGGGACGGGAAGGCGCAGTTCTGGCTCAACGACAGGAAAGTGGTGAGGTTCGAAATGTTCACCGAAGAATGGGCAAGCATGATCCGCAACAGCAAGTTCAGGGATATGCCGGATTTCGGCAAGGCCCGGAAAGGCCGCATCTGCCTGCAGGACCACAACGATGCCATCGTGTGGTTCAGGAATATTAAGATCAGGGAGTTTAAGGAGTAGTTTCTTGTTCCTTGTTCCATGTTTCTTGTTCCTGGTTGCCCTGCCCAAGGAGAAACCCGGAAACCCCCAAAACCCCATACCAAACTAACAACAAAACCTAAGATACTATGCAAGACATCAACAGAGGACGCCTTTTCATCGCCAGTTGCCTGGCGCTGGTCGTTACGGCCATGACCTTTGCCATCCGGGCCCGCCTGGAGACGGTTTTTGGCCCCGAAGGGATAGGGCTGAGCCTGGAGCAGATAGGCATAGCTTTTGGGCCTGCATTCTGGGGATTTACCCTGGCTATGGTCATTGGAGGCCCATTGGTCGATGCCCTGGGGATGAAGCGCATTGTAACGGGCGCATTTATCACCCATGCGATCGGTATTGTGGTAACCCTGTTCGCGACAAATTTCTGGACCCTGTTTTTCGGCACTCTGGCTATAGGCATTGGCAACGGCTTCGTTGAAGCGGCCTTGAACCCCCTGGTGGCAACCATGTTCAAGGAAGACAAGACAAAAATGCTCAACCGTTTTCACGTCTGGTTTCCGGGGGGCATCGTCATCGGCAGCGTGATGGGCTATCTGGTAATGGATGTGTTCGGCTGGAGCTGGCATTTGATGGTTGGGTTGCTCTTCATTCCCCTGGCCTTGTACGGGCTGATGTTCTGGGGGCAGCCTTTTCCCCGCACCGAGCGGGTGGAAATGGGGGTCTCTACCGGGCAGATGTGGGGGGCGTTGAGCAAGCCGCTCTTCCTGTTTATTGCCTTTTGCATGTTGCTGACTGCCGCAACTGAGCTGGGTACCAATCAGCGCATCAGCTCTCTGCTTGCCGATACCGGGGTGGCGCCCCTGCTGGTGCTTGCCTTCATCAATGGCATCATGGCCGTTGGCCGTGGTTTTGCCGGGCCTATTGCTCACCGCCTGAGCACTTCGGGCATGCTCTGGTTCTCCGCCATCTTTTCCTTCTTTGGATTGATGGCCCTGAGTATGGCGAGCGGCGCAATGACCTTTGTGGCGGCCGCCATTTTTGCGGTGGGCATCACCTTCTTCTGGCCCACCATGCTTTCCTTCGTCGCTGAGCATATTCCGGAAAGCGGCGCCCTGGGCCTGTCCATAATGGGAGGGCTGGGCATGCTTTCTACTTCCATCGTCCTGCCGCTCATGGGGCGGGTGATGGATGAGAACGTTTCCGGCGCAGGCACGCTGCAACTCATGGCTATCCTGCCCGCCATCCTGATCCTGCTTTTTGGCGGCCTGTTCTTTTATATGAAGAAGCGAAAAGCGGCGGCTGTCGAGGGGGCGTAGTTCGTCATTGATTATACTCCGCTGCAATAGGTTTTCCCGGGCGAAAAGCTATTGTTTTTATAAAATTCTTATTATTATTACGTTTCCTTATGCAACTATGAGGACTCCAAATTGAAACTTTAGCCAACCGTATGAGCCGAAAAATCCGGATGGGAATGGTGGGTGGAGGCATAGGCGCCTTCATCGGAGCCGTTCATAGAATGGCCGCCGCATTGGATGGGGAAATAGAACTGGTATGTGGCGCCTTCAGCGGCGACCCGAAAAAATCCAAGGCTTCGGGTGAAGCCCTGCACCTGCCGCCTGACCGCGTTTACGGCAATTACGAGGAGATGATCCTCGCCGAAAAGCGCCTGCCGGAGGGCCGGCGTATGGACTTCGTTTCCATCGTCACTCCTAACCACCTGCATTACGGCCCGGCCAGGATGGCTCTGGAAAACGGCTTCCCCGTCGTTTGCGACAAGCCGCTCTGTTTCGATATGGACGAAGCCTACGAACTGGAAAAGCTGGTAAAGAAAACCGGGCTTCCTTTTGCACTGACCCACAACTACACCGGTTACCCCATGGTCAAACAGGCCCGCGCCATGGTGCGCAACGGGGAATTGGGGAAAATACGGAAAGTAGTTGTTGAATACCCGCAAGGGTGGCTGTCGACCAAACTGGAAGACAGCGACCAGAAGCAAGCCTCCTGGCGCACCGACCCGAAACGTTCGGGCATCGCCGGCGCTATGGGAGATATAGGAACTCACGCTGAAAACCTCGCCGAATATATTACAGGGCTCCAGATCACCGAGTTGTGCGCCGACCTGAGCGCCTTTGTGGAAGGGCGCCGGTTGGATGATGACGGCAACGTATTGCTGCATTTTAACAACGGCGCCAAAGGCATCCTACATGCCAGCCAGATATCCGCAGGGGAAGAAAACGACCTCAATATCCGGATATACGGAGAAAAAGGCGGCCTGCAATGGCGCCAGATGGAACCCAACAGCCTTATCATCAAATGGCTCGATCAACCTATGCAGGTGCTGCGCACCGGGGTAGGCAAACTCCATCCCGAAGCACAGGCGCACACCCGCATCCCGGCGGGCCACCCCGAAGGATACCTCGAAGCCTTCGCCAACATCTACCGCAATTTCGCCCTATGCCTGCGGGCCCGGCTGCAAGGCCAGGAACCGAATCCGCTCTACCTGGATTTCCCGACGGTATCTGACGGCGTCCGGGGCATGCAGTTCATCAGGAAAGTGGTGGAATCGTCGGAGAGTACGCAAAAATGGGTGTCGTTCTGAGGGATATGGCTCCATTGTCCCATTGTTCCATTGTTCCATGAAAACGATGAAACAGTGAAACCCATCTGCATCCGATGGATTAAGGCAAACCGATAAATATATATGAGTATGAAAAATTGTTACGCACTATCCCTTATCTTCTTTCTGGCCATTTGGAGCCTCCCGGCCCAGCCTACCTGTGAAAACCCCGAAGTACAACTCGAAGACGACTTTGAAAATTACGCTTCCGGCGACATCACCATGCAGTCTCCCAACTGGACGGTCTGGCCGGGAGGCGACGCTACCGGCGCCATAGTAACCGATGAACAGGCCAACGGCGGCCTCAATTCCATCCGGATCGACGGTTCGGTTACCACAACGGATGCCCTTTTCCTGCTGGGCGACCAAACCGCCGGCCACTACATCCTCAGGTGGGATATGCTGGTGCCGGAAGGCAAACGGGCCTACTTCAACCTGCAGCACCAGATGCCTACCGAATCCAGCGGCTCCTGGGCCTTCGAAGTGTTCTTCAACGAAGGCGGCGCCGGCAACCTGATCTTGTTCGACGGTTCCGACGACCTGGCCTTCGAATATCCGGCCGGCGACTGGTTTACGGTTTATATGCTGTTCGATCTCGATAACGACGAGGCCCGACTCGTGGTGGATGAACTCACTGTGGCCGCCTGGCAGTTCAGCACCGGCTCTACGCCGGGCCTGCAGATGAACTCCATTAACTTCTATCCCGACGACGAAACTTTCCTGTTCTACGTTGACAACATCAACCTGTCCGAAATCCCGGCAGCTGAGGAAGGGCAGTATTGCTATACGGCAGTAGAGCTTACGGCGCCCGGTTTCTACGAGGCGCCCCAACTGGCATGCTTCGGCGCCGGTTACGACCTGGATGGCGCTGCCGCAGGTTTTGCCGGCTACTGGTTCTCCTACACGCCGGCAGAGAACGGCATTCTTTCCTTCGCCTCCTGCGGCAGCGGCAATACTACCGATACCCGCGGCTGGATCTTCTCCGGGGACTGTCACGGCCTGAAGACCGTCGGCGTCAATGACGACCGCTGTGACCGGGGCGATGGCAGGGACTATTCCTCTTACCGGGAAGCTTACGTCACCGCCGGGACTACCTATTATATCTTATGGGACGATGTGTGGGACGACAGCGCCGTCCCCTTTGAACTGGCCTTCTCGACGGACGAGCCCGCGCCGGGCAAGTTCTGCCAGTCGGCCATAGAGGTTACCCCCGGCGACTATACGGTCGTGGAGATCACCGGCGAGGCCGCCGTGGGCGGGCCCTATATCAACAATACTTCGGCTTCCATCACGAGTTATACCCAATCCGAATGGTACGTCTTTACTCCCGAGACAGATGGCTATATGGGTATCTCCTCCTGCGAACTGGCCGTCTCCGATACCTATTTCTTCGTATATACCGGCGATTGTTCCAGCTTTGAAACCCTGGAGCGCGTCGCCGAGAATGACGACGGCTGTGATGATGGCGCCGGCAATTTACAGGTGATGGCCAGGCTGGACAGCATTCCGGTAACGGCCGGCACGGCATACTACATCGAGTGGATCGACCGCCGGATCGAGCAGGCCGGCGACGGCGAGCTCTTTGGCTGGACGCTGAGCTTCGACCCCCTGCTTGCCGTATCGGAGGCTGAGCTGGATGCTGGCGTGAAGCTTTTCCCCAACCCTGCCGGCGAGTTGCTCAACATCCGCTATGAATTCGATGAAACCGTTGAAGTGTTGAATATCCAACTGGTGGACGCCCTGGGGCGCAACCTGCGCAATGCCCGGCTGAACAACATACAGGCCGGCACGCAGGAATTCCGCCTGGACGGCCTGCCCGCCGGGCTGTACATGGTGCGCCTGGCCGCCGATGGGGCGGTGGTGACGCGGCCGGTGATGGTGAGGTAGGTGGTGGTGTATCGGTGTATCAGTTAGGCTGCTCCGGAAAGTCAGGATAGGGATCCCATAATTGAAAATGAGAAACTTTA
>CAZAXA010000291.1:0-8006 GCA_964488965.1 uncultured Phaeodactylibacter sp. | reverse complement strand
AATTTTACAATGGTTATGAAAACCATATGGAAACAGGGCATTAATCAAGGCAGGTATTCGTTATGTGTTGTTTGTTGTTTGTTGTTTGTTGTTTGTTGTTTGTCGTTTGTTGTCCGTTGTTTGTTGTCTGTTCGGCAGGCAGGGCCTTCGCCGGGGATGAACGACAGTCAACCAGAAACCGGCAACGAACAGTCAACCAACAACCGGCAACCGACAGCCGCGTCCTTCACACTGCCCTTCATCCTCCTGGCCATATTCGCCTTTCCCCCAACCCCGGCGAGCGCTCAGGAATACCTCATCAGCGAAGGCGGCGCCACCGAATGTTCCGGAATTTTATACGACGCGGGAGGGCCCGGCGGCGATTACGGCAACAATGAGAACCACACTTTTACCATTTGCCCCGATCAGCCTCATAGCTGTATATCGTTCACGCTGGATTATTACTTCATCGAGCCGCAGAGTGAATTCGGCCCTACCGACCTGCTCATTTTTTACGATGGCAGCCAGCCCAATCCCGGCAACATCATCGCCCAGATCGGCAGCTTCAACTTTCCGGATGACGGCGGCGGCGGCATCTGCTATCAGGTACAGGCCTTCAGCGGCTGCCTGACGGTGCAATTCACCTCCGACAACCTGCTTGCCTTCGAGGGCTTCCGGGGGCGCTGGCAGTGCGCCAATGACTGTGCAATCGCCCGGCCCATCGCCGTCGATTCCATGATCACCCACCAGCAGGCTATCGATCTGATTACCGCGCCCGGGGCCATCCCCAGCATCAGCAGTATCGACTGCCCGTCCATGTCTTTCGGGGCCTTTCAGGCGGAGGATAATTCCGGGCTCGGGCTGGAGCGCGGCCTGCTGCTGGCCTCAGGCAGCCTGGCCTGGGCCGTAGGGCCCAACACGGACAACGGAGAGAATAACCCCTTCACGGACAACGGCGCCCCCGGAGACCCGGACCTGGACTACCTCGCCCAGCAAAGCGGCGCCGGCGAATTGTCCGAAAATGCCTGCATTGTCGAGATGGATATTTTTGCCGTTACTAACGAGCTCACCTTTGAGTACATCTTCGGCTCCGAAGAATACCAGGAGTACGTCGGGCGGGAGTTCAACGACATCTTTGCCTTTTTCATTTCCGGCCCCGGCATCGCGGGCGACCCCAACATCAACAACCAGTTGAACATCGCCGTACTGCCCGACGGCAGCAACACGCCGGTGGAGATCAACAGCGTCAACCACCTGCTCAACTGGCAATACTACCGCAACAACAACTACGGCATCGCCACCCAGTACGATGGCCTTACTTCCGATCTGATGGGCATCAAGAAAAGCCTGACCGCCCGGGCCGATGTGCTGCCCTGCAACACCTACCGCCTCAAGCTGGCCATTGCCGACCGCGGCGATGCCGGCTTCGATTCCGGAGTTTTCATCGCTGAGCTGGGCGGCGGCGCTCCCCGCCTGGCGATCGACTACCGATCCGGCATCAGTTACCTCGCCGAAGATTGCACCGCCATGCCCGGCGAGCTGATCGTCTTCCTGCCCGCCCCTTCCGAAGATACCCTGTTCTATACAATAGAGATCGGCGGCACGGCGGAACGCAACCTCGATTACGTGCTCAGCGCTCCCCCTACCGTCACTTTTCTGCCCGGCGAAACCCTCCAAAGTTTCCCCCTCGCCGTCCTTTCCGACCTGGAGGCGGAACCTACGGAAACCATCACCATACGCCTCACCAACAACTTTGGCTGCGGCGGCGTGGCCTACGACGAGCTGACGATCGAGCTGTTCGACCAACTCCGGGTGGAGGTCAACGGCGGGCAGGACACAGCTTACCTCTGCCAGGATGGCAGCATACGGCTGCAGGCCAGCGGCGCGGCCTCCTACCGCTGGTCACCCGCCGCCCTTTTTGACGACCCGCTGGCCACCGATCCCATTGCCGATCCCGACAGCAGCCAATGGGTATTCGTAGAAGGAGCGCTGGGCCCCTGCCTGGCCTACGATTCCATTTACCTTCAGCGAACCTCCTTCACCCTGGAAGTGGAAACCATGGGGCCCACAGCGCTCTGCCGCGGCGACTCCGTCCGGCTGCGGGCAAACAACGACATCGGCGGCATGGGCCTGCAATGGACGCCGGCCGCCGGGCTCGACGACGCCAACAGCGAGAGCCCGCTGGCCACCCCCACGGAAACCACTACCTATTTCGCTGCCATAACCTTCGGGGGCTGTTTCCTGCGGGATTCGGTTACCCTCGATGTGGCAGTTCTCGATTTCCCCGAAGTGATAGCTGACACTACTATTTGCCAAAACGAGTCCGTCCGGCTGGCAGGCCCGATACCGCCGGGTAGCGCCACCCGTTTCCAATGGGCCCCTTCCGCCGGGCTGGACAACGCCGCCGCCGCCGCCCCCCTGGCCTTCCCCGACAGCAGCGCCACTTATCAGCTCATCGCTACGGCCGCCAACGGCGCCTGTGCCGATACGGCGGCCGTCACCATCACCGTCCTGCCGGCAGGCCTGGCCGACAGCCTGCAACTGGAAGGCCCCGCCGGGCCGGTATGCGCAGGCGACAGCATACGGCTTTCCGCCGCCATCAACGGCGAGGCCCCATCCGGCAGCTGGCTGTGGAGCGGAACGGATGGTAGCAGCGCCACCGGCCCCGATGTAGTTTTCCAGCCGGCTGAAACGACAGAATATATTCTTGGCTATATCAGCGAAAACGGCTGTGATACCCTCGCCGCCGGCCTGCGCGTGGAAGTTTACCCGCCCATAGCCGTCAGCCTGGAAGCCGATCCGCCGGAGGTAGCCCCCGCCCGCCAGGGCGCCTCTGTCACCCTGAGCGCTGTTGCCAACCTGCTCCCTCCACTCGACTACAGTTGGGCGCTCAACGGGCAGGCTGTACAGCAGGGCGCCGGCCTTTTTCAATACGAAGACACCCTGCTATCTGATCCTTCTCTCTATACCGTCTTCGTGGAGGACCCCATCACCGGCTGCCGCGGCTCGGCCAGCCTGTCTATAACCGTCGCCCCGCCCCTCATCGCCGTCCCCAATACCTTTACCCCCAACGGCGACGGGCACAACGACCGCTTCACCTACCTGATCGAGGGCGGCATACGCCGGGTGCTGGAGTTCAGGATTTTTAACCGCTGGGGGCAGTTGGTCTTCGATGCGAAAACATCCGATCCAAACGGGTTTCCCGGATGGGACGGGGCTTTCAAAGGCCGGCCCCAGCCGTCGGAGGTGTATTTCTTCCTGATCCGGCTGGAGCGGTACGATGGCGGGGTAGAAGCCAGGCAGGGAGAGGTGAGTTTGTTGCGGTAGAAGGGAGGATGGGACACAGATTTCCGAGGGTTGGACGGATTTTCGCGGATCGGTTGCCGGGTTATGAATAAAACCTTTGAGGTTTTGAAAACCTCAAAGGTTTCGGAGTGGCGCCTAAGTTCAGCTTCGCCAGCCAGGACAATTCAGCGCCCAATGGGATACGAGCGAAGCGGCTGAAGAAATGAAATGGAGTGGAATAAATTGGGCGCTGAAGGGTTACAGCGACAACTTAGCCGCAATGTCTTTAGGTATAGCATCCTTATGCACCATGATGCCCACCGTCTTCATCCGGAAGTAAGCGTCGGACATATAGAGGTAGCCCTTGTAGGGGCTGATCTCTCCCCAGGAGTTCTTGGTCAGGTAGTACTTCGTGCCGTTCTGGTCGGTGGCCAGGCCGGTGAGGTGCATCAGGTGGTCGTCGGTAGTGGCGTAACTCTCGAAGCCTTCCTGGCGCAGTTGCTGGGTGACGTCGAGTTCCTCCGCCGGCTGGTCAAACATGGTTTCCGGATCCGGATTGGCGGGCAGGATGGCCAGGCCCTTGCCGGCGCTGAAGCCCTTTTCGCCCACATCGCCATCCCAGGCTACCGTATAGCCATTGGACAGGGCGTTATCGACGATGGCCTGCAGCTCGTCCAGCGGCAGGTTGTAATACAGGCCGTTGGAGTAGTTGTCCGGAATCTCCAGGATGAAGGTTTCGTAGAAGGGATGGTGGGAGAAGGAGGTCAGGGTCACATAATCGCCCGTCTCGATACCCAGGCTTTCGGCGTATGATTGCGGCGTGTAGTTTTTACCATGATAGGTGAACGTTTCCGGCGCCTCGCCCATGTAATTGTCGAGAATGCAGTCGATGGCGCCCAGCCAGCGGTTGCTCAGCTTCTTGCTCTCCAGTATGCCATCCAGCATGCCCTTCATAGTTGCCTCCATTTCGCTGTGGTCGTGCATCTCATCGCCCGGCAGTTTGCCGGAGTAGACGGATTCGGGGACGGCGCCGGCCATGTGCATGGCGCGCATCACATCGTGGTTCAGCCCCCCCTGGCTGAAATTGGCTTTGCCCTGGCGCAGAACGTAATTGCGGGCCTTATCCAGGTAGATATTGCGCACCAGATACATTTCCGAAAGGTCGGCTTCGGCTTTGCCCATACGCATCAGCTCTGCCTCCAGGAAAGAGACGGTGGAAAAACTCCAGCAGGTGCCCGTGCGCTGCTGGTTCTTCACGGAAGTGCAGTCGATATTGTACTTCGTTGTGAACTGGTACTGAGCGGATAATTGAACAGCCAGCATGAGGCCGAGGAAAAACAGGATTTTTTTCATGGTCAGATTTTTTATCAGGTGATTGGTTTTAGCCACAAAAACTCTAACACTAAGAATACACAAATGGAATGGGAAGAAGCTTACTTTGTGCCGGCTTAGTGCCTTTGTGGCTGGAAAAATTATCGAATAAGAGTCACATTACCTTTTTTAAAAAACGTCTCCCCATTAAAGCAACGCGCTTCCAGGTAATAACCGAAGGCGTCGGCCGGCAGCTCCCTGCCCTTATAGCTGCCATCCCAGCCGACTGACTGGCCGTTGGTTTCAAAAACTTTTTCGCCCCAGCGGTTGTAGACCGCAAAATACAACTCTTCAACAGTATTGCCCTCTACGAAGAGCAGATCGTTGAGGTTGTCGCCATTTGGGGTGAAGGCACCGGGGACAAAGATAAAGGGCTCCCGGCATTCCGACAGTACTACCACCCGCAGTTCCACGGCATTGCGGCAGCCTTCCCCGTTTTCCACCTCCACGGTAAATACCGCTGTGCTGTCCAACTGAGCGGTGGGATTGTAGATGGAAATGTTGTTCAGCCCGCGCCCTGGCTGCCAGCGGTAGGTATAATCGGCGTCGAATGTGGCCTCCAGTTGCACCTGCCCCGGGCCGAAAAGCGTATCCGGCTCGGCAGTGGCAGACAAAGGCGGAATATCTTCAGAGACGAACACCCGGGTAGTCTCGATGAGCGTACAGCCGAATTCATCGGTGATCCGCACGCTGTACACCTGGTCTTCCAGAGGGCTCACCAGGGGCGTAGCTGAGTCGCCTCCGGAGAGTATCCCTGCCGCCGGCGACCAGGTATAGGACAAGGGATCGCCGCTGAGGTTGACCACCTGCAACTGTAGCGTATCCTCCCGGCAGGCTGAGGAAGCGGCATCCAGGAAAACGAGGATGGGCCGGTAGCCTGCCTCTACATCATCCACTACACTACAGCCCAGGCTGTCCGTAAGCTGCAGGTAGTAAACGCTGGCCGGGCCGGGCTGCACCAGCACCTCCGGGCTGTCGGCAATAATATCGGTAAAGCCGGCGTCCGTAGCCCAGACGAAACTCACCGCCTGTTCGCTTTCCGCCAGCAGCAGTAGTTCCGGCTCGCAAACCTGGGTATCCCGGGGCAGGTTGTATTCAATCGACGGCGGCACCAGGGCCAGCAGATCGCGCTCCACCCTGCATTGCCCGGAGGCATCGGTGACTGTTACCGAAAACAGCAGGGTAGAATCCAGAGTAACCACAGGGCCAGGTTCTGTTGGATCCTCAAAAAAGCCCTCCGGCGCCCATTGATAGCTCAGGCCGGGGCCTGCCTGGGGGTTCAGGGCAGTGGGTACGCCCCGGCAGGCAACCAGGCTGTCGGGCAGGTTGAGTTGCAAAACTTCCACGGGCACCAGTTGGCGGACAGAATCGCGGCAGCCATCATCAGAGGAGATCACCAGCAGGACGTCCAGTGTCTCCGAAGTGTTCAGGGATAGCTGCGGGTTGGGCGCGGAAGCCGTCCTGCCTCCTCCGAAGTCCCACTCCCAGGCTGTAATGGCGCTTTGGTTGTTGACGGACAGGTCAGTAAACTGCAGGGTCACAGAATCCGTACAGGAAACCACCTCCCATCCGAAATCCGGCAGGATAGAAGGTTCTTCCACAATTACATCCCGGATCAGGGTATCCTGACATTCGATAAAGTTGCTGAGGGTAACCATAACCGTATAGGCGCCGGGAGCGGGATAGGTATGGCCCACCATGGCCCCCTGGGCCGTAGCCGCCGGTGCGGAGGGGTCGCCGAAGTTCCAGTGGTAAAAAGGCGCGTTGACGCTGCTGCTCGAAAACAGTACGCCGTAGCCGCCGCACTGCTGATCCGCCAGGAATTGCAACTGGGAGGAAGTATCGATCAGGGTAAGGTTGGTGCTGTCCTGCAGGCTGCATCCAAACTGGTTTTCCAGAGACACATATAAAGTGTACGCCCCTGGCTCCGTTAAGCGGACAAAAGCCGTATTGGAACTCTGCCCGGCAAGGATCAGGCTGACGGGCTGCCAACTGAAGCCCAGGGTATCAACGGGGTCCAGGTTGATGGCGGACACCGCCCCGAGGTCTCCGGGGCAGATGGCCTGCTCGGACGCCATGATGATATCTATACTGTTGCCGGCCACCTGCACAGAGTCGGCAGCAATACAGCCATAGATATCGCGGGCGAGGAAGTAGTAAGTTTCCGGCCCCATGGGAGTTATTTCCACTGCCGGGGTATTAGACAGAAAAGTATTAAAATCCGGATCGGCAGACCAAAGGAAAGAAACGGCGGTATTGCTTTCCCCCTGCAGGAGGAACTCCCGGCTGCAGATGGCCGTATCCGGAGGCGCTATGGCCGTCACCGGTTCGGGCACGACCACCCGGATGCTCAGTTCCTTTTCGCAAAAGCCGTCGCTGTCGGAGACCGTAACCGTATAGGTGGTGGTTTCCAGGGGTTGCACTACCGGGTTCGGCTCGGTTAGGTCTTCCAGTCCCGGGGCAGGCGACCATGAATAGGAATAGGCGGGGTTGAAATCCGGGTTGAGCGCCACCGATTCTCCGTGGCAGAGGGCCACCGAATCAGCCAGCAGCTCCTCGTCAACCAAAGTGGCAGTGAAGGTTTCCTCCAGGCGTTGTTCGCACCCATTGGCGGCAGTTACCGTCAGCGCCAGGGTGTAGGTTCCGCTGCCGGCAATGGCGAAGGTGGGGTTTTGCTCCATGGACGTCAGCCGCCCCGGCGACAGTTCCCACTGCCATTCGGCGACTTCCGAGACGGTATCCTGGCTCAGGTCCGTCACCTGAATGACCAGGGAATCGGCACAGGAAATGAACTCGTACTCAAAGGCGGGAAGGAGGCTATTATCCTGCAGGTACACCTGCTGGAAGGCCGTATCTTCGCACACTTCTCCTGGCTCGGCGATGAGCATGACGGTGTACAGCCCGGTATCGGAAAAGGTGTACACCGCGTTGATGCTCGTGGCAACAGCCCCCGGGTTGCCGGGGTCGTTGAACAGCCAGATGAAATCATCGGCGCCCTGGCTCTCATTGTCGAAAAAAACGCTCAGGCTGCCGCATTGCACCTCCGGCGCCGTAAAGGCTGCGGCGGCCTGCCCGCACAGGCCTACATTATACTGAAAATCGCGGCGGGTGGTAGAGATCAGTTCCCCATCCCGGTACTCTTCCACGCAGATGCCGACCACAAACTGGCCGATGGTATTGGGCAGGCCGGTCAGCAGGCCGGTTTGCGGGCCGATCCTGAGGGTTACGCCTCCCGCCAGGCCGTTGAGCATATTGTTGACGCTATAAGGCGGATTTACCCAGGTGATCGGCTCGTAAGGCGGATTGTTGGGGGGCTGCGGCATGGGGTCGTCCGGCGTGGCTCCTGAAAGAGGCGTACACAGCCGGTAAAC
>CAZAXA010000290.1:3211-8014 GCA_964488965.1 uncultured Phaeodactylibacter sp. | reverse complement strand
TTTTTCTAGTTCGGGGGTATCCTTTTCCTCTCCGGCCTTGTCCATTTCCACACTATTGCTGCGCCATATAATCCAGCGTCAGGTTACACAGCAGCCTTACGCCCAGTTTCATTCCGCTTTCATCGATATAGAAGTCGGGCGTATGGTGAGGGGCCGCATCTCCGGGGTCCATTCCTTTCGGCATGCCGCCCAGAAAGAGGAACAGGCCCGGCACTTTCTGTGCGAAGAAGGAAAAGTCTTCCGCCCCGGTTTTGGCCTTGGAGAGGATCACGCTTTCTTCGCCGGCGGTGGCTTGGAGGGTGGGCAGCATCCTTTGCGTCAGTTCCGGGTCGTTGTAGGTGACGGGATAGCCCTTTTCGATCTCCACTTCCACAGTGGCGCCCCAGCTTTCGGCGATATTGGCTGCGGTGCGGCGGATGCGTTCGTGCACCTCTTTCTGCATCTCTTCGTCGAGGGTGCGGATGGTGCCGACCATTTCCACCTCTTCGGGGATGATGTTGCTGCGTATGCCGCCATGTATCTTGCCGATGCTGATCACCAGGGGCTCATCGGTCAGGTCCATCTGCCGGCTGACTATCATCTGCAGGCCCTGGATGATCTGGGCGGCGATGGAGATGGGGTCCACCCCGCCCCAGGGTTGCGAGCCGTGGGTCTGCTTGCCCTTCACTTTGATCACCATGCGGTTTACGGCTGCCATGGCGCCGCCCGGTTTGTATTTGACTGTTCCCGCTTCCGTCTGGGAATTGATATGCAGGCCGAAGATGACATCCACCCTGGGGTCGTCCAGCACGCCTTCCCTGACCATCAGCTCTGCGCCGCCTTCTTCCCCGGGAGGGGCGCCTTCTTCAGCAGGCTGAAACAGGAAGACGACGGCGCCGGCCAGTTCATCCTTCATGCCGGCGAGAATCTGGGCGGCGCCCATGAGCATGGCCACATGAGTATCGTGGCCGCAGGCGTGCATCACCCCGCTCGGTTCTCCCAGGTAGGTGGTTGTCACTTTGGAAGCGAAAGGCACATCTACCCGTTCGGTGACGGGCAGGGCGTCCATATCGGCGCGCAGGGCCACCACCGGGCCTGGCTTGCCTCCTTTCAGGATGCCCACCACGCCGGTATGGGCTATGCCGGTGCGCACTTCCATGCCGAGCCCCCGCAGGTGGCCGGCCACCATTCTGGCCGTTTCGAACTCCCGGTTCGACAGTTCAGGGTTCTGGTGGATGTGGCGGCGCCATTGGATGACCTGCTCTTCCAGGGCATCGGCCTGTTCATCCACATAAGGCCTTAAATCAGAAAGCTCAGAGGCGGAAGGTTGGCCGAACAGGCCCGAAACTGCCAGGCAAATAATGCCGGCAAGGAGATAATCGAGTTTTTTCATATCCAGGATCAATTGAGCGTTTACCTGCCGATGGCAAATGCCGGGCTGCCAGGCGCCAATGATAAATGCCTGGCAACCCGGCATATCCATTATTTCATTTCGGCGTAGTACTCGTAAAAGTACGGAATCGTTTCGATCCCTTTATAAAAATTAAACAGCCCGTAGTGCTCATTCGGCGAGTGGATGGCGTCGGAGTCCAGGCCGAAGCCCATGAGAATGCTCTTGGCGCCCAGCACCTCTTCGAACAGGGCCACGATGGGGATGCTCCCTCCTTCCCGGGCGGGGATGGGCGTTTTGCCGAAAGTTTTCTCCATGGCGCGGGCGGCCGCCTGGTACTCGGGCGTATCGGTTGGCGTCACTGCCGGCTGGCCGCCGTGGTGGGGCGTCACTTTTACCTTCACCGAGGCGGGGGCGATGCTCTCGAAGTGCTTTTGGAAGAGTTCGGTGATTTTGTCCGGGTCCTGATCGGGCACGAGGCGCATGCTTATTTTGGCCGAGGCCCTGGAGGGCAGCACTGTTTTGGCGCCCTTGCCGGTGTAGCCGCCCCAGATGCCGTTGACATCCAGCGTAGGGCGGATGGACACCCGCTCCAGCGTGGTATAGCCGGCCTCCCCCTGAATGTCGCCGATGCCGAGGTCTTTTTTATAGTGTTCCAGGTCGAAGGGCGCCTCGTTCATTTTGGCGCGTTCTGCGGCGCTCAGATCCACCACATCGTCATAAAAGCCGGGGATGGTGATGCGGCCCTGCTCATCGTGCATGGAGGCAATCATATCGCAGAGCACATTGACGGGGTTGGCCACTGCGCCCCCGTAGACGCCGGAGTGCAGGTCGCGGTTCGGGCCGGTAACTTCCACCTCCACATAACTCAGGCCACGCAGGCCGACGGTGATGGAAGGCACTTCATTGGAAATGATAGACGTATCGGAGATCAGAATGGTATCGCAGGCCAGCTTGGCGGCATTCTCCCGGCAGAAGATACCCAGGTTGGCGGAACCGACTTCCTCCTCCCCTTCGATCATAAACTTCATATTGCAAGCCAGCGCCCCGGCGGCGTTCATGGCCTCAAAGGCCTTGATGTGCATGTAGAACTGCCCCTTGTCGTCGCAGGATCCGCGGGCGTAGATGGCGCCGGCGGGGTGCGTTTCCGTCTTCCTGACGACCGGCTCAAAAGGCCCGGACTCCCAGAGTTCCAGCGGGTCGGGAGGTTGGACGTCGTAATGGCCGTACACCAGCACGGTAGGTTTGGCAGGATCGATGATCTTTTCGGCATAGACGATGGGGTTGCCGGCAGTGGGGCAAACCTCAACCTTATCGGCGCCAGCTTTGCGCAGGCTTTCGGCGACGAATTCCGCCGCCTTCAACACCTCTTCTTTGTAATCGGGGTCAGCGCTGATGGATGGGATGCGCAGCAGGCCAAAAAGCTCGTCCAGGTAACGCTCCTTGTTCTGCTGAATGTAATCCTGTACTTTTTGCATGTTCATATTGGTATTTTATTTGATCATTCCGTTCTTTTCGCGGACGGCTAAAGTACAAAAATTGGCGGATTTGCCCCCCTCAACCTCAACCTCAACCTCAACCTCAACCTAAACCTCAACCTAAACCTAAACCTAAACCTAAACCTAAAAAACATACCCCAGCAGGTCCGCCAGCCCGGGCCGCCATTCCTTTTTGCCCAGGGCTTTGACCATCAGGCTGGACTGTACGCGGCGGTGGGCAATACCCAGGCTTTGGTGCTCATTGATCATCAGCCACCGGCAGGTATTGGAAACCAGTTGGAAGCCGTTGCTGAGATACAGGCCGTGGTCTTTGGCCATGAGCAGGAGGAAGTCGATGCGGTGGCGCAGGCCCAGCAGCGCCAGTTCAGAGATCAGGCGGCTGGCCAGGCGCCGGTGCTGAAAGGGTTCGGCTACACAAAGGTCCGTTATTCCGAAGACGCGCAAGGCCTGCCCATCATTGTTGACCATGCGGTGCTCCACAGCCATATGGGCGACGAGGGTGTTGTTCTCCCAGCACAAAAAGCGGAAATCGGGAAGTTGTTTGTAATAAATCCGGCCCCGGGGATAATCCGGAAAGCACTGCCCCAGCAACCCGGCAATAGCGGCTTCGGTGGTTTCGCCGATCTCAAATTCACAGAGGCGCTCCAGCTTCATAGTCCTGTCTTTTGGGATATTTAAGCCCTAAAAATACTCATTGAGCAACTCCAGCAGGGCATCCTCCGACACTTTCCGCCGCAACTCTCCATCCACTGCATAGGAAATATAACCCGTTTCTTCGGAAACGACAAAAGCGGCGACGTTGGCCCGCTCAGAAATACCTACTGCCGCCCGGTGCCGCAGCCCTGCCGATTTGGGCAGGTTGGGGTTTTCAGAGACCGGCAGGATGCAACTGGCAGACCTTACCTTGCCGTTGGCGATGAGCACCGCTCCGTCGTGCAGGGGGCTTTCCTTGTTGAAAATGCTCTCCAGCAGAGGTTCGCTGATCTCCGCATCGAGGGCGACGCCGGAACTCACCAGGCCGTCGAGGCTGAGGTTGCCGGCCAGGACGATCAGGGCGCCCGTTTTTTTCTTGCTCATGCGCACCAGGGCCGAGCGCATGGCGCGAATCTGGCGGGCCTTCTCTTCCGTATTCTCCAGGTTGCGGTCGATGATGCGGCCTACAAAATTGGACCGCTGCCGAAGGGTCGTATTGCCCAGGAACAACAGGAAACGCCTGACCTCCGGCTGAAAAATGATGATGATGATGATCACGCCTACACTGACGAACTGATCCAGCACCGCCGACAACAGGTCCATTTTCAGTTGGTTGACCAGCCACCAGACCACATAGAGCGTCAGTACGCCCACAAAAATGTTGAAGGCAATATTGCCCTTCAGCAATTTATAAATCTGATAGATCAGATAACCCACGATGAGGATATCCAGGATATCCCAGATGCGTACGGGTAAAAAACCTATGTCAAAGAGGTATAACATGCAATTTCTGATCCGTCTTGTATTAATCTGCTCTGCACGGCCCTTTCCCCTATTCCGCCCTGGCGGGGTAAATAACGCCCTCCTTCATATTGTAGAGCATAAAGGCCAGCATGTCCGCCCCCGCTTCGATGCGTTTGGAAGTAGGGCTGCCGGCGCCGTGCCCGGCGCTGGATTCTATGCGGAGCAGTATGGGGGCGTCGCCGCGTTGATGCGCCTGCAGGGCGGCGGCAAATTTAAAGGAGTGGGCAGGCGCCACCCGGTCGTCATGGTCGGCAGTAGTGATCAGGGTTGCGGGATATTTCTGGCCGGTAACATTATGCAGGGGCGAATAGGCGAAGAGGTGGTCGAAATCTTCCTTATTGCCGCTCAGGCCGTAGTCTTCCGCCCAGGCCCACCCGATCGTAAATTTCTGGTAGCGCAGCATGTCCAATACCCCTACCGCCGGCAGGGCGACGGCGT
>CAZAXA010000290.1:0-3201 GCA_964488965.1 uncultured Phaeodactylibacter sp. | reverse complement strand
ATACAGGCGCCTACCAGCAGCCCGCCGTTGGAAGCGCCGTGGATAGCCAGCTTGGAGGGGTTGGTGTACTGGTTGGCAATGAGGTATTCCGCCGCCGCCTGGAAATCGTCAAAGGTATTCTGCTTGCGCTGCCTGATCCCGGCTTCGTGCCAGGCCGTGCCGAACTCTCCGCCTCCCCGGATGCTGGCTACCGCACAAACGCCCCCATTTTCCAGGACGACGGGAAAAAGCATATAGCGGGTGCGGTTGAAGAAGGGAAGGACAGGAATATTGAAACCGCCGTATCCGTACAGCAGGGTGGGATGCGAACCATTCGGCTTCAGGCCTTTGCGGTGGACGATGAACATGGGCACTTCCACCCCGTCATAGCTCTGATAGCGCACCTGCCTGATCTCATAGTCCTCGCCTTTGAAGCTCGTGCCGGGCCGTTTGTACACCGATTGTTCAAAAGTGTTCATATCCAGCCGGTAGATCGTAGCGGGCTGGACGAGGGAGGAAAATTCGTAGAAAGCCTCCGGGCTGTCCTTACTGCCTTCCAGGGCGAGCACAGCGCCGATTCCCGGAAGGCCGATGGTTTTTTCTTCTTTGCCATCCATGGAAAACACCTTCATCTGGCTGGAGGCGTCGTGCAGATAATGGGCGACGAACTTACCGCCGCAGAGGTAAACGCCCTGCAGCACATCGGCAGAGGCGGGGATAGCCTCCTGCCAGTAACGGGCGCCGGGCTGCCGGGTGCTGATCCGCAACAAGCGCCTGTTGGGCGCTTTGTAGTTGGTCAGCACATAAAGGCTGTTCTCATCGCTGCCCACCACCTCGAAATCGCTGTCGAAGGTTTCCACCACCGGAGTAAAGGACAGGTCGTCCGTACTCAGGTCCCGGAAGTACAGGGCGTTGCCACTGGTCGATTCCATGATGCTCAGTATCAGGTATCTCTCGTCGTCGGTGGTAGCAGCATAAACATTCCGCCGGGGGTTGTGGCGGTCGGCGAAGGCCAGCACGTCTTCCGACTGGGGCGTGCCCACCTTGTGATAATAAACCTGGTGGAATTCATTGACGCCTGTCAGCACCTCGCCGGAGCGGGGTTCCGGATAACGGGAGTAGAAAAAGCCGTCGCGATACCAGGCGACCTCCGAAAACTTCACCCAGCGAACCGTATCCTGGAGATTGCGCCCGGCAGCCAGGTTTCGGACCAGGATGGTGCGCCAGTCGGAGCCGGCCTGGGAAAGCTGGTAGGCCAGCAGGGCGCCATCCCTGGAGAAGGCATATTCGCCCAGGGCGGCCGTCCCTCCTTCGGAAAAGCGGTTGGGGTCGAGCACCAGTTCCAGGGGCCCATCCAGGCGGGCCATGCGGAAGAGCACATCCTGGTTCTGCAGCCCGTCATTTTTGAAGATGTAGTAGTAGCTCCCCTTTTTCATGGGGTTGGAGTACCGCTCGTAGTTCCACAGTTCTGAGAGCCGCTGCCTGATGGCATCGCGGTAGGGAATGTACTTCAGGTAATTATTGGCCAGGGAACGCTGCTGGCCTATCCAGCGGAGGGCAGGCTGGGAACCCTCTTCTTCCAGCCAGCGGTAGGGGTCGGCCACTTTCATGCCGAAGTAATCATCGACGATCGTAGTATCGCGAAAAGTCTCCGGATACTGTACCTTGATATCCCGGAATTCAGGCATAATGCCGGCATTGCCTTCTTTTTGGTCCGTTTTGCAGGACAACAACCCCAGGAGCAGGAAAGGCCAGATAGCTTTTTTCATTATTTCGTTTGGCTTTTATTCGTTGAGAGCTATTGTTGTATGCAACTTAACGCCTCGCCTTAGCGTATCATTTATTAGGCTCGCATAAAAATAGAGCAATTTCCATAAATCAGCAGCAAGCATGCAATTTAAGCTTTTTTTCGGGCTTCTGGCAGCTATTCTTGGGGTGGGCAGCCTTTCCCTGCCGGCCCAGCCCGTTCTGCGGACCAATGAAAAGGGAGAGTCCATCATCGTCTTTCCGGACGGCGCCACCCAGGTATTTTCCGAGTTTTCGGGGTATTCCGAAGGGCAGCCCGGGCCGGAACCGGAAAACAAGTACCCGGTAGCCGATATCCGGATCGCTCCATTGGAAGGCAATATTCCGGTAACGGAAGAAGACCTGCGCCGCATAGCGGAACGCAGCTCCCAACTGGCCAAGGATGCCGCCCGTATTGCCCAGGAGCGCTCGGAAGAAGCCGCCAAGCAACGCGCCAAGCTGGAAGAGGACTACCGGCAGGCACGGGCCCGCAACGCACGGGGCTCCGTGATCGAACAGCTCGCGGCACGGCTGCAGTCTGCCCGGCAGGCAGAATCGGATGCCGCCCGGGAAGCCCAGCTGGCCCTCAGCGAGGCCGGGCGGGCAGAAACCGCCGTACGCCGCGGCAATTACGTCGATGAATACCTTCAAAAGCAGGAAATTAAAAAACAGCAGTCCAGGCAATATGAGAACCTGAAACTAACCGCCGGCGCTTCTTACGAAAACCTGCTGCTCGACGACTACTTCAGCCCCTTTACCCATACCAATGATGTAATCCTCCGCCCTCCCCTGCCTTCCTGCCAGTTGGCCTACGAGGGCAAAGACAACCGGGGGCGCTACCGCCGCGACCTGCAGAAGCAACTGCTCTTCACCCATACCGACGAACGCCTGCGTCATGTGCTGAAAGAGCAGGAATACCTCAGTTGCGAAGGCTTTCTCACCCAACTGGGCGGCTACCGCTATCTCACCCTGGAGTTCAACTTCGCCTACCCCAATGCCCGCGAAGCCTACGGCTTCATAGACAAGGGCAGCTACCTGATGGTCAAACTGCTCAACGGCCAGTTCGTTACCCTGTTCTCCGGAAAAATGGACAGGGGCGGCTACAGTGAGGAAACCGGCCAGCTATCCTACCTCGTCCACTACCCCATCGACCAGAGCCAGCTCAATATCCTCAAACGCAGCGAAGTGAACTCCGTGATCGTCTCCTGGAGCAGCGGCTACGAAGAGTATGAGGTTTACCATCTGGGCTTTTTTATCGAACAAATCCGCTGCCTGGAAGAGTAGGCTTTTTTTAAAGTGTATCAGATTATAGTGATTCTCCTCACAAACTGAGGTTCTGCATCCTGGACAGAGAAGCGGGAATATAAATTCCTGCGTGCTACGCGGGAATCTATATTCCCGCTTCCCGGGCATAAACTCAGAAAGTAGGGAGAAACA
>CAZAXA010000289.1:0-8050 GCA_964488965.1 uncultured Phaeodactylibacter sp. | reverse complement strand
ATCTCCTTATAAAAGCGCAGGAATCTATATTCCTGCTTCTCTGTCCAACCTTAGATGGATAGCCAAGGAATGAATCAGCCCGTCAGCCCTTCATCCCATTCTTATCAATCCGCGATGATCATACGCTGCGTGGCGGTGGAGCCTTCCGTCTCTATGCGGTAGCAGAGCAGGTCGCCGGCCCGGATTTCATTGCGGTTCAGTTGCCATTCGTTGTAACCGGCGCTGAAATTGCCTTCCCTGACGAGCAGGGCCTTTCCGGTAGCATCGAACACAGTCAGCTTTACCCAGCCATCTGCCGGGAGGCTGAAGGGAATGGCCGTAGCAGTAGCAAAGGGGTTGGGGCGGTTCTGATACAGGGCGAAAGAGGTTTCTCCGGCCGTGCTGCCGGCAGTGTTGAACTCCAGGGCCACGCCCATCGGTTCCATATAGGCATCGTAGGCTTCCGCTTTGGTCTTGCTGCCGCTCAGAGCCAGGGTTTCGCTCAGCCTGGCGTTGCGCAGGGCGCGGAAGCTCAGGTAGAAGAGCGGATCGCCGGAAGATGCTTTGAAGGCCTCGGTTTTGAACCAGCTGGTGGTCACCATGCCCTCCCCTGCAAATACGCCGAAGTTTTCCTCCGTGAGGCTGGCCAGGCTTCCCTGCATGACGCCCTCAAAGGCCAGGGCCTGCTCGTCATAATCGAGCCCGAACTGATAGCCGCGGATGCCGTCGAAGGCCTCTGCCGTGAAGGCGAAGCTGTACACTTCCCCGGCCTGCATCTCCATGTCATCCAGCTCAAAGGCCAGCACGGCGCGGTTTTCAACCGGGCTGAGCATGTTGGCAGGATCGACGTCGCCGGTCACATCGCCGACCTTGATGGCGATGAAGTTGATACTCATATCGTTTGACAGCACATCATCGACCACAGCTGTTTCGGGGAAATCCTCGGAAGCCGGATTGCCAGTCTGGAATTCATAGTCTGCACGGACGAAACGCCAGGCATTATTATTCGGGAAGGCCGCCTCGATGCCCAGGATCACCTTGCGGATGTAGATTTGGTCGAGGGCCGTCACTGCGCCGTTGCGGTCGGCATCGGCGGCGATCACCTTGTAGGGGCTATCGAGAGGCCGTACGCCCAGGATGTGCTGCTGGATGAAGACCAGGTCGGCGGTGGAAACGCCATTCGTCACATCGTCATTTTTGGCCACATCGATGGTGTGTACATTGCAGGCGGGGACATCGGCAAAGTAAAAGCTGCCATCAGGGCCGGAGAGCAGTTCCTGGGTGTTATCATCGCTCAGTACGCGGACCGGCACATCCGGCGCAGGCAGGCCTGTTTCCGTGAAAATGTTGCCCGCCACATCCGCTGTCATGTTATTGCAGATTTCGGCATGAGGCATGGAAGCAAATACATTGTCCTGCATCAGTTTGATGCCCGTATTGCGCATGACGATATCATGGAAAGTCGTATTGCTGATCACGGCCTTCTCCTCTTCGGTGAGCACCGGGTCATTTTCGTAGAAGAAGCGATCGCCGTCGCGCAGAGCGCGGAACTGCACTTCCATGATCTTCATGACCGTCGGGCCGAAGAGGGCGCCCGGCATGCGTTGTTCGGCCAGCATCCCCACCCAGGGATCCACATTATTGATATCGTCATAGAGAGACAAGAGCGTCAGGTAAACGCTCTGCGACGGGTTGACCTGCTGGAAGAAGACGTAGCGCTGCAGCCCGAAAGACTGCCGTATGGAATTGTAATCGGGCAACCCCCGTTCACGGCCCCGGTTGATGTTGATGGAGGCCAGGTCGAGGCCGCCGGCCCCCGGAGGGCCGAAGAGGAAGTTGCGCACATCGTCGATCACTTTGGAATCGAAGCTCTGCTGGGTTTGTATGGCCATGCCCTTGATGAAAGGCTCAATGCCCATATCCAGAACAGGCTGGATATTGAAAAAAGCGTCGCGCAACATCAGGTGGCCCTGCGGCATGGCGCCGCCGTCATTGTCAACACGCATCAGCCGGCCGTTCAGCAGGGTATGGCCCAGGCGGAAAGCCGCGGCGGTAAAGACATTCATCAGTTGCGGATGGGTAGCCGGATTATAGCCGGAATAGGGCGGCAGGTTGACGCCCATGGCCGGCAGCCATTCGTTGTAGACGATAGACTGAATGAAGCCGCCGGCCATCTTGCGGGCATGCTGATAGAGCTGCTCATCCGTCCAGTCCGGATGTTGTTCCGCCAGCTCGTCGCACAGGCGGTTGTGCTCGCGGACGAATACCGTATGGAAGCTCAACAGCAGGGGATTTTCATTGGCCCGGACATCGCCGGCGACGAAGATTTTATCCGAGATGCCCACCGGGTTATCCATATGCGGGGCATTGGGGTCGATGGGCGTGTCCCGCTCGCCGTTGTAAGTATTAAAAGGCAGCAGGTTTCCCGCCGAGGTTTTCAGCTTGCCTCCGGAAAAAGTACGCAGCCAGTTGGCGCGATGGCTGTCAGAACCATAGACCCCGGAGCCGTCGATGAAGGCACTGATCATATTGGGATGCCGGCGCGGGTTGAAAATATTCGTACCCGTAGCGGGGTCAAATATATTCCGCTTCATCGGGATCATCATCTGCCCGGTGTTAAAGGGGTCGAACCAGGGGTCGCCCCGGGGGACAGGGATGCTGGCGTCCTCGCTGCCGTCGGGGGTCAGGCCGAGGTCATGGTCGATAAACTGGCCCCATACCCAGCAGAAGTCGCTGAGGGCCAGGGGGTCGTTCAGCAGGCCGTCCTGGGCGAAAAGACGGTTGCTGATCTCCCGGGGATTAGGCCGGCCTGCGCCGGCAGGCTCGTCAATGAAATTGGCGTATCCTACGCCGGTGAACTGCCGCAGGTGGGCGCCCGCCGCTCCCCAGTCGGGATTGTCCGGATTGTTGTAGCTACCGTCAATGGTGCGGTAGTTCTGTACATCAGTAGTCTGGGCTACTGCTGTAAGCGCGGCGAAAGCAATGAGGAGTAGTAAAGTAAATCTTTGCATAAGCAAGGTTTTTTAAAGCTCACGGGCATAAATGCAATAATCATCAGTCTATGGGAGACTGCAAAGCAGCAGGCTCCTGCGTATCCAAAGAAATGTCTTTGAGTTTCTGGTACAGGCAAAGCGGATTCAAAAAGAAGGTATGTAACCAGCACTTCCAGTGAGGTGGGGGCCTCAGCCAGGGCCCTCATTTTCAGTTTAGAACAGGAAAACCTTAAAGCTCTGACAGACAAATTTAGTGAAAAGTGAAATATCTGTGCACAGACAAATTCAATTAAAATTTTCCTTCTTTGACAGATTCTGTCTCCAGGCCAGAGGATCAATTTTTTTAATGCTTCAGCGCGGCCTCTCCGGCGGGCCAAAAGCACATTTGCCCAAGGCGGCGCCAGGCAGCAAAATTTGTGCTAATTTTTCGCCTGCGTACACTCAAAATGTTAATTTGTATTAAATTACAGCGTCAAAACAATACTTTGGCAGCCTTTTTGCGTCAAAAGTGTTGAATATTAAGAGCTGATGAGTGATCTGGCTGGAGTGCCTGTCACTCAACAGCCAACACAACAGTCGGGTGATTTCTTGCGGAAAGGGCAATCAGTGTTGCCCTTTCTGTTTTTTGTCACGCCGGGGCTTTTTTCCCTTCTGAGCGCCGGCGCCAGATAACTTCCCTCGTTATTTCACGTTTTTTGTATGATCCGGATGGCGGCCAGTGCATCTCTTTGTACATTGATGTGCGTTCCTCTGAGGTTTCGCAAGCCTCTGAGGTTTACGAAACCTCAAAAGCATACGATTTGAGAAAAACCGGGCTATACATATTGCTGCTTTTCCATGTGGTTTCCAGCCTATCGGCGCAGTCCCCCCTGCCGGACAACCGCCGGGAGCGCCTGATCGCGCCCCGCCCGGAGGCCATCCTGCTCGATAGCCTGAGTATCCTTTACTCCTCCTTCCAAATCCTGGATGCCCGCAACGGACAGCCTCTCGATACGGCCCTTTATACTCTGGATGACAACCTGCTCCGGCTGAAACCCCCGGCAATGCGGTTCGACAGCCTGCTGCTCCGTTACCGCGTCCTCCCCTACAACCTGGGACGGCCATACAGCCACCTGGACACCAGCCAGGCCAGCCTGCAGGAGAACGGCCTCATCGGCATTGCCTATAACCCCTACGAACAGGAAGACGAGGCCCTTCTCGATTTCAAGGGGCTGGACTATAACGGCAACTTCACCCGCGGCATCTCTTTCGGCAACAACCAGGACCTGGTGCTCAACTCCAGCTTCAACCTCCAGCTCGCCGGCGAGCTGGGCGAGGGCGTAGAGATCCTCGCGGCCATCACTGACGAGAACATCCCCCTCCAGCCGGAGGGCAACACCCAACAGCTCCGCGAGTTCGACCGCATTTTTATACAGTTAAAAAAAGGCAATAACCGGCTCACCGCGGGCGACTATGAGTTGCAGCGCCCCAACAGCTATTTCATGAACTACTTCAAAAAGCTGCAGGGCGCCACTTTCAGCAATACCAGCCAGATCGGGGAAGGCAGCCTGAGCAGCGCCGCCAGTATCGCTATCTCCCGGGGGCAGTTCACCCGCAACCTCATCCCCGCCATCGAAGGCAACCAGGGCCCCTACAAGCTGCGCGGCGCCGAGGGCGAACGCTTTATCATCGTGCTGGCCGGAACGGAAAAGGTTTTCCTCGACGGCGAACTGCTCCGGCGGGGGCTGGAAGAGGACTACGTCATCGATTACAACCGGGGGGAAATCACCTTCACCAACAAGCGCCTCGTCACCAAGGACAGCCGCATCACCGCCGAATTCGAATACTCCGACCAGAGCTATGTGCGCTCCCTTTATGCCGCCGGCGCCGCCTACGAGCGGGGCAAACTGCGCCTGGATTTCAACTTCTTCAACCAGCAGGACAGCAAGAACGCCACCGGCGAGCTGGGGCTGAGCGACGAACAGAAGCGCATCCTCAGCCGGGCCGGCGACGACCTCAGCGGCGCCCTCTCCTCCGGCATCGATACCCTGGAGGAATTCGTACCCTACCGGGCGTCCTACCAATTGCGGGATACCCTCATCCGCTGCGGCCTGCAGGATACCCTGATCAGCTACCTGGCATTCACCGTCAATCCCGACAGCGCCCGCTACACGGCGGCTTTCTCTTTCACCGGGGACGGCAACGGCCAGTATGTGCTCGACAGCGAGCAGGCCGCCAACGAGCGCGTTTACCGCTGGGTGGGCTTCGGGCCGGACTGCCGCCCGCTGGGCGATTACGAACCTGTAGTGCAACTGGTAGCGCCCCGGCAGCAGCAAATGCTGACGCTGGGCGGCCGCTACGGCTTTTCCAAAAATTCGAGCCTCACCACCGAGCTGGCCCTCAGCCGGAATGACCTCAACCGCTTTTCCGGCCTGGACAGCGGCGACGACCTGGGGCTGGCCGCTTTCACCGAGTTCAGCCGCACCTTTGCCCTGGGGCGTGACAGCAGCGGATGGGAGCTGGCTTCCAACCTGAGCTACGAATTCGTCCATGAGAACTTCGAACCCCTCAACCCTTACCGCAACCCGGAATTCCTGCGCGACTGGAACCTGGCCAATGTGCAGGGCGTGGGGCAGGTGCAGCGCGCCCGGGAACAGATCGGCAGGGCAGGCCTCAGCCTGCGCCGGGCAGGCCTGGGCAGCCTCAGCTACGGATTCAGCAGCTTCCTGCGCGATACCCTCTACACCGGCGCCCGCCATCAGCTGCGCCTGCGCAGCCTGGCCCGCAACTGGGAGGTAGACCTCGACGGCAGCCTCCTGCTTACGGAAAACCAGGGGCAACGCACTCGCTTCCTGAGGCCCCGGGGCGCCATCGCCCGCATCTTTCCCCAACTGGGCGGCCTGCGTATCGGCGCCTACGGCGAGCAGGAAAAAAGCCGGAGGTTCAGCGGTGGCGCCGACACCCTGCTGGCCAGCAGCTTCTATTATAACCGCTACCGCTTTTTTGCCGAAAACCAGTCGCAGGAAAAGTACAAGTACGGCGCCAGTTTCAGCCGGCGCACCGACTATGCTCCGGTAGCTGAAGCCTTTGAAGCCGGAACAACCGCTACCGAAGCCAACGTGAACGGCACCTGGGAGCTGCGCGGCCGGCAGAACCGCCTGCAACTGGCCGGCAACCTCACCTACCGCAAGCTGCTGATCGACAAGCCCGGTAGTACCAGCCAGGAACCGGGGGAGACCTTCCTCGGCCGCTCCGACCTCAACCTGGGCCTGATCAGAGGCGCCCTTCAGGCGGCCACCACCTATGAGATCGGATCGGGCCAGGAACCCAAAGTGGAATTTACCTACGTGCGCGTCAATCCGGGCGAAGGCAGCTACATCTGGCTGGATTCCCTGTACAACAACGACGGCATCATTCAGCCCAATGAGATGGAAATAGCTCCCTTCCAGGACCTGGCGGATTACGTGCGCATCACCGCCATCACGGATGACTTTATCCGCACCGACAACGTCAACCTCAACCAGAGCCTGCGCCTCAACCCCAAGGCTATCTGGTACGATCAGGAGGGCCTGCGCCGCTTCCTGTCCCGCCTGTCCACCATTTCCACTCTGAGCATCAAGCGCAAGACCCGGCAGGCGGAGGGCGTCACGCCCTACAACCCCTTCCAGCTCAATGTGGCGGACACCGCCCTGGTGGCCGTCACCTCCAACATCCGCAATGTGCTCTTCTTCAACCAGGCCGACCCCACCTACGACCTTCAGCTCGGCATGGCCGACAACCGCAACAAGTTCGTGCAGACTTCCGGCTTCGAAAGCCGCCGCAACAGCGAGCGCTACCTTCAGGGCCGCTGGAATATCTCGCGCAGCTGGAGCGCCCGCATGTCGCTCACCCAGAGCCTGCGTACCAGCGATTCGGAGTTCTTCAACAACAAGGACTTCCGCATCGGGTCGCTGAGCCTTTCCCCGGAGCTGTCTTTCCTGCCAGGCAAGGATTTTCGCACCACGCTGAAGTACCAGTACCAACTTGATGAGAACGCCCCGGAACAGGGCGGCGAATCCGCCCGCCGCCATGACCTCAGGCTGGAAGCCCGCTACAACCGCTCCACCCAAAGCACGATACAGCTACGCGTATCCTATGTGCAGGTCAAATTTGAAGGCAACCCCAACTCGCCGGCGGGCTTCGCTATGCTCAACGGGCTGCAGCGCGGCCGGAATTTCCTGTGGAACCTCAGCCTGGACCGGCAACTGGCGCGGAACATTCAGCTCAGCATCAGCTATGAGGGCAGGAAAACGGGGGAAGCCCGGATGGTGCATACGGGAAGGGCGCAGGTGGCAGCGAATTTTTGATTTGGGATTTGCCTGATAATCCCCGGCAAAGCAACCGAACGCCCGTTTTTTTGTTTTTCAAAGAATTGCGTGTTCTATTTAAAATCAAAGCATGAAAAGATTTTGTTATTCCCTTTTCCTGTCCTTTATGGCTGTTGCTTCCTGGGGGCAGCCCGGTTCTGCCCAATACGCCCCTACTGCCGAAGAAAATTCCCTGCTCTGGGAGATCAGCGGCAGGGGCCTGCAGCAGCCTTCCTATCTTTTCGGCACCATCCACATGATCGGCAGGGAGGATTTTTTCCTGACGGAAGCCACCAAAGCCTCTTTCGGCAAGGCCGGGCAGGTCGTCTTTGAGATAGACATGGAAGAAATGATGGACTTCACCAAGCTGATGCCGCTCATGATGAAGGCCTTCATGGCCAACGACACCACGCTGAGCGACCTGCTGAGCGAGGAGGACTACGCTCTGGTCAAAGGGCATTTCGAAGAGATCGGATTGCCCATCATGTTCCTGGAGCGCATCAAGCCCATGTTCCTCTCCGCCCTGGGCGGCGAAGATATGTTCTCGATGGGGGGCGGTGAAGACGCTGAGGTCGTCTCCTACGAGATGGAGCTGATGCAGATGGCCCAGCAGCGCAGACTTCCCATCGAAGGCCTGGAAACCGCCGAATACCAGATGAGCATGTTCGACAGCATCCCCTACAAGGCGCAGGCCGAGATGCTGGTCAGGGCCATACAGTCGGAAGATACCGGCGACGGGCAATTTGCCCGGAT
>CAZAXA010000288.1:0-8114 GCA_964488965.1 uncultured Phaeodactylibacter sp. | reverse complement strand
GGTTGAAGGGCAGCTCCAGCAATGCCTGTGACGTTTCCAGGGCCCCTTCCACCAGCGCCACCTCGTTCTCCGGAAAGGCCTCTTTGACGATCTTACCCATGACCGCCGAGGAATGGGGCGTATTTTCCGAGGGCTTCAGCATGACGCAGTTGCCGGCGGCAATGGCCGAAACCATAGGGGCAAAGGTGAGGTTGACCGGAAAGTTCCAGGGGGCGATGACCAGCGCCATCCCTTTGGGCTGGTACTGAATGTAGGAACGGGAGCCCAGTAATGTCAATGGAGACGCAACAGCCCGCGGCTTCATCCACCGCCTCAGGCGGCGGATGGTGTGCTTGATCTCGGAGGTGACGGCGAATATCTCCGAGAGGTCCGTCTCCATGGGGGGCTTCCGGAAGTCATGGTATAAGGCGTCGCGGATTTCCTGCCGGTACTGCATCAGCGCTTGATGCAGCCGCCGGAGTTTGGCGATGCGTTCGCGGGCGCTGGTTTGGGCCACGGCCTGCTGGTTGGCGCGCTGGGCCCTGAAGAGGCGCCGGATTTCCTCTTTGGAAGTATCAATGGTTGCTGCGATCATATGTCAAGGGTCATTTTAATATTTTCCCCTCCTTTTGCTGTAGCGGCTGTGTAAAACGCCTCTCCTGGCTTTGGGCCAGTAAGATAGGAAAGTTTTAGGTCTTCCGGATATTAGATGGAAGGCACTTTCAAAGTGCCTTCCATCTGAACGGCTCAGGGCTTCACCAGCCTGAAAGTGGCCGCCTCTCCCCGGTAAAAGACCTGGCAGAGGTATATCCCTTTCTTCAGGTTTCTGGTATCGATAACGAGGGAGCCTTTGCCGGCCTGCCGCTGCACTTCTTTTCCCTGAGCATCCAGCAGTTGCAGATCAAAGGCGGCATCCTGAGGAGGCGCTACGGTGAGCGCTTCCCCCAGGGGGTTTGGGAATATTCTGAACTCCCGTGCCCAGGCCGGCCCCTCCAGCCCGGAGATGGTAATGGCGACGGGGGCGGAAGTGGGCGTACAGCCGCTGCCGTCGCTCACGGTGACAGTGTACACGCCACTTTCTTCCGGCTCGAAACTCTGGCCGGTGGCGCCGGGGATGGGCATGCCGTTGAGCGACCACTGATAGGAGGGGCCGGAGCTCGCCGTCAGCAGGGCGCCATCCCAGCTGATGACGGGAACCTCCGGGCCGGTGAAGGTGAAGCTGGGGCCGATGCCGCTGCTAAGGGTCAGTTCGGGGCATTCAAAGGGGGAGGCCGTGAGAACGTAGGTACCGCTTTCCCTCACCCAGTATTCCGGGCCGGTAGCCCCCTCGATGGGTTCATAATCCCGCAGCCACTGGTAGGAGGCATAGGCGCCAAAAGCATTGGTGATGAGCGTGGAGTCGCCATTGCAATATTCGCTCTGCGGGTCGTGCTGAACGGCCACCGGGGCAAAAACCCAACTGTCGATCACTACCGGTTCGCTGAGCTCGGTGCAGGCGCCGCGGGTGAGCTCGACAAAGAAGAAGGCGTAGCCGTAATCGCCGATAAGGATCTCCAGTACGGGGCCGTTGGCGCCGCCGATGGGCGTCAGGTTGCCGGTGGCGCCGTCAAAATTGTAATACCACTGGAAGCTGTCGAAAGGCTCAACTATGCTCATCTTTAAAGTGTCATAAGGGCAATAAACCCCGTCGTCGTCCTGCGGCTCCAGGTTGATATCCGATTTGAACCCGCATTGGGCGGCCGTTGGGAGAGCGGGCAGGACGAAGGCCGCCAGCACGGCAAGCCGATAGATTGTCTTCATCATGATCAAGGTTTTAATGAATGAAAATGGGCCCTTTTGGATCCCGCCCCGCAAATTGAGCGGTTTTTGGATAAAGTGCCAGCACTCATGCCTGATTTGGCAGTGCGTTGTCCAAAGAGCCTGATTCCGGTATCGCCGCCCCAACATTTCCCTTTTCTTATTCGTCCTGCTTTTTTGTATGATGCAATAACCATAAAGCCTGCCGGGCTGCGGTTTGCCACCGTGCCCTGGCCAGGTAAGCACAGCCCCAACCCCGGCCGGAAGGTTTCATAGCAGCAAAAGGCCCTTAAGTGGATACCTGAGGCCCGCTTATCCTTGAAAAGCGGAAGTTGATAGAAACCATCCATTTCCGGCCGTCATCCCGTGCAACTAATTCGTTGGAATATCCGTCTTTATATCTGAATACACATCAGGGCGAAAAAACAGGAAATTACCGATCAGAGAAATTACCCCTTCAAATATTTCATGTCAGGCAGGGGTATGGGCCGGCGGCGCCAGTTGCCGGGTTCAATGCTTATTGCCTGCGCTTATATACCCGATTGTTGAACCCTAAATCTTTTATCATGAAAACCTTCCGTATTAGTTTCGTTCTGGCCCTCTGTTTCCTTGCTGGCGGCTTTGCTTTTGCCAATCCTGCCGGTTTTACTCCCAATTCCGAGCTGCGCAAGGAAGTAGCGAAGTTGATCAAAGCCCCTGAGCTGAGCAAACAAGGCATTGCCGAGACCTATGCCTTCATCCATTTCACCGTCAATGAGAACCATGAGATCATCGTTCTCGACGTCGTCAGCGACAGCGAGTACATCAAGGCGTACATCGGGCAGAGCCTGAACCGGCAGAAGGTGGAAGCGCCGGGCCTGCAGCCCTATGCCGGGTACAACATCAAAGTTGCCTTCCGGTCGGAGAAGCTGTAAGCCGGTAGCGGTTCAGTTTTCCGGCAATAGTGCCGAAGTGGTTATGCGCCGCTTCGGCACTATTTTGTTATACCCTTTCGCTTCAGGAAACGCCGGGCCGGGTTCTGCCGCTGGAAGAGCAATTTCTTCAACGAAAAGATGTGAGCGGCCAGGGCGATCGGAAAGATGAAGCCCGGCAGCCAGACGAAAGGGGTAAGGGCCAGGAAGGCGCCGTCCGGAACGGTGGCGAAGAGCAGGTAAGGGCCGGGCAGGGAAAAAAGGCTGAGGGCCAGTACATTGATGATGGAAATGCTGCCGAAAGCGTTCCAGATGACGCCCTCCAGCCGCCGGTGGCGGCCCTGGCTGAAAAAAACATAACCGGCCATCAGGGCGGTGATGCCTACGACGATATCGTAATTCAGCCATTCGAAGGTCATCTGCGGGGGCACGAAACCGCCCTTCATACCCATCCAGAAGAACAGTTCGGTGACGATGCGGCAGGCCTGGAAATAGGCCAGCCAGCGGATGGGGAGCACGCGCAGCATCAGGGCAAAAAAGCGGGAAAACAACAGCAGGAGGATTATGGCAAGAGGCAGGGCAAAGGCCAGCAACAGCCGTTCGGCCGAAGCGCCGGGTTCGTAAAAAAAACCCATGTTCGCCAGCAGGGCCAGGATGGCCAGCCAGAAGGTGATGCCCGTGACGATGAGGCGCAGGAGCTGTTCCCTTTGCACAGCGGGCAGGTGCAGCCGCCGCAGGGCGTGCGACAACCCATAGTACAGGCTGCTGGTCAGCCCCAGGGCCAGCAGGGCTATGATGAGCTGGCCGATGAGAAACAGATTGCCGTCCATTATGTGCCGGAGCGATTGGTTGAACGGCGATTAAGATAATATAAAGTTTTGGGGGCGGCAAAATTAAAAACGGTAAACCAGCCCCAGCCCCTTGGCCTGCTCGTCGTATATGGCTGAAAAGCTGGCCCTGTGATGAGCGCGCCGGTGTAATTCGGGGATAAGGATACCCAGGCCGGCGCCGATGAGCCCTCCGGCGATCACATCCGTCGGGAAATGCTTCAGGGCTTTTATACGATAGTAACCCACCAGTGCCGGCGGCAGGCCTGCCAGCCCGAACAGCAGGAATTTTTTGCCGCCCAGGCCGGGATGGTAATCCGAATATACCTTGGCGGCAAAAAAAGTGGCCGTAGCCGAAGAACCCACATGCCCGCTGTAAAAGGAGTTGCGCAGGTTGCCGAAATTGCGCTCCCTGAGCGGAAGCTCCTCGTAGTAGACGGCCGGCCGGTAGCGCTCCACAAAGGCAGGCCCCAGCGGGCTCCACCCATACAGGTTGGAGTTGATGGCCTGCGCCTCGGCATACATCAGGCCGATGTCCAGCCAGTCCTGCCGGATATCCTTGTCCAGAAACAGCAAAAAGGGGAGGACAACCGAGGTGTACAGTATGTGGTCGGAAATTTCGTGGGCCTCGTCCTTCCGGAAAGGATTCTGGCGCAGGCCCCAGCGGTCGAAACGGTTGACCCCCCGGGCGGCAATGTTCCGGACTTGCTCTTCGGTTATGCCCGGTTTATTCCTCAGGCGGCCGTGGGCGATGCTGTTGGTGGCCACCCCCGTCAGGGCGATACCCCCGCTTATCCAGCGGTTGACTTTGTAAACTCCCGGCGCAGGCCCTTCCTGCGCGGCGCCTTCTTCCTGGGCCAATGCGGCGCTTTCACAAAGCCCAACCGCCAGCATTGCCAGTATGATCCATCTCTTAGTGAGGAAAGTTTTCATGAGCCGTTTTTTCGTGGTTCTTTGACAAGTAGAAGGAAAAATTGTTACACAATTGCCTAAAAAGTTACAATTTAGTAGCTTATTAGTGGAATCGTTAAAAAATTCCCTGCTTCGATCAACGAAAAGCCGGTAAAATGAACAAAATGGCTCAAAAGACTATCGTCGCGGCTGCCGAGCATTACGTAAGGAGGCTTCTGGAGGAGAAACTCACCGAAGACCACCGATACCATAGCCTGCAGCATACGTTCAAAGTGCGGGACGCAGCCCGGGAGTTGGCAAATTCGATGGGCCTTACGGAGGAAGAACAGGAACTGCTGGATCTTGCCGCCCTCTTCCACGACACCGGCTTCACGGAATCCTATGAAGGGCACGAAGCCATCAGTTGCCAGATCGCCAGGGTATTCCTGGAAAAATGTGATTATCCGGAGGATAAGATCGAACAGGTGCTCCTGCTCATCGACGCCACCTACCCGCCCAAATATCCGGGGAGCAAGCTGGAGGCCGTCATAAAGGACGCCGACCTCAGCAACCTGGGCAGAGAGGATTACTTCGACTCCCTGGAAGACCTGCGGTACGAATGGGCCGTTTTCCTCAACCATACCTATGACGACGGGGAATGGTATGAACTGAATTTCAAGTTCGTCAAAGACCATGAGTATTTCACTCCGGCCGCCATAGAGTTGTACGGCGCTCAATGGGAATTGAACCGGCAGCGCCTCAAGAAACTCAGGCACAAGGAGCAGAAACCCGAAAAAAAAGATAAAAAGAAAGTGGAAAAAGAATCCTCCAAACCAGGCGTGGGGCCCATCTCAGCCAGCAAAAGCGCCCAGATGATGTTTAAAACCGCCCTGCGCAACCACCTCGACCTGAGCAACCTGGCAGACAACAAGGCCAACATCATGCTCAGCGTCAATGCCCTCATCATCACCATCGTCATGCCGCTTGCCGCTTCCTACGTGCGGAGCAACCTGTTCCTGCTGATCCCCATGGGAACCCTGCTGGCTACCTGCCTGACCTCCATGATCTTCGCCACCCTGGCCACCCGCCCCATTAAAATGATGGGCTATACCAGCAGGGAAAATATCGCGGGCGGGCGCTCCAACCTCTTCTTTTTCGGCAATTTCTACAGAATGACCTTTGCCGAATACCAGGAAGGCATGCAGCAGGTGGTCGCAGACGATACAAACCTCGAAGGGTCGATCATGCGCGACCTGTACTACCTGGGCCATTCCCTGGGCAGAAAATACCGGCAGTTGCGCATCTGCTATACCATCTTTATGTGGGGGGTCATCGCCACGGTCGTCGTGTTCGGCATCAGCTACAGCCTGAATATCTATTGACGGGGGCGGGTGGTTATTGGGTGTTTGGGTGTTTAGGTGTTTAGGTGTTATGCTAGCCGATCTTCGGCATGTAGCCCCCAACCCGGTTTTATGGCCTTGCGGCGTTTCGGTTTTGTGGCCGTAATACCGAAACGCCAAAATACCGAAATGCCGGATCGTTAGGAAGCCGGGGCCCGCATATCGAACTTGGGTTAGGGCAACCAGGAACCCAGCCCGTCCTCGTTGCGCTCAGCCGGGTAAAAAACCCAGACGCCCCAGCCCCGTCCCGTCCCTCACACCTTCACCGTCACCCGGAGCGCCTGCAGGCCCTGTACGCCCTGAAGCCTGCCGATCATGAGTTCTTCCACTTCCCCGGTGATGTATCCTTCGTGGATCAGGAAATCGAAGTATTCGAGGTATTCCTGGCGGTCCTTCTCCTGGAGGTAAACGATGGCGATCTTGCCGGCCTGGGTCAGCCGCTCGTCGGAGCCGGCAATGAGGGCCTTGTCGATGCGCTTCTTGAGGATTTCATAGCGCACATTATAGGCCCCGTCCACGTCGAACTGCTTTTCATCCATGCGGAAACGGATGGAAAGCGGGGCGCTGTAGGCGAAGATCAGCTGGGCCGTCTTCAGGGGGACGGGCAACTGTCCCTGCATCTGCTCCACCATTCGCGCCACTTCACACATGTCGATCAGTTGCCAGAGGCGCAGGTTCCTGAGGTGCATCATGCTGAAACTGCCCCTTCTCAGGAGGGATTGCCCGACGTAGAGGTCGTATTCCACCCCGTCCGTTTTGTACTTTTCAAAATAGTGAGGCAGGATCTTCTGGGCTTCCTTCTCCTGTTGTTCCAGATAGCCGGCAATGGCGTTGTTGATCATGGAGACGCTGTCTTCATAGGCCTTCCGTTCACGGTAGACGATGCCCAGCTCCGGGTCGAGGTAGTTGAAATAGCTCGAGATGGGGCCGGCCAGGCCGGGGTATTTTTCCCTCAGGTCGGAAAACAGAGGGTGTATTGCGGACTGTAGCCAGTCCACTATCCGGGATTCGTCATTGGAGTTGAATTCCTCCTCCAGCCCTTTGAGGTCCCGTTCTACCCTCATGAGATACTGGTTGAGGAGGGGGAACCTGCCCAGTTGAATACCTTGCTGCAGGATGCGGGAAACCCGCCGGAGGTTGTCGGCAAGGTCAGCCTGTATGGCATAGTTGCGTTTTTCCGAAGAGCTGACGATGTCGGCCTGCCCGTAAAGGGGGTAAACATCATGGAAGATGATGGGGTCCGCCACTGCATTTTTGGGGTCTTTTTCCCGCTTCTCCAGCAGGTTGTAGGAAGTCTCGACAAACTTCCATTCCACGCTGGGGTGCACGGCGGTGTACTGCTCGCGGATGATGGCCTCAACCCGGTTGTCGATCTCTTCCCGGCTGCGTTCCACCGCCATGCTGAACAGGCCGGTGATCTCTTTGAACTTCAGCTCGATAAAACTGTGCAGCTCAAAAGGCCGCGGGGAGCCGATCTCCAGCAGGCCGATCACCTGTTCGTCTTTATTGAACAGAGGAGCGACGATGATGCTGTGGATGCCCTCCCGGAGCAGGTCTTTCTCTATGGGGGTCTTATTGTTCACCTCCCGCAGGTCCTCGATCAGCAATACCTCCCGGAAGCGGCAGGCTTTTTCATAGATCGAGTTCTTATTCTCCGGCGAAAGGAGGCACTCGTGCTTTTTGGCCAGAAAGTCGAAGCGGATTTTGTATTTGTGAGAAAAGTTGTTATCTACCGGGTAGTCGATCGCCGTTACGCCCAGCCTCAGTTCCGGCAGGTTGAAAAAAGTACGCACCAGGTGCTGAAGCCGATTGATCTTCATGGGGTTCACTACGGCGTCCCTTTCCAGCAGGCTGTACTTGAGGCGCGAAAGAGCTTCCTCCTCGGTGATATCGATGAGGGTTCCAATGACGAAGCCCTGGAATTCGAAATTTTCCGGGGGAAGGTGCTCCAGCCACAGCTTGATATCATAGATGTTGCTCAGCATGCTGTTGATCTGCTCCTGCGTCAGCGGTTTGAGCGGTTTGAGCGGTTTGATATCGACGTACTGCGTATCGAGCTGGGTCTTGTAGTGCCTTTCCAGCGGGCTGCCCTCAGGCTGGATGGAAACTGCAAAAGGGAGGTTGACATTGATGTTTTGCCCGTAAAACCTGTTCAGGATAAGGCTGCAGGCATTGACCACCATGGCACAGTAAACAAAATTGTTGTTCTGGTTGAGTACGTACCTGACCTTCCTGGCCTGCATCAGGCCGCCGAGGTCATGAGTACAGTAGATGGGGTTCATGTCAAAGGGGGCGGATACCTTGATCAG
>CAZAXA010000287.1:0-8129 GCA_964488965.1 uncultured Phaeodactylibacter sp. | reverse complement strand
TGTACTCGTCGATCTCCTCCTTGCTGGCGCCGTCGAAGATCGGCGTGGCGAACTTCATGCCGAGCTTTTCGCCGGCCCAGCCCAGTACGGTTTCGAAAATCTGGCCCAGGTTCATCCGGGAAGGTACGCCCAGCGGGTTCAGCACGATATCGACCGGCGTGCCGTCTTCGAGGAAAGGCATGTCCTCGATGCGGACGATCCGGGAAACGATACCCTTATTACCGTGGCGGCCGGCCAGTTTATCGCCCACGCGCAGTTTGCGCTTCTTGGCCATATAAACCTTTGCCAGTTTCAGTACGCCTGCCGGCAGTTCATCCCCGATGCTGATGTTGAACTTTTCGCGCTTGTAGCGGCCTACTTCCTCATTGACTTTGATGCTGTAGTTGTGCAGCAGTTTGGCAATGAGCTCGTTAGACTTGGCGTTGTCCGTCCAGTTGCTGTAGTCCACGCTGGTATAATCCACCTCGCGCAGGGCGCTCTGCGTAAACCTGGTGCCTTTCGGAATGAGCGGTTCGTTGTAGATGCTCTTCACACCCTGAGACACCTTGTCCTTAACCAGGACGAGCAGCTTGTCGATCAGGATGGTCTTCAGTTCGTTAAGAGCGATCTTATGCTGGTCTTCCAGCTTGGTCAGCAATTCTTTTTCCTGCGCCTTCTGGACTTTATCCTTTTTGGCGCGGGCAAAGAGCTGCTTGTCGATGACTATACCGGAAGTAGAGGGAGGCGCTTTCAGCGAAGCGTCCTTGACATCTCCCGCCTTATCGCCGAAAATAGCGCGCAGCAGCTTTTCCTCCGGCGTCGGGTCTGATTCCCCTTTCGGGGTGATCTTGCCGATGAGTATATCGCTTTCTTTCACCCAGGCCCCGACGCGAATGATGCCATTTTCGTCGAGGTCTTTGGTAGCTTCTTCACTGACGTTCGGAATATCATTGGTCAGTTCTTCCTCGCCGAGTTTGGTATCCCGGACATCCAGTTCGAAGTGTTCGATATGGACGGAAGTAAAGATATCTTCCTGTACGACTCGTTCGGACAGTACGATGGCGTCTTCAAAGTTATACCCTTTCCAGGGCATGAAGGCCACTTTGAGGTTCTGGCCCAGGGCCAGCTCTCCTTTGTCCGTGGCGTAGCCATCGCAGAGGATTTGCCCTCTGACCACCCGCTGCCCCCGCTTGACGATGGGCTTCAGGTTGATGCAGGTTCCCTGGTTAGTCCGCCGGAATTTGATCAGTTTGTACACCTTGCGGTTATCCTCGAAGGACACCAGTTGTTCCTCGTCCGTACGGTCATAACGGATGATGACCTCATTGGCGTCCACGTATTCTACTACGCCATCCCCTTCGGCGTTGATCAGCATGCGGGAGTCGCGGGCGACTTTACCCTCCAGTCCGGTGCCTACCACCGGAGAATGCGGGCGCAGCAGAGGAACGGCCTGGCGCTGCATGTTGGAACCCATCAGGGCCCGGTTGGCATCATCGTTTTCCAGGAAGGGGATCATGGAAGCGGAGACCCCTACGATCTGGTTCGGGGCCACGTCCATATATTCGATCTCTTCCGGGCCGAGCACCGGGAAGTCTCCGTGTTCGCGGCATTTGATACGGTCGGATTCGAAGCCGCCCTCCTCGTTGAGGGGGGCGTTGGCCTGAGCGATCTTCATAAAGTCTTCGCCTTCGGCCGAGAGGTAGATAGGTTCCGTCTCTATTTCTACCGACCCGTCGCTTACCCGGCGGTAGGGCGTCTCCAGGAAGCCCATCTTGTTCACCTTGGCATGTACGCAGAGAGTGGAGATCAGGCCGATATTCGGGCCTTCCGGCGTCTCGATGGTACACAGGCGGCCGTAGTGGGAGTAGTGTACGTCGCGCACTTCAAAGCCGGCGCGTTCGCGGGACAGGCCGCCCGGCCCCAGGGCGGAAATCCGGCGTTTGTGCGTGATCTCAGACAGGGGGTTGGTCTGATCCAGGAACTGGGACAGCTGGCTCGTTCCGAAGAAGGAGTTGATAACGGAAGACAAGGTCCTGGCGTTGATCAGGTCGATCGGGGTGAAGACCTCATTATCGCGGACGTTCATCCGTTCACGGATCGTGCGCGCCATGCGGGCCAGGCCCACGCCGAACTGAGCGTAAAGCTGTTCCCCTACGGTACGGACCCGGCGGTTGCTCAGGTGGTCGATATCGTCGATTTCGGCTTTCTGGTTGATCAGGCTGACCAGATAACGGACGATAGCGATAATGTCCTCCTTGGTGAGGACGAGCAGGTCGCGGTCGATCTCCTGTTCAAGCTTGCGGTTGATCTTGTAGCGGCCTACTTCTCCGAGGTTGTAGCGCTTATCGGAGAAGAAGAGTTTGTCGATGATACCGCGGGCCGTTTCTTCATCCGGCGGGTCGGTGCCCCGCAATTGCCGGTAGATGTACTGTACGGCCTCCATTTCCGAGCTGGAGGGGTCTTTCTGGAGGGTATTGTATATAATGGAGTAATCCTGGTCGATATCATCTTTCTGGAGGATGACCGTCTCGGTATCTGCTTCCAGGATCAGCTCGATATTATCTTCGTCGAGGACGATATCGCGTTCCAGGATGATCTCGTTCCGTTCGATGGTAACCACTTCGCCGGTATCTTCATCCACGAAGTCTTCCGCCCAGCTGCGAAGCACACGGGCGGCCAGTTTCCTGCCGATGGCATTCTCCAGCGCATCCCGGGTGGCGGGCACTTCATCGGCCAGCCCGAAGATATCCAGGATGGCCTTATCGGTATCGAAGCCTATGGCCCGTAACAGCGTTGTTACCGGGAACTTTTTCTTACGGTCGATGTAGGCGTACATGACCGTATTGATGTCGGTGGCAAATTCCATCCAGGCGCCCTTGAAGGGGATCACCCTTGCGGAGTAAATCTTGGTTCCATTGGGGTGGAAACTTTGCCCGAAGAAAACGCCCGGCGAGCGGTGTAGTTGAGAGACTATAACCCGCTCCGCACCATTGATCACGAATGTGCCCTTGGGGGTCATATACGGGATATTCCCCAGAAAGACATCCTGTACGATCGTCTGGAAATCGACGTGTTCTTCATCATTGCAGGAAAGCCGAAGCTTGGCCTTCAGCGGCACGCTGTAGGTCAGGCCCCGCTGCATGCACTCGTCAATGGTGTAACGCGGCGGGTCGATGAAGTAATCCAGAAATTCCAGTACAAAGATGTTCCTGGCATCGGTGATCGGGAAATTTTCCTGAAACACTTTGTAAAGCCCTTCGTTCATACGGTTCTCAGGGGTTGTTTCCAACTGGAAAAACTCCTGGAAGGACTTTAGCTGGATTTCAAGAAGATCAGGGTATGGTGAGGGGAGTTTAATTTTGCCGAAGCTTACTCTCCTTTCTTCGGCGGTCTGTACCTTACCGTTTGACGTCATTGGCAAAAAATGTTTGTTGTTTCGGCAGCCAGTAGCTTTCTATCAGCCACCTATGCTGTAATAATACCCAAAAAAAACCAAAAAGTTCAATATTGCTAAACTTTATTATACGACAATAGGCTTAGCCAGTTGTAACACAACTCGCTAAGCCTTCTGCGCCAAAAATGTGGGTGGCAGCCCTCATTTCCGACGGTTGTAAAAGCAGCCGTTACTTGATCTCTATTTCAGCGCCGGCTTCTTCGAGGACTGCTTTGATCTTTTCAGCCTCATCCTTGGATGCCCCTTCCTTGATGGTGCCCGGGGCGCCGTCTACCAGGTCCTTGGCCTCTTTCAGGCCGAGGCCGAGCAGGTTTTTCACCTCTTTCACCACCTTGAGTTTACCTGCACCCGCAGATTTGAGGATCACATCGAACTCGGTTTTCTCTTCGACAGCAGCGGCGGCGGCGCCACCACCGGCAACGGGGCCGGCAACGGCTACAGCGGCGGCGGCCGGTTCGATGCCATATTCGTCCTTCAGTATTCCAGCCAGTTCGTTCACTTCTTTCACCGTGAGGTTGACCAGCTGTTCTGCAAAAGCTTTAAGATCTGCCATTTTAAATGGTTTTAATAAGTTGTACGAAATATGTTGTGCGTACAGCTTGGAAGCCGTATTTGTTTTGCCGCCGGCATTTGCCATGAACTCATGCGTTCATGCTTAATGGCTGCCGGCAGCCTATGGTTACTCGCCCCGTTCTTCCAGGGCCTTGAGCAAGCCTGTGAGAATATGCCCGCCGGACTGCAGTGCGCCGATGACATTCTTTGCCGGGGATTGGAGCAACCCGATGATCTCGGCAATGAGGTCTTCCTTGGACTTGAGGTTGGCCAGTTCTTCCAGCTTGTCGTCACCCAGGAAAACGTCCGTATCGATATAGGCGGCCTTCAGGGCAGGTTTTTCATTGTTTTCGCGAAACTGTTTGATCAGTTTCGCCGGAGCATTGGCCGTATCCGATATCAGTATAGCCGTCGGCCCCTTAAGAGCTTCGTAAAGGCCGGCGTAGTTCTTTTCCACCGGAGCGCTTTCCATGGCTTTACGGACCAGGGTGTTCTTTACCACCTTCATCTCGATGCCCTTTTCGAAGCACAACCTTCTGAGTTTATTGACTTGCTCTACCGTCAGCGTTGAAGAATCTGCCAGATAGAAAAATTCTACAGAGGATAGCTTTTCCTTCAGTGCCTCAATAGTAGCGGTTTTTTCTGCTTTTGTCATTGCTTTTCAGGTTTTGAAAAGTTACTTAACCAATGCTTTCGCATCAACGCGGATGCCAGGGCTCATCGTACTGGCCACGGTGACGGACTTCATGTAAGTCCCCTTCGCCGAAGAAGGCTTCATGCGAAGCAGGGCCGTGATGAGTTCACCGGCGTTCTCCGCCAGTTTTTCCGGCGTGAAGGATACCCGCCCTATTGAAGAATGAATGATGCCGAACTTATCAACGCGGAAAGAGATTTTACCGCCTTTGACATCGGCAACGGCCGAGGCGACATCCTGAGTGACCGTGCCCGTCTTGGGGTTGGGCATCAGGCCGCGGGGGCCGAGTATCCTGCCCAGGCGGCCCACCTGCACCATCGTCTGGGGCATAGCAATGACGACGTCGACGTCCGTCCAGCCTCCCTGAACCTTTTGCACGTACTCGTCGAGGCCTGCATAATCAGCGCCCGCAGCCAGCGCTTCATCTACCTTGTCAGGCGTACAGAAAACCAGCACCCGCTTGGTTTTGCCGGTGCCGTGAGGCAGGGTCACCGTACCGCGAAGGGCCTGGTCGGCCTTACGGGGGTCTATTCCCAGCCGCACGTGGAGGTCGACGGAAGCGTCGAATTTGACCAGGTTGATCTCTTTGACGAGCTTCATGGCCTCTTCCAGAGAGTAGTAGTTCGACCTGTCGATCTTTTTATCCGCAGCGGCTCTTTTCTTACTGATCTTTGCCATTGTTATCGTGTTTTGAGGTGATTAACGCCCCGTTCCATAAGGAGTGAGGCTCCCTTCCGTAATTCCCGTTTAGTTGTCGCTGGCCGGTTCTCCTTCCCAGGGGGGCGTCCCCTGTATGGTGATACCCATGCTGCGCGCCGTGCCGGCCACCATTTTCATGGCGGACTCGACCGTGAAGCAGTTGAGGTCCGGCATTTTATTTTCGGCTATCGCCCTGATCTGATCCCAGGTTACGGAGCCGACTTTCTTGCGGTTAGATTCCGGGGAGCCGCCTTTCACCTTTGCCGCTTCCAGGAGTTGAACGGCCGCCGGCGGCGTTTTGATGATAAAGGTGAAGGACTTATCCTTGAACACCGTGATCACGACCGGCAGCAGTTGGCCCTGCCTTTCCTGCGTTTCCGCATTGAAACGCTTGCAGAACTCCATGATATTGACCCCCTTGGCGCCGAGTGCCGGGCCTACCGGAGGCGCCGGGTTCGCTGCACCGCCTCTAACCTGTAATTTTATAAAAGCATCTACTTCCTTAGCCATTTTTTTCGCTTTATTCAAGTTGGCCTGCTAACAGCTTTCGGGAAGCGCTTTCCGGATAGCCGGAACAAAAGCTGGACAGCAGGAAAACCGAAGGTAAATTGTTATATCTGGATACAACTAGGATGTCTTTTCTACCTGAACAAAGTTGAGTTCCACTTCTGTGCCGCGGCCGAAAATCTTCACGATCACCTTGAGCTTCTTCTTTTCTTCATTGACTTCCTGGATATCTCCCACGAATTCGCTGAAAGGCCCGTCGATGATCTTGACCGTTTCCCCGACTATAAAGGGCTCGATCATGGCCTCTCCGGCCTCCTGCGATTCGTCGACCTTGCCCAGCATGCGGTTGGCCTCAGCCGGCCGCATGGGGATGGGGTTGTTGCGCCCCAGGAAATGGATGACATTGGGTATATTGGCAATGGCCTGTATGATCTCTCCGCTCAGCATGGAGGGGATGGCCTCAATGAGGATATACCCCGGCAGGATATTCCTTTCCGAGATCACCTTTTTTCCGTTTCGGATTTTGTAGACCTTTTCTGTAGGAACCAGTACCTGAGTGATAAAGCTTCCCCAGCCGGAACGTTCGACCTCCATCTCAATGCGTTCTTTGATCTTACGCTCCTTTCCGCTGATCACCCGGAGGGAATACCATTTCTTTTCATCAGGGGAAACTGAAGAAGTTTCTTCTTCCTGTACCTGCTTTTCTTTATCCTCAGACATCACGATCCTTTAACCCAATTAAAAAAATGTTTACAGGCTATAGATCAGATCAAGGACGGACCTGGAAAAAACGTCCATCAGAAAAATGATCAGAGCCAGAATGATCGAAGCTACCAGCACCACTACCGTACTGCTCTGCAGATTGGCCCAGGTTGGCCAGGTCACTTTGTGAACCAGCTCGTTGTAACTTTCGATGAAGTAAAGTTTCAGCCTTTCCATTGTACATAATTTGCACGGGCAGGAGGACTTGAACCCCCAGCCTACGGTTTTGGAGACCGTCGCTCTACCACTTGAGCTATGCCCGTGTGTATATGATGAGAAGATTAGGCATAGATATGCCTAACCTTCTCCGTCACTTTATTATCGATTACTCGCGTATTAATCAAGAATCTCAGTAACCTGCCCGGCGCCAACCGTACGGCCACCCTCACGGATAGCGAAGCGGAGGCCCTTTTCCATAGCGATGGTGTTGAGCAGTTTCACTTCCAGGGAGACGTTGTCGCCCGGCATTACCATTTCAACACCAGAGGGCAGGGACACGTCGCCGGTCACGTCAGTGGTACGGAAGTAGAACTGCGGGCGATAGCCGTTAAAGAACGGGGTATGGCGGCCGCCTTCTTCTTTTGACAGCACGTACACCTCGCACTTGAAGTGCTTGTGCGGTGTAACGGAACCCGGCTTGCAGATCACCTGTCCGCGCTTGATCTCGTCCTTATCGATGCCGCGCAGCAACAGCCCGGCGTTGTCGCCGGCCTCGCCGCGGTCGAGGATTTTACGGAACATTTCCACACCGGTAACGGTAGAGGTCAGGGGCTTTTCACCCTCCTTCATCATACCGATGATCTCCACCGGTTCGCCGGTCTTGATCACGCCGCGTTCGATACGGCCGGTTGCAACCGTGCCGCGGCCGGTGATGGAGAAAACGTCTTCGATCGGCATCAGGAAGGGCTGGTCGATCAGGCGCTCCGGCTCGGGGATATCGTTGTCTACGGCGTCCATCAGTTCGCGGATAGACTTCACACCTGCCGGGTCGCCTTCGAGGGCTTTGAGGGCAGAGCCTTTGATAACGGAAGCGTTGTCGCCATCGAATTCATACTGGTCGAGCAGTTCACGGACTTCCATTTCGACCAGGTCCAGCATTTCTTCGTCGTCAACCAGGTCTACCTTATTCATGTAGACAACGATCTTGGGCACGCCAACCTGGCGGGCCAGCAGGATGTGTTCGCGGGTCTGCGGCATCGGGCCATCGGTAGCGGCAACCACCAGGATAGCTCCGTCCATTTGCGCAGCGCCTGTTACCATGTTCTTTACGTAGTCAGCGTGGCCAGGGCAGTCCACATGCGCATAGTGGCGCTTCAGTGTCTGATATTCCACGTGCGCTGTATTGATAGTGATACCCCGTTCTTTCTCTTCCGGAGCAGCATCAATAGAGTCGTAATCTTTTTTCTCTGCAAGTCCATCTTGAGAAAGGACGTAGGTAATTGCCGCAGTCCCAGGCCAGCGCGCCGGTGCCACACTGGAGAG
>CAZAXA010000286.1:0-8130 GCA_964488965.1 uncultured Phaeodactylibacter sp. | reverse complement strand
ATGGACAGGCCGTAGTTGATAGCGCCGGACAGCAGCAGGGTTTCTCCCACCGATTCCAGCCCCGGTCCGGAGTCGAAGAGCGAATCGTTCCGCGTCCAGTTGAAAGTCAGGGGGCCGGCCAGGCCCGTGGTATAGTCGGCATTCAGGAAAATCTGATCGCCGATGAAGTAAACGGCAGCTGCGGAGTCGGCGTCGATGCGGATGCCGTCGAGGATGACTTCCTCTTCTACATCTACAGTGACCGTCCTTGTCAGCACTTCGCAGCCGGCGCCGCTCTCATAGGTGAGGGTGTACTCGGTAAGCCCCAGAGGAGATACCGTGACGGGGTTGCCGCTGAAGGTGGCGCCGTCGCTGCCCACCCAGGTGAACGTATCTCCGGACGAACCGCCGGACACTTCTGCCGTCAGTACGGCCTGCTCATCCGGGCAGAGGAGTTCATCCGAAACGGTGACGGTGAGGGCCACTTCCCCGATCACTTCTACAGTGATCTCCGCTTCAACCGGCGGGCAGACGCCATTCTCGGCGGTCAGCGTATAAGTAGCCGTTTGGGAGGGGCTTACTACCGGTTCCGGCTCGTTGAAGGCCGTAAAGCCGGGATCGGTCGACGTCCATTCGTAAACCGTGTTGGGGTCAGAGCCGAAACTCAACTGTATGGCGTCGCCCAGGCAGATAACCGTATCAGAGATGGGGTTGGCCGCCGGCGCCGGCAGCACTTCCACGCTCACGCTCTCCTGGCGGGCGCCGCAGCCGATGCTGCTGACGTAGTTGACCGTGTAAGTCGTGCCCGCTGCCGGTGAGGTAGTAACCTGAGCCGCCGTGCCCACTTCATTGCCATTGGCATCCACCCAGGTGAAAAAATCTCCGGGCTGCCCGTTTTCCACCTGTGCGCTCAGGGTGACATCCTCCCCTTCGCAAATGACGGGAGCGGAAATCTGGGCAGTCAGCACCGGCGGCGGCACCACATTGATGGTGATCTGGCCGGTAACGGGGTCACAGGCGCCATTATCTGCAGTGAGGAAATAGGTGGTCGTCTCAGTGGGGGAGACTACCAGCCGCGGATCTTCCACAACCCCGAAATTCGGGTCGGATGCCGTCCAGGTATAAGTAGCATTGTCATCGAAAGCCAGATTGAGCTGTATGCTCTCGCCCAGGCAGATGACCGTCTGCGTATTCAGCAGTACGGTGGGCGGGTTGATCACCTGAACGGTGACGCTGGCCGTGGCGGGGCACTCTTCATTTTTGGCCTCGATGGTGTAGGTAGTGGTGCCGGCGGGAGAGGCCAACGGGTTCAGGCAGTCGGTACAGCTCAGGGTCTCGCCTCCTTCGGTCCACTCGAATTCATCCACATTGTCGCTCACCGTGGCCATGAGCTGGATTGCGTCCCCGGTACCGGCGCACAAACGGGGGTCGGCAGGCATGATGGTGACTACCGGCGTCGGGTTCACATTGACGGTGGCAAAGCTCGTATCTGTACAAACCCCGCTGGTGGCCACCCGCTGATAGACGGTCTGTTCTGCCGCCTGGGCGCGGATCACCATATTGTAAAGGCTATCAGGAGTCTCCTGGCCGTCGGCCGGGCTCCAGAGGAATTCAATATCCGGGAAATCACCGGGTTCATAGATGGGCGAAGTGAGCAGCACGAGCGCCCCTTCGCAGACGGTGGTGTCCTCGGGCATGATCGCCATATCATACGGCAGGGAGTCTACGAGTATGACTACGGAATCAATCTTGAAACAGCCATTAAACAGGCTGATCCCGGCATAATAGATGGCAGCTGAGGCGGGGCTTACCGTCAGGCCGGGAGCAGAAACGGGAACGAAGCCCGGCTCGGTGGAAGACCACAGCGCCGTGCTGTCCAGTGGGACGATAGCAGTATTGAGGACGACCTCTTCACCCCGGCAGATGCGCACCGTATCAGCGATGGGCAACATGCCGGCGTCCAGTATTTCCATGGCCACGGGAGTGATGGTGACGTCAAGAGAGGCCTCCTGCGAGCAGGCCCCGCGCACGGCGGCCAAAGTATAGGTTCCACTGCTTTCCGGATAGGCCAGCGAGTTCGGGTCGCTGGGGTCCTCGATGGCAGGCGGCCCCGTCCAGGTGTAGGTGACGCCGGGTTCGATCAGGGTATTGCCCAGCAATAAGGGTTCTTCCTGGCAGATGGCGGTATCGCCGGCAATGCTGAGCACCGGAAGCTGGAATACTTCCACCCGTACGCTGTCGGTGGAAGGCACCGGGCATTGCCCCCCTACAACCGATACGTAATAAGTAGTGGCCGTAGTCGGCGAAACCTGTGGGTTGGCGATGTTAGCGCTGAAGCCGGGAGGGTTGGACGTCCAGGAATAGCCCAGGCCCGGGACTGCGGCCCCGCCGATATTGGCAGACTCGCCGGCGCATATCTCCTGGTCGTCGCTGATGTTGAATTGCGGCGCATTCTGAGGCAGTACCGTCAGCGCCATCTGGTCGCCCAGCGTACAACCGACCCCGGAAAGGGTCACCGATATGTTGTAAACCCCCGGGTTGTCGGCGATGACGAAAGGCTCGGGGCAGTCCGTACAGCTCAGCGTTATCCCGGGAGGGGCCGTCCATTGGTATTCGGCAAAGAGGAAGTCGCTGCCGGCCACGATTTGTATGTCTTCGTTGCGGCAGACTGTAACATCGGGCCCGGCGCTAACCTGGTAGACCTGAACTTCCACTTCTATGGTGTCGATATAACAAACCGCTTCGATAATGGCGCGGTAGATGGTCGTCTGGGTGGGAGTAGCCAGGGGGTTGGGGCAATCGGTACAGGAGAGGGATTCCGTGCCGCTCACCCAGGTGATATTGTCCACCGCGGCTTCGATGTTGAGCTGCACCGATTCGCCCAGGCAGATAGCGGTATCCATCTGGGTCAGGGTAGTGGTGAGTATGCCCAGCACTTCGGGGTCGGAGGGCGACCAGTCCACCGATATGGCGCCGCTGGCGATGTCATTGCCCCAGTCGTTGATCAGCACTACATATACTTCGCCCATCTGGGCGTCGATCACGGCGGCGAAGTCGTCGCCATTGGCGCCTGGTACCGGTTCGCAGTCGTAGTCATCCGTCACCGGGGCGCCGGCGGCGTTGAACTGAGCCAGGCCGGTGGGGTCGGCGCCGCCCGCCCAGGAGGAGCGGGTGGGTTGGGTGCTTTCGATGAGATTCACCACGTTCTGCGGCGTTTCGCACACCTGTTGCCGGCTGAAGGGCCCCCATACGTTGAAGTCTATATCCGATTCTTCACCGGGGTTGGCGGCCTGCACGATGAAGCCGAAATCGCCGGCGGCCTGGGCTTCGATGGTGAACCAGTAGTAGTTCGGCTGTGCCGAGCCATTATTGACCCAGCAGCCGCTGTTGATGCCGTTGACGATAGAGACGTCTTCGAAGCCCTGGTTAAAAATGAAGGTGGAGGGTACGCCGTCCGGGTCGATGCAGCCGTTCAGCGGGTTGCAGAGAGAACTAACCAGAGAAGGGTTTAGGCTGCAGTCCGCTTCAGTGATGGAAAGGCCGAAGTTGACGCAGCCCTGGGCGTTGGCCACTACGATGTAGTAGACGCCCGCCTCCTGAAAGTCAACGGCGCTGGCGACGCCGTTGGGGCTTACGGCAATACACTGGGCGCCGGGATCGCCCGGCAGGCCGTTCAGGATGACGAAGCCCGTATTGTTCAGGCTCCCGGTAAGCATGACATTGGCACAGAAACCACCTGCCGACTCATAGGCGAAGACGAGTTCCGGCCCGTTGAGGAAAGGCGCCTGGTTGCAGGGCGTCGCCGCCAGGTTGGAAGCATCATTACAAGTGGTGAAGCCGCCCTGGTTGAAGGGCAGTCCGCTGATCGGAATGGGATTCTCGAAGGAAGACCCGTCGCAGGGCAGGGGGCTGCAGGACCAGGTGAGTTCGAAGCCGGCCTGCTGGACAGAGAAATCGGAAATGAACTGAACCGTTACGGCCGGCGAGCTGGCCTGGATAACAAAGGGCTGGCCGTTGCTGAAGCCGGTAACGCTGCCGATCAGGGGCGCGCCGGTGCTGTTGCCCGCATAAAAATTGATCCGGTCAGCATTGTTTTCCAACTCAAAGTCCACCATACTGATCTCGATACACTGGGAAAACTGGGAAGGCTGGATCACAAAGGTCAGGTTCTGGTTGGCGGCGTAGTCATTGTCCGGCCCGCCGGAGTCGTACAAGGTGCCAAAGCAGGCGGTGGTGCCGGCTTCGTCCCCTATATTTATGGCAGGAATGTATTCTTCGACGCAGAGCGTAAAGTCGCCGGAATTGGCGCCGGCAGTGGCGGAATAGTCATTGACGAGCAGGAAATAGGTGGTGTTGGGCGTCAGGCCCAGCACGTCGAGCTGCAACTGGTTATTGCCTGCCGGGGCCGACTGGCAGAAGCCCAGATAGGCGAGCCCGCCGGCGCAATCGCCCCGGTAGATGGCCACCTGTGGGTTGGTAATGGGGTTGTTGGGGCCGGCGCCCGTCCCCTGAAGGATGATGGATACATCGATGAGGGTGTCGTTGGTGGTGAAAGAGAAATAGACATCCCGGTTCACATTTCCTCCGTTGAAGCAGTTCGGGATATTGCCCGCACCTATGCTGCTGGCCGTCGCATTGACATTGTTATAAACGGCGTCCGAACAGGCCGGCAGGACGCCGAGGTCGATGGCGCCTGCACAGTTGTCGTTCACCGGTGCTTGTCCCGCAAGGGTTGAGGCCATAAGCATGAGGAGGAAAGAAAGGGAAAGTAGCTGTATTCTCATTTTTTGCCTTTTAGTGTTTTTCTGTTTTATGGCGGCTATCAATTCCGGATTCCAAACATGAGGATTTCTTCGCAAGAAACCGACCAAAAATAATCAAATTTTGGAATTTCCTTCTGCAATCCGGTTATGGCGGCGGGCAGGTGACAAAGTGGGGTTCGTTATTCGTGCCTCCCGGATTCCCAATCAACCAATCAACCAATCAACCACCCTCCTTACCAGGCCCGGGTCTTTCATCAGGCGGTAGTGGCCGTAGCCTTCGGTGGCGAGCAGGCTGGCATTGTCCCAGGCCTCGAAGGTAGCCTGAGCTTCGGAGAAGGGCACCACGGCGTCTGCTTTGTCGTGGACGATGAGGGCTTGTTTTACTCTGCTGCGCCCCGATGCCGTGCTCACGTCGGCGTGATGGAGGGGGAAATTCACTTTTTTCTCGATATAGCGAAAGAACTGGCGGGCTGCCGGCCGGGGCACATTGAGGGTTTCGAGGGCATCGTTCAGGACTCTTTCCATTCGGTTGGGTACGCCGATCAGCACCAGCTTTTCTACCTGCAGTTCGGAGCCGGGGCGGGAGAGGGCGAAAACGGTGGAGGCGCCGCCGAAAGAATGGCTTATGATGCCATAGGCGCCGCCCGTCTGGTTGAGCACTGCCCGGACGGCGCCGCCGAAGTGGATCAGGTTGGTGCGCCTGCCGCCGGAATGGCCGTGCGCCGGGCCGTCGAAGGCCACCACCCGGAAGCCTTGTTCCAGCAGGGGCGGCACGAAGGAACGCAGGGCGGTGCCGCGCGACTCCCAGCCGTGCACCAGGAGGATGGTGCGCCCGCCGTATCCCCACTCGTAGCCTTTCAGGATCTCCCTGCCGTACATGAACTCAAACAGGCGGGCGCTCTCCAGGATGGAGTCGGAAGTGCGGTGGCGGGCCCGGTAGCGGGGTGTGGAGAACAGGCGGTAGGCCAGCCGGCCGGCCGGCCGGGGAAAGACATAACCCAGCGTTCCGAACAACAGGCGGATCAGCTTCAGGGCGGGAGGGTAGGAGGAGGGCTGCTCCGGATGGGCGCCGCGGTGGCCTGATTCCAGGTATTCGGCTTTTTTTACTGCTTCCATAATGAATATTACTGCATAATGTGAAAAAAGGGTTGGAGAATATCAGAAACCCGGGTTTGTAGTTGTTGGTTGCTTGTTCCGGGCAACCAACAACAAACAACCAACAACGAATCAGTCCCCGGGCCGCAGGCCTTCGATCATGGCCAGCAGTTGCCGGGCCATGGCGTCGAAGTAGCGGACATCCTTGTAGATCTGCGCCAGCATAATGCCGCCTTCCAGCGTACCGATAAACTGGGTGGCGAAGGTACGGCTGTCGGCCTGCCGGCGGACCTCTCCCCGTTCCTTGCCTTTTTCCAGGGTGTAAATGATGCGGCGCTGCCATTCGTCGAGGGCGGCAATGACGCGCCGGCGCAGGGCGGCGTTGCTGTCGTCGGCGTCGATGGCCGTATTCTGTATAGGGCATCCTCCTTCAATGGGCGGGTTCAGGATGCGTTCTTTGTAAAAGTACACCACCGCCTTGAGCTTGTCGAGGGTATGGTCGATCACCCGGGTGCGCTCGCGCACTTCTTCGGATACCCGCCGGACGGCGTGCTCGAAGGCGGCCAGGGCAATGTCTTCCTTGCTGCTGAAGTTGCCGTACACGCCGCCTTTAGACAATCCGGTCGCTTTGACGATGTCGTCCATCGATGTGCCGGCAAAGCCCTTTAAGTTGAATATGGCCGCCGCTTTTTCGATAATGTACTGCCTGGTTTGTTCTGCTTTCGGCATGGGCTCGTTTTTCAGTATAGGACAAAAATAAACCGACCGGTCGATATTTACAAGTTTTCAAAACCTTAAATAGATCTGGAATGTTTTTCTCCCGAAAACTATATTATACCTTTGCGCTGCGATGAATATCAACCAGGTATATTTACACACCGGCTCCAATCTCGGCGAGCTGGATGCCAACCTCAGGCGGGCCAACAAATGGATCGGGAAAGAGATCGGCTTTATTGAAAGGGCTTCCAAGGTTTACCAGACCAAGGCCTGGGGCATCACCGACCAGCCGGACTTCCTGAACCAGGCCCTGCTGGTGCATACCCGCCTGGGCCCTTTTGAATTGCTGGAAAAAATCCAGGCCATCGAGCGACGCATGGGGCGCGTCCGGGAGATCAAATGGGGCGAGCGCATCATCGATATCGATATCCTGTTTTATAATGACGAGATCATTGATACGCCGAACCTTACTATACCTCACCCCTTCCTGCACTACCGCAACTTCGTGCTGCTTCCGCTGATGGATATTGCCCCTGGCCTGGTGCATCCCGGCTTTGGCATGACCGTCGCAGAGCTGTACGCCAATTCGGAGGATACCTTGCTGGTGGAGGTTGTGAAATGAAGTGTATCAGTGTTTTAGTGTATCAGTGCATTGGTGCATTAGTGGGTTCAAGCAGTTTGATACACTGATACACCGATACACTGATACACTGATACACTGATACACTGATACACTGATACACCGATACACCGATACACCACAAAAAAGCGAAAAACCACAATGGCGGCTGCACCTCCATACAATTTCATCGTCGTGGAAGGCAACATAGGGGCCGGCAAGACCACCCTTTGCCGTTTGCTTTCGGAGGACTTCGGCTACCGGCTGATCCTGGAAGAATTTGCCGACAACCCCTTTCTGCCTCATTTTTACAAAAACCCTGAACGCTACGCTTTCCCGGTGGAGCTCTTTTTTATGACCGAACGCCATAAGCAGTTGCAGGCGGAACTTTCCCAGCGCGACCTCTTTCAGCAGTCCATCGTAGCGGATTACCTCTTTGTCAAAACCCTGCTCTTCGCCCGGAACAACCTCATGGAGGAGGAATACCGCCTCTTTCAGCGCCTCTTCAACATCCTCAACGCCACCTTCCCCCGGCCCGACCTGCTGGTCTACCTGCACCGCTCGGTCGACAACCTGCTGTTCAACATCCGCCGGCGCGGCCGCAGTTACGAACAGGAGATCGCCCCCCGGTACCTGCAGCAGATACAATCCGCCTATTTCGAATTTTTTAAGGCCAACGATACGATCCCCATCCTCATCATCGACCTGGAGCAGATCGACTTCCTGCAAAACCGGGAGTATTATGAGAAAATCCTGGAGGTGCTGCACAAGCCGTACCACCCCGGGGTGCACAGGGTGAGGGTTTTTTGAAAGGTGTTTAGGTGTTTAGGTGCCCTTTGGGTGTTCCATCAACACGTCAACACATCAACACATCAACACATCAACACATCAAACCATCAACACATCAAACCATGCGATTCGACGAAGCCGCCGCCACCTGGGATGAAAGCCCTGCCC
>CAZAXA010000285.1:0-8137 GCA_964488965.1 uncultured Phaeodactylibacter sp. | reverse complement strand
CAGGGCTGCAGCAAGGGGCTGCCGCGCGGGAATCTATATTCCCGCTTCTCTTGGCGGCAGCAGGCCTCAGGGCGGGGCTGCCCTGTATCAGGCTGCCCATGGCACAACTTTATGAAAAACATTAAATTAGCAATAAAAACGAGGCACAATTTAGCATCGCGCCCTCCTGTACATCCTGTCAATCCTGTCAAAAACCCATTGTATTCCAAATGGCGCCACGCTTCCCCTCAGCTATATTTCACAGGCATATACAACATATTCCCGGCTCGGGGCATTAAATAGAAAGGCAACCTAAAAAGGAAAGATCGATGAAGAAAGCATTCATGGTTGAGTTCAGCCTCCCGGAAACTTTCACGGAAGAATTCCTGGCCCTGATCCCAAGGCAGCGTTACGTGATCAATACCATGCTGGCGGAAGGGGCGGTCAAATCCTATTCCCTGGCGTTGGACCGATCGAGCTTGTGGGTGGTGATGCTGGCGGAATCCGAATTCGGGCTGATGGAACAGATCGCCCGCATGCCCCTGAGCAATTACATGGCGCCGCACATCTCCGAACTGATGTTCCACAACGCCGCCGACTCCGTTATGCAGTTTTCCCTCAATTGATGGCCAAACCTGTCAATACACCCTCGCCTCCCAATCCTGCACCTGCTTTTTCTCCGGGCTGAAGCTCACCCTCACCGCAATCTTCTCCTTCGGCGAATCGGCAAAGGGCGCCAGGTAGCCTTTCTCCTCGATCTGCCGCAGGGCTTCGGCGGCGCTCTTGCCGAGCTTGAATTCGAAGGCGTGGATGTACTTGTCGGTCTGCACCAGGGCGTCGCAGCGCCCTTTGGAGGTATGCACTTCCGACTGGATGTAAACGCCCAGCAGGCTGAAGGTGAGGTGGATCAGGGCGTGGAAGAAATGCTCGTTTTCCTGCCGCCAGTGCTCGTAGGGGATGGCGGCAAAGGCGGCGTTGATGATCCTGATGGCCTCGTCCAGGCCCTTGTTTTTCAGGGCGTTGCGCAGGTTCACCACGCGGGGCAGGGCGCTTTGCGGCGGATAGTCCAGGTATTCGTTGAGGAGGATCTCCTGGAGGGAGCGTTTGACTTCCAGGTTGGGATAGTCGAGCGTATAGAGCAGGTCCCGGGGCTCGTAATGCTGAATAGTGAGGTAGCCGGTTTGAAAGAGGACGGTGATGGGGTTGAGGCGGCGCAGGTCGAAATTGCTCAGGTCATTGGCCGTGGCGGCGGTATGGCCGATATCATAACGGGCCTGCTTTTTCATTTCTTTGACCAGGAAAGTGGGCGTGCCGGTTTCGAACCAGAAGTTCCGGAACTGCCTGCCGTCCAGGAAGCTGAGCAGGGAAAAGGGGTTGTACACCTTGTCCGGGCCGTTCCAGGAGTAGCCGTTATACCAGCGTTTCACCTGCTCGTAAATGGCTTCAACATTTGTCTTTTGATACTGTGCCGCTTCCTCCAGGGCGGGCATGAAGTAGTGGTCCAGTTCGTCCTGGGTAATACCCAGCAGCGTATCGGCATGCCGGTGGAGGGAGAGGTTTTTCAGGTTGTTCAGGTCGGAAAAGATGCTCACCTTGCTGAAGGCGGAGACGCCGGTGATGAAGGCCAGCTCCAGGAAAGGGTCGCAGTCCTTGAGCACTGAGTAGAAGCTTTTGAGGATCTCGCGGTTCATTTCCGCCTGCGGCACATCCTCCAGGAAATCGATGATGGGCTTGTCGTATTCGTCGATGAGCAGCACGGCCTTTCGACTGGCCGCCGCACGGATGATCAGTTCTTTAAACTTTTGGTCATAAGGCTTTTCCTTAAGTTCTATGCCCAGATTCCTTGCCACCTCCTCCAGCATGCGGTGAATGGCAGGCTCAAGCCCCAGCGTCCGCACGCCCTGGCTGCTGAACTTCAGCCAGATGACCGGCCGCCGGCTGGCTTCCCAGTCCCAATGGCCCTCCACCCACAGCCCTTCGAACAGCTCGCGGCTGCCGCTGTACAGCTCGTTGAGGGTGGACAATAGCAGGCTCTTGCCGAAACGGCGCGGGCGGGAGAGGAAGAAGTAATTGCCTTGCTTCAGGATATTGTAGATGTGCTGCGTTTTGTCCACGTAAAGGTATCCGCCTTCGCGCAGCTTCCGGAAATCCTGTATGCCGATGGGGTATTTCATAGTGCAAAGATAGAGCTTTTTGAGGTCAAATGGAGTGGGAAATGGCCGTCTCGGGCTGGTTCTGATCAGGTTGCCGGATCAACCCATTTTACCATCCCCCCTTATGCCCGATGGCAGCCAGGATAGCGCTGAGCTTCACGAGGTCCCGGGCCACCGGAGGCGTTTCCTCCCCCGCAACCCTCGAAATCTCCCCGATATCATCGGATAACTGCCCCAGGGTGAAGCGGGTGGGTTCCCGGTAAGGGTCATACAACTCCTCCGGGCCGATGGCCCAGTAGTAGTCCACCGGGCCTAGCCCGACAGTTTCGCCCTCCCGCCGGCGCAGTTCTTCGAGGAGGATGGAGAGGGTTTTTTCTAGTTCGGAGAGGTTTATTTTTAGCATGTGAGGTCAGGGGTTAATTATTTTGAGAATATTATTGTAAAAAGCCTGGATTTCATTTTCCAGGTGAGCGATCCGCGATTCGATGATCTTCTGCCGAACCTGCTCGTTCGGTGCATTTTTCAGGAAGCCCTGGTTGTCAAATTTGTAAGGGTTTTTCTTGTAGTTTTCCAGTTTTCTGATATGCTCAACCATCCTTTTGTAATTGGATCTTGCGGCCTTATAGTCGTTTTTCGATAATCTGCCTCTGGCTTGTTCGATCTCCTCCCGGAGATTAGGCCGGTTGGGGTTTTCGCCGCTTGAAGAGGATGCGGTATTTTCCTCCGCGATCTGCTGTATGATCTCTTCCACACTTTCCAAAGGCGTCATCGGACAAATTACCTGGATGGAGAGCCCCTCTGCCATTGGCCGCATCCACAATATGGCCAACAATAATAAGAAACCCAGGGAAATAATGGTGAAACTTTTCTTATTCAGTGTCAGATACATGGTTTAAAATTTTTGGAGGTTATTCAAGGGAGATACCAGTATTTTCAAAGGTAGAAAAAAAACATTGTAGACTATAGTCCGTAGTGTAAAAAATTTTGTCTTCCGATCTTTCGGGATATTGAAGACTATGGTCATAAAGGTTTTTGGTGAAGTTCTGAAAGAGGCCCGCACCGCAAAGGGCATGTCTCAGGAAGCCCTGGCGTTTGCCAGCGAGCTGGACCGGACCTATATTTCCATGCTGGAACGCGGGAAACGGCAACCGACGATCTCGGTGATCTTTAGATTGGCGGAGGCGCTGGATATGTCGGCGGCGGAAATGGTGGGGAGGGTGGAGGGGAGGGTGAAAAATTAACCCCGGGATTTATTTAAATTTTCCGATGTAGGTAACCGGTTCAATCCTGCAGAGGGCATCTAAGCGGCCGTTTGAGTTAAATAATTTGGGAGCTTTGCTAAATTCAAATACCCGGTATAAATAAAAGTCCTTTTCCTTTTCCTGAGAAAATTTCAACTCATTGGCAGTCAGATAGATCGGTGTGAATTTCCCCAATTTTGTTGTCTTAACTTCAATATACCTATCCGTTCCGTTCAAATTCTTTGACAGGATATCGAATCCGGCGCCATCACCGTAGTCTTTGGAAATCCACTCGACTTTATCGGCCAGGTTTTCTTTACCGTGATTCAACAACCTCCATTTTTCATATTCCATTACGAGTTCCTCTCCCAGGTAACCTAACCTTTTGTTCTCCTGCTCTTTTTTCAGGAAGTTAACATGGGATATCTTTCTTCTGTATTCAATAATAGGTTCTTCCACCCTGTCCAATGCCCTGGGAAAATCCTCCGTCCATTTGCTGAAGTCAACCAGTTTCGACCTGACAATTGCAGGTTCCTCAGCAAAGTCAGTGAAAATTTCCTCGATGGACGGATCATTTTCTAAAAAATCCAATACCGCGATTTCCAGGCTTTTCTGAAAATTGAACCTGGGTTTATATCCTATCAGGTAGGGCCTGTCATATTTTATCAGGATGGCGCTTATATTCTGATGCTTGAATTCAATTGCCCCGTCGCTTCGGTTGTTGAGTTTTTGTTTCAGCCGCTTCCTGTGTTCCGATTTCCTGAAAGGAATTTGCCTAACCTCCAAAGACAGCATTTCAAAGTAGTCTTTCACTATCTCGATGACTTCTTTGTTGGACCAATCTTTGTGCATGGTTTTTTATTTGCTCCGCCGAATTAAAACCAACCCGCATGGCTTCTTTCCCCAAAACGCTATTCCGTTCATCCTCCTTTATCTAACACTGCTTCAATGTACGGCTTTCTCAACAATTTAGTTGCAGGTCGAAATAAAGAAAACTCTTGACTAGCCAGCCCGGTAAAATTCCCTCGTTCCCTAAAAAAGAGAGCGCCCGCTGATGGGCGCTCTTCTCAGTAAATTACCCGTTAATAAAAATACTCCCCAAAATATTCCTCAACCCGGGGCGATCTCCGAAATGCCGATGGCGGGTTGCTCTTTTTCCTGTTCCCGGAAGTTTTGGCGGAGCGGAGGCCTTTGGCCATTGTGCCGGCGGGCGTTCGTTTTCATGTGCGTTGTTTTGCTCTTTTATTTGGGGGAGGGGAGGGAGGTTACCCGGGGGAGGTAAAAAATAAGGAAACCTTCAATATTTCCCGTTCAGGGGGAGAATATCCCCACCTGGCAAGGATAAAAAGGAAGTCTGGTGCAGGCCCCCTAGTTTTGACCTTGAAAATAACATCCTTTTTCAACGACAAAACTTACAGCCATGAATTTCAGAAGCCTCATTGACACCTTTATCAGGCCTTTCCCGCTTAAGCCGGGAGCATTTCTGCTTGTATCTATATTATATGTAACCGGCCTGCGCGCCCAGCAACAACAATTCACCCAGGCGCAGCAACTCGCCTTCAGCGGCCAACACGCCGAAGCCGAGGCCATTCTCGCCCCGCTCGCCACCGCCCATCCCGATTTCCTGCCGGCCGCCCTGCTTCGCGCCCACAACTACTCCTGGAGCGGGCAATATGACAAGGCCATCGCCGCTTTCCAGGCCATCCTGCAGCAGCTGCCCGGGCAGGAAGATGCTCTGGTGGGCATGGCCTATGCCTGCAGCTGGTCGGGTGACGAAATCAGGGCCCTTGAGGCCTTCCAGCGCGCCATTGAGCAGGCGCCCGGCAATACGGACGCCCGAAAGGGGCTGGGCTATACCTATCTGGCAGCCCGGGATACCCGTTCGGCCATCGCGGTGTTCGAAGGCCTGGCCGGGGAGCATCCGGAGATCACCGAATACCATACGGCCCTGGGCAAGGCCCGGCTCATGGCGGGCCGGGCAGGAGCCGCCCAGAAAGCCTTCGAACAGGCCCTGGCGGCCGACCCTTCCAACGCGGAGGCCCAGCAACTGCTGGCCAGCAGCCGCGATCAGGGGGCTGCCCTGGAACTGGACGCCTGGGGCGGCTATTCCAAAGTGGAGGAGGGCAGCCGCACCGGCCTGCGCCTGCTGCAGGCCCTGTACCGGATCAACAGCCGCTATTCCGTTTTCGCACGCTACGATAATACGCTTTCCCTGGACAACCTGGATTTTGTCAACCGCAACAGCAATGCCTCTTCTCTGTGGGGCGGCCTGCTCGCCGGCTGGCATGACCGACTGACTACCCGCCTGGAATACGGCGCGCGCTTCTTCCCGGAACGCAACACCCAGCAGCAGGCCCGCCTGGAGCAGGTGTTCTTCTTCAACAACAACCTCAGTATCCGCCTGGGGGGCTTCGCCGCCTTCTCCAGTGATTTTCCTACGGAATGGTTTACCTACGCCGGCGCTTACATCCCCCTGAGCCGGCAGCTGGGGCTGGAGCCGGCTTATTATTACGGCAAGGATGGCTTCAACAGCATCACCCAGCAGCGCGCCGTGCTCGCCGCCAAGCTGCGCCTGCCCCGGGGGCCGGAGTTCACGCTCGGCGGCTTTGCCGGCAAGGCGGACATCGGCCTGGAGGGCGTCCCCGAAAATATTTCCGGAGGCTACCTGCTGGCCCTGCTCCCTTTCAATGACTGGCTCTGGGGGCAGCTCGCCCTCAACTACGAGAAAGGCAATTTCGCCTCCTCGACAGTAGCGGCCGCCGGGCTGAAAGCCCGGTTGAGAAGATAAATACAGCGCAGTAACGCACTATCCACGTAAACTTCTAAAAAAGAAAAGATTATGATCCATAAGAATACCGGCCGCGCACTGGCAGCCAGTGCAGGACTGGAGATGCCTGTCTCCCGCTCAATCGTAAAAACGCATCATGATAAGGCCGCCGCCAGGAATGCCTTATACACTACGGCTCCTCGCCCCTGGATGTACGTATTTATTTTCACGATGTGGATCGCCAGCCTGGCCTGGTTCCAGCCCCGCCTGCTGGAGCTGATGGGCATGGCCTATAATACGCCCAGCTGGATCGCTCTGGCCCTTTTCATCGGCTTCATCGACTTTGCCTGGCTATATGGCCTTTATAATGTAGGTGTTATCCTCTTTGCCGTAGGCCACCGCTGGTTCGGGCACAAGCCGGAGGCGGCGCTGGTGCGCACCGGATTGCTGGAATATCCTGCTGTCGCCCTTCTGCACACGGTCTGTAACGATTTTGTGGAGGCCAGCGCCTTATCCTGTGTTCAGCAGGACTACCCGAATTTTACCGTCTATATCCTTGACGACAGCTCTTCTCCGGAATACCAGGCCAGGGTGGACGCTTTCGCCGCCCGCTTCCCGGAGGTGGTAAAGGTGGTGCGCCGCCCGAACCGCGAAGGCTTCAAAGCCGGGAATATGAACTACGGCCTGAAGCATGTGGCCACCAAAGAGCCTTACTTCGCCATTGCCGATGCCGATGAGCTTCTGCCGACGGACTTCCTCAGCAAGCTGGCGCCGGTCATGGAGGCCGACCCGATGTGCGGCTTCACCCAGGCCAACCACCGCGCCAACCCGAATGCGGAAAGCCCGCTCGCCAGGGCGATGGGCATAGGGGTCGACCTGCACTGGAAGTGGTACCAGCCCCTGCGCAACAACTACGGCTTCGTGATGTTCCTTGGCCATGGCGCCCTGCTGCGGCGCAGGTGCTGGGAAGAGATCGGCGGCTTTCCCGACATCGTCAGCGAAGACCTGGGTTTTGCCATCCACATCCGGGAGAAGGGATACCGTGGCCGCTTTGTGGAAGACGTGGTCTGCTATGAGGATTTTCCGGATACGGTGCGGGCCTTCCGCATCCGCCACATGAAGTGGACGCGGGGGACAAGTGAATTCCTCCGTAAAAAAATGGGTTGGTTGCTGAAAGCCAGGAACATTACCTGGACGGAAAAGCTGGACATATTGTTCCCGACGCTCAACCTGCCCCTTACGCTGGTGTACTTCCTGTTCATGATCAACGCCAACCTCGTCCTGCCGTACTTCTTCGGCCAGACGGCAGATGTGACCTTCGTGCTCGGCGGCCGGGAATGGGCATTCCCCGTCATGAGCATGGATACCGGCTTTCAGGCCATCTACGACTGGGATTTCTTTGCCATCACTATGCTGGCCTTCTTCGCGCCGGTGCTCTGCTTCATCATAGGCCTGGCGCACCAGCCCGCCAGGCTGTTCCGCTTCCTGAGCCAGAGCACGGTACTGTACGCGGCATTATCTCCGCTTTCTTCCATCGGAGTGCTGGCATACATGATTTCCGGCAAGGCGATATTCCTGGTCACCGGCGATAGTGAGCAGAAAGAACACCGGGCTTCGGGCGCCGCCGGCCATCTTGTGCAGCGGATGAAAAAGTCCTGGCACGACTTCCTCGCCAAGAGCCATCCGGACACCGGCATGGTGCAGGCCTTCGAAATACTGACGGGGCTCCTGTTCGGGCTGGTTTGCCTGTACACTTTCCAGATTTCCTTCTTCGGGCTCTGCCTGGCTTTCATCCTGCTCCCCCTTATGCATCATCTGGGGTGGAACAACCGGGCCGTACAGGTACTGATGTACCTGCCCTTCGTACTCATCCTGCTGGGGGTATTTGTGGCCAGCCTGAGCTTGTTCGGGCTGCAGTCGGTGTTCTTCGGGTATGGTTTTCTCTTTTGAGAAAATGCGATCTGAAACCTTTGAGGTTTCCGAAACCTCAAAGGTTT
>CAZAXA010000284.1:6382-8157 GCA_964488965.1 uncultured Phaeodactylibacter sp. | reverse complement strand
AGGGAGGCCTCTTCATATTGATTGCGGATCCGGCTTTCAACCGTCCTGTCCTCATGAAGCAGGCGCAGCGATTTAAGCAATGTATCGAAAAGGTATTTTTTGGTGACGGCAAAGCTGCGGGCGGGGATTTTTCCGCGGCGGTCCAGGCGTTCGCGGATGAGCCCCTCGTCGTAGTCTTCGAGTTTTCCAACTTTGTTCACCTCGTCATAAAGGTATTCGTATTGTTTCTTCCCGCTCTGCATCTGAGAGAACAAGCGGAAAGGCCTCCGCTTTGTCCATAAAATAGACCAGGCGCCATAAATGATCCCCCTGTTTCATTTTTTTTTCTCCCTTTGGGTTTTTATTTACTCATTTTCCAGGCCGTACAATTTCCGGGGCTTTAAAGGCAGCTCTTCTCTTCCGGAAGCCACTTTGGGTCTCTAATAATCAGGTTTTTTCTCCCTTTACAAACCTGGCTGTCGCCGATACCTTTGCAATATAAAAAAATAAACGCAGTAATTATGCCCGCCCCCTCACTGATAGCGCAGCAGGAAAAGTATGGCGCTTTTATCAAAGTAGGCCAGATCGGCCTGGTAGCCTCAAACACCCAACTGGAGGTGATTGACATAGCCGGCGCAAAACAAACTTTTGATGTCCCGGCAACGGGCCTGCTCAGCTTTAAGCTCACCGTTGCTCCGCAGGCAGAAGGCGACGGGCAGGACTACTTCCTTGCCAACCAGGCCAACCAGTCGGGCGCCACCTGCATATTCGAGTTTTCCAACGCCCTGAACCTGGGGCTGCGGCTGGCGCCATCGACCGAGCCCGCCGGGCTGGCCCTGAAGCTCCTCGGAGAGGACGAACAGGAGGTTTTGAGAGAAATGGCGGGGCACAGCCTGGCCCAGAACTCCGAATTCGGACTGCGAAAAACGTCGAACACTATAGTACTTGAGGCATACCAGCCTGTTAATCAATAAACAAACAACTGTATAACCCTAAGATCCTATGGGCGCCCGATCTGTGGCCCCGATTTTTAAAGAACCAAAATTGACTACAATGGTGATGCACCCGAAAGACGCCGAAACCAGGATCAGGCTACTGGAACAACAAGTCGCGCAACTAATAGAGGTACTTCAGCCCGGACAGGAAAAGGGCAGTTTACACTGCTCCTCCTTTGAACACCGTCCGCCGGCCCTGCGCTTTATGCATGCCAAAGACGGCGGAGAGGCCCACTCCTTCGGCCTCATAGCGGGGGGAGATTTCGGCAACGGCTACGAGGCGCTGCGCATCAGCGGCGAAGGCCAGGCCAGCCTGGACCTCATCTCCGGCAGCGACCTGTTGCTGCAGGCCGGCGACAACCTGCATGTGAACGCCCCCAACGTCCGGATCGAGGCCCGCCGGATGAGCCTGGACGGGGAACTGTCGGCCCGCCTGTGCCAGTCGGGGCCCTTCGAATGGCGCAGCGGCCAGCCGCCGGCACGCCTGGTGCACCAAAGCCACGGCTTTCCGGTGCTCACCGAGCTGAAAGGGAAATTCAAGAGCAACTCCAGCGGCATCAGATTGTATGTCAGCCCGGAGGATGGTTACTGGTACCTCGCAGGCAACAGCGGCGAGGGGGCGGAGATTTTCGCCCGAGTGGTTTGTATTGGTAGAGTATAAGCCCGGGAAACACCTAAACCCATAAACGCTCCTTCTAACAATCTCTTAGTTAGATTACGGCCGCCGGATCAACTGCGCCCAGCAGTCCCGGCGGCTTTTTTGTTTGCCCTGCCAGCCGCCTTCATTTCCATTAAAGTCCT
>CAZAXA010000284.1:0-6372 GCA_964488965.1 uncultured Phaeodactylibacter sp. | reverse complement strand
GTCCTTACCTTCGGCGGAAATTTGCCCGAAGCATGAAGCTGAACTGGGAAAAACTGTGGGCCCTTTTTCAAATGAAGGCCAGGTTCGCCATGTCCGGAGCGGTGGCCACAACGGTGGACTTTGTCCTCTACCTGGCGCTGGCCCGGCATTTCTTTTCGCCGGTGGTGTCCAATATTATTTCCTATTCCTGCGCCGTAGGGATCAACTTTTTGCTTCAAAAACGATTTGTATTTGCATTGCAGGGCCCTGTTTACCGGGCATTCCTCCTGTCGATCCTGGTTTCCCTGGGAGGCATGGCCCTGAGCACCGGCATTATCTATGGCCTGATACAGGTAGCTTTCTTCACCCGGAACCAGCCCGTCACCAAGTTGTGTGCGACGGGCGTGGTGTTTTTTTACAACTTTTACCTGAAGCGATATGTATTCGAACGCAAGTTTATCTAACCATCACCGACAACTGCTGACTATGAAGGCACCCTACTCCCTGGCCGCTATGATCCTGCTGCTTAACGCGGCGGCTTTTGCCCAGCAACCCCTGAGCCTTTCCCAGGCCATCGAGACGGGGCTGGCCAACAATTTCCAGATCGGAATCACCGAAATGCGGCGCGATATTGCCGTAAATAATGACGACTGGGCCGTCGCCGGCCGCTACCCTTCCATCAACCTGGTGCTGAACTCCAACAACAGCTACCGGAACCAGAGCAACCCCGCCGGGCCGCTGACGAGGCTGAACTCCCTCAGCCCCGGCCTGACCCCCGGCATAGAGGCCAGTTGGATCCTGTTCGACGGCTACCGGGTGCGGTATGCCAAACAACAACTGGAACAACAGTCTCTGCTCGGCGAATGGAACATCAAACTGGCCGTGGAAAATACCATCCAGAATATCATCCAGGCTTATTACAATGCCCTTTTACAGAAGGAGCAACTGGACGTAGTGGTAGAAGTGCTCACCCTCTCGCGCGACCGGGTGGCCTACCAGGAACTGCGCCGGGAGTACGGCCAGGCCAGCACCTTTGACATCCTGCAAACCCAGGACGCCTACCTCAACGACTCCACCAATTACATAGTGCAGCTCAACACTTTCGAAACCGCCCTGCGCAACCTCAATCTCGCCATGGGCGTCGACGACCTCAATATCCGCTACACACTGTCCGACAGGCTGCAGTACGACCTGCCGGATTACGCTCTGGAAGACCTTCAGCAGCGCATGCTGGCCAATAACCACCAACTGCAGAACCAACTGGCCAACCGCGAGCTGGCCGCCATCAATACCCGCATACAGGAGTCGGAACTGAAACCTTCGGTGAGCATGCAGGCCGGCCTCAACTACAACATCGGCATTTCCTTCGGCGAGCAGACCCTCGAGTTCGGCCCCAACGTCAGCATGCGCTCCCTGCCGCAGGTGGCCGCCAAGACCCTCGCCGGCTTCGTCAACTTCAGCGCAGCCTACCCTCTCTTCGACGGCGGCGTGCGCCAGAAACGCATCGAAAACGCCAAAACCGAGGAGATCATCGCCCAGGCTTCGATCAGCGACCTGAAGCGCAGCCTCAACAACCAACTGGCCAACACCCTGGCCACCTACAATACCGAGAAACGCCTGGTGGAAGTAACGGCCGCCCTGGTGGACAACGCCCGCCGCAACCTCGAAATCGCCGAAGAGCGCTTCCGCGGCGGCCTGATCAACTCCTTCGATTACCGCACCATTCAGGTGAGCTACATCAGCGCCTCGCAACAGCGCCTGAACGCCCTGTTCAACCTGAAGAATACGGAGACGGAGCTGGTCCGGCTGATCGGCGGCCTGGTGAGGTAGAGGAGTGCCGGGGATTTTTTTATTTTTTGCAGAATAAACGCTTCCTTTGCCAAATCAGGAATCTTCGACCATATGAACCTTCCGCTCCGCATAGCCCGGCGTTACCTTTTCGCCAAAAAATCGACCAATGCCATCAACATCATCACCGGCATCGCGGTCTTCGGTATTGCCGTGGGTTCGGCGGCCCTGGTGCTGGTGCTTTCCGTCTTTAACGGCTTCGAAGACCTCATCACCACCATGTACAGCAATTTCAACCCGGACATCAAAGTCACGCCCGCCCGGGGTAAAACCTTCGAGGCCGATACCATCATGCTGGAAAAACTGCTGGCCCTGGATGGCGTGCAGCAGGTGTCCCGAACCCTGGAGGAAGTTGCTTTCTTCGAATACAAGGACAACCAGGATTTCGGCGTCCTCAAGGGGGTGGACGAACACTTCCGGGAGGTCGTAGGCATCGATACCACGGTAAGAGAAGGAACCTACGCTTTCGAGGAGAACGGCCGCGAGCTGGCCATCCTCGGCCTGGGCATGCGCAACAAACTGGCCACCAATGTAGGCGACCGCTTCACCACCATGGGCGTCTATATGCCCAAACGGGAGCAGGGCGGCGGCGTCTTCGGGCAGCAGGCCCAGCCGTTCCGCCGCCGGTACATCTTCCCGGGCGGCACTTTCGTTATCCAGCAGGAGTTCGACAACCAATACGTGCTTTGCTCCCTGCCCTTCGCCCGCGAATTGCTCGGCACAGACGATGCCGTTAGCGCCCTGGAGATCAAAATGTCGCCCGGCGCTGACGCCAGGCAGGTAACAGCGGCCATCCAGGCCGTGATGGGCAGCGGTTTCGAGGTAAAGGGGCGCTACGAACAGGAGGCCTCCTTCCTGCGGCTCATGCAGGTGGAGAAATGGCTCAGCTACGCTATCACCAGCCTGATGATGCTGCTGGTGGCCTTCAACATCGTCGGCGCGCTGTGGATGGTCGTGCTGGAAAAGCAAAAAGACATCTCCATCCTCAAATCCATGGGCGCGCTGGATACTTCCGTGCGCAATATCTTCCTCAACGAAGGCCTGCTGCTCAGCCTGCTGGGCATCGGCATCGGCTTCACCCTGGCCATCATCCTGTACATCCTGCAAAAAACCGTCGGCATCGTTTCCGTCCCGGGCAACTTCGTGGTGGAGGCCTACCCCATCAGCATGCGCCCCGTCGACTTTATCGTCGTCGCTGTTACCGTCGCCGCCATAGGCGTGCTGGCTTCCCTGCCGCCGGCCCTCCGGGCTATGAAGGTGCCGGCCCTGATACGGGAGGAATAGGCCGGGGATTCTGGAATCGCTGCCCCGGCGAATCAACGAATCCCCGAACATCCGCAACCGATCCGACAATAGCGGGGATTTTGTACCCTGCCCGGCTTTCCGCAACGGAATGCTTCCCGGCGAAACCCAAAAAAAGATTACCTTCGGTGCTCAAACATCTTTCTGTATATAGTATGAAAAAGCGACTTCTGCCCCTCTTCTTTTCCGTTTTTGGCGCCGTTCTGTTGGCTCAGCCGGCGCTTCAGTATTCCCGCGCCAAAGTGAGCCTGGCCGGCGCCAGCCTGGCCGATCTTGCCGCGCTGGGCCTGGAAACCGACCATGGCCTGATAGCCCCGGGCCGCTTCCTGGTGAACGATTTCTCCAGCCGGGAACTGGCGCTGCTCAGCCGGCACGGCATAAGCTATGAGGTGCTCATCCCTGATGTTCAGGCCTGGTACCGCGAACAAAGCCAGGGGGAAAACTCCGCGCTGAGCTTCCGGGGCGGCGGATGCAACGGCCCGGAGCCGGGGCCCGCCTACGACTACCCCACCCCCGAAAATTATGAATTCGGCTCCATGGGCGGCTATTATACCTACGACGAGATGCTGGCCACGCTCGATAAGATGGCGGCGCTCTACCCGGACCTGATCAGCCCCCGCCAGCCGATCGGGGATTTTCTCACCCATGAGGGGCTGCCCATATACTGGCTGCGGGTTTCCGATAAACCCAACCTGGATGAGGACGAGCCGGAGGCGCTTTACACCGCCCTGCACCACGCCCGCGAACCCAACAGCCTGTCCCAGATGATCTTCTACCTCTGGCATCTGCTGGAAAACTATGAGACAGACCCCGAAGTGCGGTATTTGGTCGACAATACAGAGATGTATTTCATCCCCTGTATCAACCCTGATGGATACATCTACAACGAAACCATAGAGCCCTTTGGCGGCGGCATGTGGCGCAAGAACCGCTGGAAGGCTGACGACGGCAATATCTACGGCGTCGACCTCAACCGCAATTACGGCTATCAATGGGGCGCCGACAACTCCGGCTCCAGCCCGGACCCCAACGGGCAGACCTTCCGCGGCACAGGCCCCTTTTCCGAACCGGAAACCCAGGCCGTCCAGTTCTTCTGCAACAACCGCCAGTTCCGGATAGCCCTCAACTACCATACTTTCAGCAACCTGCTCATCCACCCCTGGGGCTACAATGACCAGCCCACCGAGGAAGACGGTATCTTCAAAGGATTCGGCGGGCTGATGACACGGGAAAACAACTTCACTATGGGCACCGGCACGGAGACGGTCGGCTATATCACCAATGGCGGCAGCGACGACTGGATGTACGGCGAACAGGATTCCAAGCCGGCTATCTATTCCTATACTCCGGAAGTGGGGCCGGCCTCCCTGGGCTTCTGGCCGCCCCAAAGCATGATCGATGAACTCAACAAGTCCTGCCTGCTTCAGAACCTGACCGCCGCGCACCTGCTGCTCAACTATGGAGAAGTCACCGATAACAGCGAAGAGACGCTCGCCACCGCCGAGGGTGTCATTTCCCTGAGGTTGAAAAAATATGGCCTCATGGACGGGCCCATCACCCTCTCCGTCGTCCCGGCCAGCCCCAATGTGTCCGTCCTGGAAAATCCCGAAACTTTCAACCTCGGCCTGCTGGAAGAGGCCGGCTATTCCTTTGAATACCGGATGGACGATGGGATCGCCAGCGCCGAAGAAGTGCTCTTTGCCGTCAAGATCGACAACGGCCAGTACGTCCGCATCGATACCCTGCGCAAGACATACCTGCGGGGCGCCCTGGAAACCATCTTCCTCGACAGCCTGTCCAATAGCGACAACTGGACGGCCAGTTTCCTCTGGGGCCTGACCGATGCCGATTTCGTCTCTGCTCCCAGCTGCTTCACGGATAGCCCCAACGGCAACTACCCGGATGGCTACGAGGCCAGCATCACCCTTCGGAACCCCGTCTCCCTCCTCGAAGGCGAACGCGCTTACCTGAAATTCTGGGCGCGCTGGCAGATAGAATCCAACTGGGACTACGTACAGGTGCAGCTCTCCACCGACGGCGCCACCTTCATTCCCCTCTGCGGCAAATACACCAAACCCGGCGACGGCAATTTCCAGCCCGCCGGCGAGCCGGTCTACGACGGCGCCCAGGCCGCCTGGGTGCTGGAAGAGATCGACATTTCCGAGTACCTGGGCAATGAGGAGGCGTACATCCGCTTCATCATCCGCTCCGACGGCTTCGTCAATTTCGACGGCTTCTACTTCGACGACCCGGAAGTGATGATCTTTACCGAAGAACTCACCGGTGTGCAGGAAGGGGCGGCAGGGCCCTTGTCCTACCTGCAGCTCTACCCCACGCCCTTCGACGAGCAATTCCGGGTGGACCTCTCCCTGGCTGAAAGGAAAGGCAGGGTGCAGGCACGCCTGCTCACCCCCTACGGCCAGTTGCTGGAAGAACAGGAACTGACGGATGTGTCGGCCGTGCTGCGCCACCGCTTCACCTTCAGGGGCGAAGGCCTGCCCAATGGAGTGTATATGCTGCAACTCATTGCGGACGGGGAATTGCTGGGGGTCAGGAAAGTGGTGAAGGCAGGGTAAGGGCTGCGGAGAAGCAGCCGGTGGTGGGTTAAATCCGTTGAAGTTTCAGCGCATATGGAGAGCGGGCCTCCAGGCCCGCTGCATGGATCAACGGATTTAACCCACTAACTTATCTTTTGGGCTCTTTCCAGATCTAATTATCTTTGCCAGCCGCCACGGCGGGCTTCCGGGCCTCCATAACTCAACAACATGGACATGAAACGCATAGCCATCGACATGGATGAAGTGATCGCGGATGTGATGCCCAAATTCCTGCAACTGTATGAACAGCAATTCGGGCAGCGCCTGCAGCGGGAAGACTACTGGGGAAAGAAGATTTACCAGATCCCCGGAGCGGAATACATCCGGGACACCCTGTACGAGAAGGGCTTCTTTGCGGGCCTTCCGGTGATGCCAGGCAGCCAGGAGGGCATCCGGGAACTGATGGAACGCTACGAGGTCTTCATCGTCACCGCCGCCATGGAATTCCGCAACTCTTTTGAAGACAAATACGACTGGATGCGGGAACATTTCCCCTTCGTGCACTGGAAAAATATCGTCTTTTGCGGCGATAAGCGCATCGTCCAGGCCGATTATATGATCGACGACCACCCTTCCAACCTGGAACAGTTCCAGGGCGAGGCCCTGCTGTATACTTCTACCCACAACATCCACGAAAAACGCTTCC
>CAZAXA010000283.1:0-8163 GCA_964488965.1 uncultured Phaeodactylibacter sp. | reverse complement strand
CTGATTGCCCGCCGGGGTCCATAAGGTCGCCACATTTTTTTCGTCGTCAAAAATCAGGCGCATATTCCCGCGGGTGACAATTCCCTTGATGTGGTTATCGTCGCTGCCTTCCAGAGGCGAAGGCGCGGTATTTGCCTCGCTGTGGAGGCTGCCCAGGATGACCGGGTGCCTGGGATCTTGTGCGACAAAGCCCACGATAACCTCATCTCCTACTTCGGGCCGGAATATCAGCCCGCGGGCGGCGCCGGCATACACCATGGCCAGGCGCCCGTCAGTTCCCTGTTCCTCGCTATCGATAATGGGAATCCTCAGTTGCACAGCATCCCCGCTCAGGCCCATGACGGTTCCGATCTGCAGCCCCTGGATCGGTGGCACTAACCCTCCCGCCGGTTTTTCGGCCACATCACTCGGAGACCATTGATCTTCGTCCATGCCGATATCCGCCGAAGTAGTCCAGTTGCCGTTTTCAAATTCCTGCTGGATCCCGGAGACAAATGCATTGCCGCCAAAACGTTCTCCTATCCCTCCGACACTCAGGTTTGCGCCCGGCTTGATCGCTCCGAACCCTTTGAACCTGGCGCTTCCTTTTACTTTAGCCAGCCTGCTTTTCAGCATGGTGGAATCGACCCATGCCTGCAGTTCCTCCTTTAGGAGCCCTCCACTGTGCCGCAATTCGAATTTGTTCAGACCGATGGCCTGGGACAGCACCGAACCGGCAATATTCCCGATTTCGCTCAAAGGGGAACTGCTGCCCAGCACTTTGGAAATACCCTGAGAAACTGCATCCCAGGCGCTTGCCTCAACCTTATCATACTGTTTGCTGGCATCCATCTCAGCGTTGAACTCCACAACCGTAGACCCGAAACCCACTGATAATGCCGGGCTGGCAGCATCCTCCGGAGACTGGACGTTGATTTTCCCGTCATCAGCTATCACTACGAGGCCATTGGCCTCGGCCCTGGAAAGAATAAAATCCCAGTCGGTGGAATGATGCTGAATGACCTGCTGGTGAACGAGCTGCGTTTCCTTAATGTCTCCGGCCAGGCCATACTGATCCAGTACTTCCTTGATGATCTCGCTGTCCTTTTTATTTTTAAAGTACTTGTTTTTCCGGCCCACGGTCATTTTAATGGCCTCGTCCTTACATTCCACGTTCAACTGTGAGCCGGACTCATTGGACTTGACTCCATTTTTCATGGCGATGCCTTTGAAAATAGTGGTGCTGTCTCCTCCCCGGCCGGCCTGCACCTCGATCATTTTCCCAGGGATAAAAGTATCCTTATTACTTTCTCCGAAGGTTCCGCTGGAAGCGCTGCCGTCCTTGACGACCAGTTTGGCGGTAGGGATCTTATTGGCTTTTTTGTTAATCCGGATCGATACCACCTGAGTAGAAGGATCGACCTCCTTGCCGTCTGAAAGAATGACAAAATCCAGGCATCCCTTTATTGCCGCTTCGGTTGGAATAATCTGATCATTAGCCATTTATCCGGTCTTTTTTAATGGGTGGAAACATAACTTCTTGTCCGGGTTTCAAACTTCTGGTGCTGGTAAGGCCGTTAGCTTTGGCGACCTGCAGTAAATACCTGGTATCGTTGTAAATATCAAAGGCCATCAACTGGAGGCTGTCGCCCTCTTTGACGATCCGCAGATGGGTCAGGTCCGGAGAGGATTTATCTTCCAGCTTTACCCGTTTAACGGGGTGAAGGTATTGTTTAAAAGTAGCGCCGACCTTGGCGCGAAGCGGTTCGCCCGAAGGATTGAACAGGGTATAATTGATAGAGACATCTGTAAGCTGGCAGCTAAAGACCAGCCCCCCCCAGACGATCTTGAGGTGATACGGGCAGTGCCTGCCCTCATTCAGCCTTGCCGTCACACTGAGGAACTCGTCAATTTGGTCCGCAACGGGTGTGCCATCAAAATGGTTGCCCTGAACCGTACCGGTATTATCGAAGATGAACTCGTATTTGATCTCTTCCGGCTCCGTTCTGGTATATTCCTCGTCATTCCCCTGGGTACCCTGTCCCTGCGTCTGATCATGCTTGATCTTCAGGTTCCTGGAAAAGGTTTCCGGATTGATTGGAATAACGATCTTTCTGTCTGGCCTTCCTGTAAGCGTTCTGTTTTTATAAGCCAGGATTTCCATTTTTGTCAGTCCATCGTTCATCGTTCATTCCTTTCTTTTAATATTTCCAGCACGCGCTCCACACAGGCCTGGAGGAAAGCCCGGTCCCGGGCCTCCTGCTTTTTTTCAAATTCCGCGATATCGGCCCTTTGCTTCGGGGCGGCCGGATCATCGATAGTAATTTTAAAATGCAGCTCTCTGATTTCAAGTGGCATAAGACATTTTTTGAGAGCCTTCTCACCCGTCTTGAAAGATGTAATAGTTGTAGGATAACTCCAATGTTTCTATCAGCACTTCTCCCTTCTCTGCATTCAACTCTCCGATCTTCCAGCTTTTGGGCCAAGCATGAATGACTTTCCACTTGAGCAAAGGAGTGTGTTGCTCATTGAAAAGGGTAACCAGCAGGTCCGAAGGCTCAAATTTTAACTCTTCAAAGGCTTTTTTGCACCATTTGGTAATGCCGGATTGGCTGGGCAAGAGAATCCCCCTTTTTAAGACCAGGTTCGAATAGGAGGCACGGGTTGGCACTACGTGCTCAAAACGGTTTTCACCTCCTTCTTTAATGGTTTCGGTATTGACCTGGGCATCCAGCCCGGATACGGACTGGAACTTGATATCCTCCCCGGTAGTTCCTCCGACTCCTTGAAAAGAGACTTCGAAATGGAAGTTGGTAGGGAAATATTCAACCGGCATTATTCAATCAGATTAATCGTTTTGGACCGTTAAGCCTTCGTGGACTATTTCCATCGATTCGATTGCAACCTCATTGCCGTCAGCTTTGAGGTCGGTGGATTGAATCTTGGTGGGCCATGCATTTTTTACTTTCCAGACAACGATGGGTTCGTGGCTTTCATTCAGGAGGCTGATGGTGATATCCCTTCGGTACATAGATCCCGTGGAATTCCCCTCCTGGAAGAAATAGGTCTGCTTCCACCAGTCATAGTATTCATTATCCGACTGAAAAGTGCCTCGCTTAAGGGTAATGTTGGCATATTTCGTCAATCCAGGCTGTTTGGTTTTGTTGTATTCCGGGCTTGCGCCATGCCGGTATTCGATCACTTCCGTTTCGAAGTCAAGCCCGGAAACTTCCGTGAAACCGATTTTTGCTCCTCCCCATTCAACCTGAAAATGAAACTTGGGTAATGGATAATCTGATGCCATGATTATACTTTTTTAATTGCTTAAAGATTTTGAAATAAAAGAATGCCGGGCAGGTCAGGACCTGGCAGCGGCCTCCGCTGCAGTAAGGGAAACGCTGATCGCATTTTTCCGGTCTTCCGCCAGATTTGCCCTTTGCAGAAATAGGTTCTGAATCTCAGTGAGCCTGGCGATATCCTCCACGAGGTCTTCATAAGCAGCCTTGGTTCTATCCCAGCGGTCGTCAGGGCAACCAGAACGCGGGAAGTGGATTTTAGAACCGGGATGGTCATCAATGTGGATAATTCTCCTCATCTCAAGGAAGGCTTTGGAAAGCCCTTTGTTTCCTTCCTGGTCTCCGACAAAATCGCTGAGCATTTGGGTATGCTGGTAGGCTTTCAGAGATTTCACCACAGCATCGCTCGCGGCCGGCATCGCATCGCGAATGGCTGTTTCCAGCGCATTCAGGGCGGCAGTGATCGGGCTGTTGGGCACGGGTTGCTGAGCCGGGGTGAGGCAGCTTATAGGATACTTGATGTTTTCCTCGAAGAAATCCTCGATATCTTCTGTTTTGCGCGCGGATTCTTCCGAGTCAATGGTCAATCCTTTAAGGGCCATATTGGTAAGCTCCGCATTGAAGGCGACCCTTTTCATCAATGACGCATAGCGGTCGATCGTATTGATCACATTTTGCGCCAGTTGGTCGGTCTGCTGGATCTTGTCCCAATATTCTCTCAATTTGTTTTTCAGGCCGGTTTTTGCATCAATGATCGCCTGAATGTTATCCGCTCTGGTTTTTGCCAGGTTGTATCTGAAGATCGCCCGCCTGCGTTTGAACCTCAGCTCATTGATATAGGCCGTTGAATCTTGCCTGCCGGATTGTCCCGGCATAAAGGGATTAGTACTCATATCAAAAAAATTATTCGATTAACAATAAAAATCATTCCCGGAACCAGGAGTTATCAGGATTCCTCTTCCTCCTCCTCTTCCACATCCTCCTGGGGTTCTTCCTCGGTTCCAATATCAATGGAATCCAATTCCTGATCCGGTAATAAGCGCTTATAATTCTTCTCGGCTTCGTCAACAATTTCATCGATGTCTTTTTCCACGGTACGAGGTTGGTCCGGGTTGGAAAAGTCTTTCACCTCCTCCAATGCCCCTAAGCGCAGGGTTGCGATCTCCATATCGTCCATCTCTTCGACTACTTTAGTGACGGACTGATCCAGGTTGGCGCGGGAAGTTTCCATTTTCCCTTTGAAATATGTGTGGTTGGCATCGACATCGGCATTGAACGGGTCGACAACTGCCTTCACAGCGTTAGCTATGTTGACAAGGCTTTGGATGTTATTATAAGCAGCCACACCCGCTGTTTTGACAGCGGTATTAAAGTTGTCGTTGGATTCAAAATACGCAGCGTTAATTTTTTCCATCAGCGTATCCAACTGCTCTTTAATCTGTACCGCCATATCCAGTTTTTTCGCATCCTCCTTGTTGCCGGTCTCTTTAAGTACCTTGTTAAGGTGGTTGGCCTTTTCCAATATGTTGAGCAATTTCTGATTGACCAGCTTAACTGCCTGGATCGCAGCATTCAGATTGGTTTGCACCGTATCGCGAATGGTTTTGGCCTGATTGGCGTTACCCTGAAATTCAAGGGCGCTCTGGCCAAGCCGAAGAGAAATCTCCTGTTTGATCTTGTGGTATTCAAACCTCCAGCCGCGATCCCAGCGAAAGGACCTTCTGGCAATATCGTGCGCGCGGTTGGCATGTTCCAGATCTTCCTGGGCTGCATTTTTTTCGGTGGTTGCCTCTGCAATCTCATTTTCGATCAGGGCAGCCTGGAAATCTGCAAATATCTGCCTGGTTTTATCTTCGTTCGGATTGGACGCCTGGACGTTTGAGGACGTGTCCTCTGACGCCGTCTTCGCCCCACCTCTCGAAGATTTTGTTGCTTTAGCCATGTTTGAAATTTTTTAAGAATTAAAAAATGGAAAATGGATTAAGACTCCTGCATCTTGTGCGAGAATTTGAGAATAATGAATTCCGCCGGGCGTACTACGGCCATGCCGATCTCCACGATCATCCTGCCTTCCAGAATATCAAGAGCAGTCATTGTTTGATTTAACCCGACTTTGACAAAGAAGGCCTGTTCGGGAGCGGCGCCGGCCAGGGCCCCGGCCCGCCATTGCAACAAGAGGAAGTTCTCAATCATCGCCCGCACCTTGGTCCAGGTATTGGCGTCGTTGGGCTCAAAAACAAACTGGTAGGTAGCTTTTTTAACGGATTCTTCAACCATGATGAAAAACCGCCGAACGGGAACGTAACGCCACTCGTTGTCGTTACCCGCCAAAGTGCGCGAGCCCCAGATCAGGGTTCCTTTGCCGGCAAAGGAACGGATAATATTGATGGACTTGCCGGCATTAACATCGACATTATAGTCTTCCTGATCCTCGTCATTGATTTTTACCGCAGGCTTGATCACAGAGGTTACGCTGACGTTAGCCGGCGCTTTCCATACGCCCCGGTTCTCGTCCACGAAGGCATAAAGCCCGGCGACGGCGCCGGATGGCGGAAGCACAATGGGCATGGCGTTGATGGCCAGCAAAGCCTGAGAATACACCTGGTTGTTCCTGCTCTTCAGTTCTGCCAGGTTGCCGGCATAATTTCCGTTGTTTGTGCCTCCGTTTAAATTATGTATAATGGTGACATTCGCATCGTTCCCCCCATAACTGTAATCCAGGGTCGTTTCCAGATAAGGGTAATAAGCGGCGCCATACTTCAGGTTTGCGGTGCCAATGCCGGCTATATTATTGGGGGGGTCAGACAATTCTCCCCGGAAAGCTTCGGCATCGTCAATGGCGGGGTTATTGTTCATTTTGACATCCATAATGACAAACCGGTCCTGCAGGTCGTTACACTGTGAAAGCGCCTGGTCAAGCAGGCCATGATATTCGCTTATTTCCAGGTCCCGTGAAGCGCCTGCATCCGGAAAAAGGATCAGCGTTATTTCATCCTCCTTTCGGGCGGCAGTGAGGCCGTTGGCCGGCGAGCTGGTCGTAGCCACCCCCTCCAGTTCGGTCTTTTTTACGGTATTTTTGGTTCCATCCAGCGGGTTGATATACGTATTGACCGCAATAATATAACAATCCCCTCCGCCATTGGCGAAGTAATGCTGCAGGCTGTAGTACATCTTAAAATCGGAAGGAGGCGTATCCGCTTTAAAACCTCCTTCTACCTGAATGGAAGTTGTTTTCCCGTCACCGTTTCTTGTTTCGTCTATCGTTACCTGAATGCCCGTCTCCGGAAAGGGGCCTCCGTAGAGGGATGTGAATTCAAGAAAGGACTTGACTTTCCAAGGCTTGCCGATCAGATCGCGGTCCTCCTTAAGTCTGGCTTTCTCTGTATACCCGATAAAAACCGGGATAGCGGTTGGCACCTGGGCAACGGAAGGCGGAAATATGGAAATTTCCTGAATGTACACACCAGGCGTTTTTAAAGCAGTTAAACTTGGCATAATTATACATTAATTTATTAAACATAAATATTTGAATAATACCTCTCCCTTATCCGGCCGCCCACTACATCCACTTCTCTGTCAATGCTCAACACGCTGGGATCAGGCATTTTTTTCGCATCCACCACCAATCCGGCGAAGGCGCGGCTAAGCGGTAGCGGCCGGGGGTAGACTGTAACCTGGCTTCCGGAAATAAAGCGCCGGAAAGTCATGCGGCTCTTGAGGTGAAGGTTGTAAACAATTCCGGTTGGAATGGAGAGCGGGGCGTCAGGGACGGGCCCGGAATCGATAAACCCGAAACCGTCGGGGACGCCTGGCATTTCACCATCGCTTCCAGGCGGAGTATAAAACAAGTCAATCACTCCCAGGGGAGCCGGAATTTCCCGGCCGGGAATCAGATAGATGGAACCCAGGGCTTCGCCATCCAGAAATATGGAATAAAGCCCTTCCGTTTCCATATTGAATATAATGTCGTGCTTTAAGTTCACCGCAGGGTCATTCGGGTAAACCGCTTTACCCATCGGAACGGCATGCCCCGAAATGGGCTGAAAGCCTAGCTCGACATTCTCTCCAAATCGGTTCTGAACAGTAAAGGTTACTTCCTGGCCCGGGGCCTGATTGGGCCCGTTAAATCGAAAGACATGGGTTCCAAGCTGCACCCGGTCAGCGCCAGTCACGTATTGGGTATTTTTGCCCTGAGACCAGCTGTCCTGCAAAATATCCGGCAATGGAGCCTCAGTAACCGGTATATCGATCACTTCAAAAACCCTGCCCTGCTCCCGTACCAGTTGTCCCATCTCTAAATCCTGCCAGGGGCCATACCCCGCCATGGGAGAGGAAAGATAGTGTATTGGTTTTCCGTCAATTTCGATGGTGTTGGCTTCCAGGTTATCGAAATAATAAACATATTGACTGGAATCCTGCAGCGGGAGGTTGGTAAATATGGTGAAAACCGGGTCTGTGGCCTGAATAAAAAAGGAAAATTGCACTCTTTCTTCAAACCGGGAAAATGTTTGAACTGTTGCGCCTTCTTCCACTCTGGCAATGACCATAAACCCGGCATCCGTCGTCTTGTAAATAAGGTTATAGGATTCCAGAATACGTTTCGTCCTTTTTGAAGGAACAATCTTGGCCAGGCCCTTTATTTTATAATCAACAGGAATATGCTCGGGGATCGCGTCCTCAAGGAAAAAGTAATCATGCCATATACGAACTTCGAAGAGCTTTACGAAAACGTGATCCATTAAGAAACGATTGATATTATTCAATTATCCCCGAATCATTGCGGGTTCTCTCGATAATCCTGCTGTCTCTCAGGGCCTTGCCGGAACGCACCTTAACCAGGCGCAATTTGTACATCACAAAAGGTATCTGCTTTCCACCGAGCGACCCC
>CAZAXA010000282.1:0-8190 GCA_964488965.1 uncultured Phaeodactylibacter sp. | reverse complement strand
CCGTCATCCGTAATATCTCCCCGCACGAAGCTGTAGTTGGGGCTATCCTCCACATCCTTCAGGTTCTCCAGGTTGCCGGCATAGGTCAGTTTGTCGAGGTTGACGATATGATAATGCGGGTATTTATTCACCATCAGCCGGACGAGGTGCGAGCCGATGAAACCGGCGCCGCCGGTGATGAGGATGGTCTTTTTATATGCCATGGCCTTTTATTCTTTTTCCGGCGGCAAAGCTAAGTAATTCTCACTACCCGCCAAATTGTTTACATTTGCACAAAATGATAAAGCTATGCGAAACTTGTTGTCACTGGCCCTGCTGTGCTGCCTGCCGCTCTGGCTGTGGGGGCAGCAATACGGCGAATATGTCCGCAACAAGGGCAACGCCCTGCTGTTGCAGCTCAATTACGCCGTCCATAAGCCGGGGGGCGACCTGGCGGATCGCTTCGGCAACAACTTCAGCTTAGGCACGGGCGCCGATCTGATCACCGACAAAGGCAACTGGCTCTTCGGCGCGGGCTTCGCCTACCTCTTCGGGGGCGAGGTACGGGAGGACGTCCTGGCCGGGCTGCGCACTCCGGAAGGCGCCATCATCGGCAACGACCGCTCTTACGCCAGTATCGAACTGCGCGAGCGGGGCTTCTATGCCGGCGCCCATATCGGCAAACTCTTCAGCCTGGGGCTGCCCAACCCGCGCTCCGGCATCCGGGCCACCGTCGGCGCCGGGCTGCTGCAGCACAAAATCCGCATACAGGACGACCCCTTCCGCAAGGTGCCGCAGCTGGACGAGAACTACAAAAAAGGCTACGACCGCCTGTCCAACGGCCTGGCCCTCGCCGGGTTCATCGGCTACCAGGTGCTCAGCATGAACAAAAGGGCCAACTTCTACGGGGGCTTCGAATTTACCCGGGGATTTACCATGAGCCGCCGGGATTTCAACTTCGACACCCGTGCCAAAGACGAAACGAAACGCGCCGACCTGCTCTTCGGCGTCCGCGTAGGCTGGGTCATTCCCATCTACTTCGGCAAGGCGGCAGGGGAGGTTTATTATTAATGTGCTTTTGTGCATTGGTGTATTCGTGTATATGTCAGCACGAACACACGAATGTACGAATGCACGAACACACGAATGCACGAACACACGAATACACCCCTAACCATCCGCCTGGCGGCTCTCTTCAGCCCCAGGGCGGCGCAGTGGGTGGCGGGGCGCCGCAACTGGCGGGCCCGGCAGCGGGCCTTGCTGGAGGAAAAGCCCCGCGGCAAAGCTCCCCTGCTCTGGATACACTGCGCCTCCCTGGGCGAGTTCGAACAGGGGCGGCCGGTGATCGAACTGCTGAAAGCAGAACAACCGGCAGTGAAGGTACTGCTTACCTTTTTTTCCCCCTCCGGCTATGAGGTCCGGAAGAATTACCCGCAGGCCGACTACGTTGCCTACCTGCCGCTTGACAGCCCGGCCAACGCCCGGGATTTTATAGCCCTCTGGCAGCCGGACGCCGCCGTTTTCATCAAATACGAATTCTGGTATTTCCACCTCCGGGCGCTGCGCCGGGCGGATATCCCCGTGGTGCTGGTTTCGGCCCTTTTCCGCCCCGGGCAGATTTTCTTCCGCTGGTACGGAGGCGCCTTCCGGCAGATTCCCGGCTGGTTTGCCCATATTTTTGTGCAGAATGAAAGTTCCGCCCGGCTGCTGCGGCAGGCCGGTTTCGGCAATTGCAGCGTGGCCGGCGACACCCGGGTGGACCGCGTCGGGCAGATCGCCGACGCGGCCCCTGCCTTCCCTGTCGTGGAGCGCTTCTGCGGAGGGGCGCCCGTGCTGGTGATCGGCAGTTCCTGGCCCGAGGATGAAGCCTGCTTCCTGCCCTTCCTGAACGAGCAGTTCCCTCCGGAATGGAAGGCCATCATCGCTCCGCACCAGGTTGATGAAAGGCACATCCAACAGATACTCAACAAGCTGCAGTTGCCCGCCCGCCGTTATTCCGAAGGAGAGAATGCCCTTCTGGCGGAGGCGCGGGCGCTGGTCATCGACAATGTAGGCATGCTTTCCGCTCTCTACCGCTACGGGCGCATCGCCTATATCGGGGGGGCTTTCGGCGCCGGCCTGCACAATACTCTGGAACCCATTGCCTTCGGCCTGCCCGTGATCTTCGGCCCTAAATACCACAAATTTGAAGAGGCGCGGTATCTGGTCCGTTCCGGCGGCGGGTTTTCCATCAGCAACCAGGAGGAGCTGCGGGAAAAATTCGAATACCTGCAGGAAGAGGAAGCCTGGCGGGAAGCCTCCCGGAATGCACGGGAATATATCGTACAAAACAGCGGCGCCAGCCGGAAAGCCGTGGACTTCATTCAACAATATTTTTCCGGAAAAAACTGATGGCCGGGATTATTCCGGCAATCATACCAATTCCGGTTTCCGGAACCCGGCGCTTTTCCTACCTTTGCCCAAACTATTACGGCAAGTTATTGCTCTTCCGGAGTTCAGCATGCAAGACGGCAAACTACCTCACAAGATGATCCAGGCCTTCGAAGCCTTCCAGCACCAGAATATACTGGTCGTCGGAGATGTGATGATCGACCGTTACCTCACCGGCAGGGCCGGCCGTATATCGCCCGAGGCGCCGGTGCCGGTAGTACACCTGCAGTCGAGGGACAACCGCCTGGGCGGCGCGGCCAACGTAGCCCTCAACCTGAGCGCCTTGGGCGCCACCCCCTATCTTTGCTCCGTGATCGGCAGGGACGACAAGGGCAGGCAGTTCCTGGAACTGCTTCCGGAATACAACCTCAGCCCAAAGGGCATCATACAATCTGCAGAACGGGCCACTACCGTCAAAACCCGCATCATCGCCAGCAACCAGCACCTGCTGCGGGTCGATGAAGAAGACACCCATAGCCTTTCCGAGGCGGAGGCCGGCCTGCTGCTCAGCGGCATCCGGGATATTCTGGACAGCCGGCACATCCACGCCATCCTTTTTCAGGATTATAACAAGGGCGTCCTCTCCTATAAAGTGATCCGCGAGGTGATCCTGGAGGCCATCAAGCGCGATATCCCCACCGCGGTGGACCCCAAGTACGACAACTTCTGGGCCTACAAGCACGTCACCCTCTTCAAGCCCAACCTCCGGGAAATTCAGGCGCAACTCCCCACGAAGATAGAACCCACACTACCTGCCCTGAAGAAAGCGGCCGGGCAAATCCATAACAAGCTGGGCAACCAGCTTACTATCATCACGCTCTCCGAAAAAGGTATCTTCTACAACGGCAACGGCCGCAGCGAGATTCTGGGCACCCATCCCCGCTCCATCGCCGATGTATGTGGCGCCGGCGATACCGTCTTCGCCATTGCCGGCCTGGGCCTCTCCCTGAATATGGATATCCGGGATATCGCCCTGCTGGCCAACCTCGCCGGCGGCCAGGTCTGCGAGAAGGTCGGCGTCGTGCCCGTCGATAAGGCTCAACTGGAACGGGAATACCACGCCTTGCTGAAGAACGGGACGCTGGCGTTGTGAGGGTTATTCATTATTCTGTGATATAACAAGGGTACTGAGAAAATATCATAGAGGCCATTTAGTAAACCAGAAGACCAGCTCACTAATTTATCCTTTACAGCTCACACTTTTTATCTCTATATTTAACCTTCCCCGCCGGTTAAACAATGTCGTTGCTTATGAAAAGGAACGTTACCATACTGCTCATTGCATTTCTGGGCCTAGGCCCGTTTTCGGCTATCGCTCAGGCCTTCCTGCAAGTTGACTTTGCCGGGGGCGCCCTGCCCGATGGCTGGAACAGCCTGGACCTTTCCGGCAACGGCGTCAACTGGCAGGCCTGCCCCGGGCCGGGCAGTTGCGGCCTGGAGAACCTGCCGGCGGTACTGGCCAATTTCGGGTCTTCCACTGCCGCCAACGGCTTTGCGGCTGTCAATTCCGATGCCGCCGGTATCCTGCCCAATGCCGGGCACATCAGCCGCCTGTCCAGCCCGCCCATCGATTGCAGCGGCAGAAGCAGGGTGTTCCTGCAATTTCAGACGGCTATCGGCACCTTTACCAGGAACGCCGCCGACAATGCCACCCTTCGGGTTATCTCCAACGCCGGCAACAGGGCGTACCATCCCTTCTCCATGCTGGAAAAGAGCCAGAAGCTCCAACTGGCTCCTGTGGAGGAGCTCGCCGGGGGAAAAGCCTATTACGTGACCCTCGACATCAGTGAGATCGCCGCCGGGCAGCCCCAGTTGCGGCTGGAATGGGAATGGCGCGGCAACTACGAATTCGCCTGGCTTATCGACGATATCCTCCTCAGCGCCGAAAACCCCGCCCGCCCGGCCAATGCCGCCTACTTCGAGCCCTTCACCGGCGGCAGCAACGGCTGGACGGCTAACGCGATCACCGCCGATTCCCTGTGGAAGTGGACGCCCGCCGGCGATGTCGGCAAAGGTATCGGGCTGGCGATCGCCGACAGGGATGGCTTCATCCATTCCCTGACCGCTTCGGACGGGGCCATGGTATTTGATGCGGACCTGTACAATACCAGGGGCTTGCCCCCGCCGGACGGATTCACTCCCAAAGCTTTCGTTTGCGAGCTGGTTTCGCCGCCGATCGACCTCTCGGGCGCCGATCAGCCGCTGGCCCTGCAGTTCACACAGCTCGGCTGGCTGGGCAACCTCGCCAACGGAGCCCCGCAAACTCAGGAGGGCGCGCGTTTCATCACCTCCTTTGCCTACAGCACCGACGGCGGGGGAAGCTGGAGCGAGCCCGTCAACGTCAACCCCTATCAGACCCCGGGCACCAGCTTCAACATCGGCGCCCTCACGGCCTTTAACAATACCGTTTATTTTGCCCTGCCCGATGTGGAAGGCAACGGCGCCTTTCGCATAAAATTCACCTGGGCGGCGGACTTTTTCTTCTGGGCGCTGGATGATATCGCCCTGGTGGAAAGGGCCGGCAGGGATATGAAGGCCAACCGCAACTTCTTCGCCATCCTGCCCAACGCCATCACCCCGGCCAGCCAGCTGCAGGACGAGACACTGCTCTGCGACATCGTCAACATCGGCAGGGAAACCTGCGAGGAAGTCCGGCTGGAAGCCTTTATCCGCAAAAAGGACAACGGCCGTATCGCCTATGCCGACACCTTGTCGTTCGGCGCCATTCCCGTTGATTCGCTGGTGGAAAATGTCTTCTTCAACCGCAAGGTGGAAGCCGCGGCCCTTGCGGAAACCGGCGAGTATGAAGCTTTCTATGCGGTGAAACACAACCAGCCCGACGGCCGGCCGGAGGACGATACCGTCCGCTGGCGCTTCCAGGTTTCCCATCAAACTTTTGCCAAAGAATTCGGCCCTACCCGCGATGTCGCCCCCTCCGATGGGCCCTCTTACAGCTATGGCAATGTTTTTTACGTTCCGAAAGGAGAGGGTTTTTATGCCTGCCAGGTGAGTTTCGGCATCGCCAACACGGCCCAACTGTCCTCCTTCGGCGAAGAGGCCTTCGTTTTCCTGTACGAATGGGACGGCGACCTCAACGGCGATGGCATGGCCAACCCCGAGGAGTACCGCTCCAAAGCGGTCAACTCCCATACTTTTTCCTCGACCGACGGGACGGATCTGATCACTATTCCCATCTCTTTTCAGGGCGATGGCGTCGAGCTGCAGGATGATACCTACTACATACTGGTAGTCCAGTATGATTCTTCTGTGCTGGACTGCTACATGCAGGCTTCCGACACTATCGACTACCAGGCCACCTGGTTTGTCAACGATTCCCTGGGCAGGCAGCAGTACGCCAGCATACTGGACGTGGGCAATACGGGAACATTCAGCACCATCGGCTTCGGTTACAACATCGTGCCTGTCGTCCGCATGCATATCGGTACCGGCCAGGACTGCATCCTGATGGCCGCCAATGAGCTTAAGGGGGCGACGCCCCTCTTCCTCGCTCCCAACCCCGCCCGGGACTGGGTGAAATTGTACCTCGACGACAGCCGGATTTATACCAATGCCGCGCTAACCATTACCGATCTGTCTGGAAGGGTAGCCCTTACTCAGGCGCCGGGACGGCTGCAACAGGGCGCCCTGCAGGTGGATGTCAGCCGCCTGCCTGCCGGAATGTATGGGGTGCGGCTCGTAGCGGATGGGGTTGTGGGAGTCGGAAAGCTGGTGGTGGAAAGGTGAGGATTTATAATTCTACTTTGTCAGTTTAATACTTTTTATAATGTATATGGCCATTTTACAGCGATCCTCGGCTTGAAATATAATAAGGAAAGCGCACCTTTAGGTACACGGTATCGGTAGAAAATTTTGTTGCCAGGTTTGTTCCGTACCGTAGGTGCGGAATATTTGATCGCCAATTTCACCCCATATTCCGTACCTACGGCACGGAAAACGTCCTTCTAACCACGTTCTAACTATATTTTGTGCCTAACGGCACTAAGGCAGGCGCCGAAGATTGTTCCAAAGCGAGAATAGCTGGCCATTTTAGCCCCTGTCGGTAGCCCAATGCCAGGCCGATATACCCTTCTGGAGAGCCTGCTCCGGCGTCATGCCGGAGGGCCGGGCGCAGCGAGGGGAGGATGTAATCAGTGAGATGCATGGATTTCATTTTTAAACTGACAAAGTAGTATTAATACTGCTTTGTTAACTTAACGGGAGCGCGGGCCTCCAGGCCCGCGAATATAAAAAAAACAGGCTAAAAGGAGCGCGGGCCTCCAGGCCCGCGGATATAAAAAAACAGGCTAAAAATTTCATGAAATCCTTTCTTTTAGAAGGCAACGGGCCTGAAGGCCCGCGCTCCAGATGGAATTAATATGATATGGAAGGCAAATGACGCGGATTTTTCTGCCCATTATCCACGTCATCGCCCACGGTGGGAAACCGCACCCTGTTGCAGCCGGCGCCCGGCGGGGGCGCCGGGCAATGCTTCAAGCCAGGGCACGGTGGGAAACCGCACCCTGGCGTGCTGTCCAACGTTAGACGGGTAGCCCAATTCTCTACTACGTTTTGAGGGGATACCTAATGCACCCCTACCCCAACTGCGCCAGGGCCTCCTCCAGGCTCCGGATTTTCGACTCCCCGTCCTCCAGCTTCTGGCGTTCCTTTTCGACGACGGGCGGCGGGGCGTTGTTGACGAAGCGCTCATTGCCCAGTTTTTTCAGGACGGACTGTACGAAGCCCTGGTAGTATTCCAGCTCCTTCTGCAGGCGCTCGCGTTCTTCCCCGGTGTCGATCTCCTGTTGAAGTACCAGGAAGAACTTGTCTTTGCCGGACAGGAAAGACACGCTGTTGCCAATCTCCTCCTTAGTGAAGTCCAGGCTTTCCAGGTTGGCCATCTTGATGATCATCTCCTTCAGGCCTTTCAGCTCCAGCAGGTGATGAGAGCCCTGGGTATCCTGGACATACAGCTTCAGGAATTCCTTCATCCTGATGCCCTTGTTGTTGCGGACTTCGCGGACGTTGGCGACCACATCTTTGGCCTCTTCCACCCGGCCGATGAGGCCCTGGTCGTATGCCTGGGGTTTGGGGTAACGGCTGATGATGCAATCCTCGCCTTCGGCCCGTTCCCGCAGGTGGTGCCAGATTTCTTCGGTGACGAAAGGCATAAAAGGATGCAGGACGGTCATGAGCCGTTCGAAGAGGTTGATGGTTTCCTCATAAGTCTCCCTGTCGATGGGCTGGCCGTAGTCCGGCTTGATCATCTCCAGGTACCAGCTGCAGAAGTCGTCCCAGATCAGTTTGTACAGGGTCATGATGGTATCGGAGAGGCGGAACTCTGCGAAGTTGGCATCGATCTTTTCGATGGCCTGGCTGAGCTTTTCCTCCATCCACTCGGAGGCCAGCCGGTTGATGGCGCCGGCCCTGCCTTCTTCGACCTCCCAGCCTTTGACGAGGCGCAGGGCGTTCCACATCTTGTTGCAGAAGTTGCGGCCCTGTTCGCAGAGGCGGCTCTCGTTGAGAATCTCCCTGGTTTTCTGGTCGAAAGGCGCGTCGAAGATGATGTCGTTGCCGGCGGCGGCGCTGGACAGCAGGCCGAAGCGGACGCCGTCGGCGCCGTACCTGTCGATCAGTTCCAGGGCATCCGGGGAATTGCCCAGCGATTTGCTCATCTTCCGGCGGTGCGAGTCGCGGACCATGCCGGTGAAGTAGACGTGGTGGAAAGGCTGTGCCCCTTTTTCTTTGATGAAGTCCTCGCCCAGCAGTTCGGGCGCCCATTCG
>CAZAXA010000281.1:0-8224 GCA_964488965.1 uncultured Phaeodactylibacter sp. | reverse complement strand
GACTACCAAATTGTTGAACCTGACGGCCCGCTCAGGCCTGGATACCTACACCGATGAAAGAGAGGATATCTATCCGGTGATCTCTTCCGGCACCAACAACGGCGGCCGCTTTACCAAGGAAACGATTACCCGGACCCAGATCAGCTCCGACTTCATTGCGCGGGCGCGCTTTAACCTGACCACCGACATCGCACTGGCGGCGCTGGCAGGGGTAGGCCTCAATGACCAGCGCCTGGACGACCACGGCGTCAACTCCCGTTCCTTCATCAACCCCTTCTCCCCGCCGCAATTGAACAATGCAACCAATTTCGAGCTTTTCAACCGCGAGGAGACGACCCGTACGGCGGGCATTTACGCTACGCTCGGTTTTGAATTCTACGACCAGCTCTTCCTGAACCTGTCGGCACGCAATGACTGGTTATCCACGCTTCCGGTAAACGACAATTCAGTCTTCTATCCGGCGGCGGATGTGGCCTGGCAGTTCACCAGGCTGATGGCCAACCGCGATGTGCTTTCATCCGGCCGCGTTCGCGCCGGATACGGGCAGGTAGGCCGCGGGCCGGATCCTTATCTTACCGGTACCGATTTCTACGCCCCTACCGCAGCTAATACCGGCTTCGGCGAAGGCTGGGGCCCGGGGGTGAACCCTGGTTCCTATGGCGGCGCTTTTGCGCAAAGCACCATTGCCGGCAACCCGGATATCAAGCCGGAGATCAAAACCGAAATAGAAGCGGGCCTCGACCTCGGCTTCATCAAGGACCGCATCAACCTCAGCTTTACTTATTATAATAATACGACGGATGACCTGATCATTGCCGTGGGGCAACCTTCCTCGACCGGCTTTACACAGCAGATCGCCAATGCCGCTTCCATTGAGAACAAAGGGGTCGAACTGGAAGTGGACTTCGGCATCATCGACAAGGAGGACCTGAGCTTCAACATTTATGGCAACTTTACGCGCAACCGCAACGAGGTGACCAAAATGACCGGCACCGAATCGCTCCTGCTGGCCGGTTTCTCCGGCGGTAGTTCCCGGGCGGTGGTGGGAGAGCAGCTCGGCGTGCTTTTCGCCGGCACCTGGCAGCGCGACGCCAACGGCAACCTGGACCTGGACGAGAACGGATTCCCGCAGCTGGGATCCACCTCAGGCGTTATCGGCGACCCCAACCCGGACTGGAAAGCCGGCGTCGGAGGTTTGCTCAACTATAAAGGCTTCAGCCTCAATATCCTGTTTGACCATAGTGAAGGCGGCGACATCTGGAACGGAACCCGCGGCGCGCTTGTCTACTTCGGCATGGCGGGATCCACCGCAACCACTACCAACCTTTCAGAGCAACAGGCTAACGAACTGAAAATCTTTGGCGGCAATACCGTTGCCGAACAGTATCCGTTCTGGCGGAATGCCGACGGCTCTTACACCGTCCGGGGTGAGATCAAGGACTACGGCGCCGGGCCGGTATTCGTCGAAGAGCAATTTTACCGTGTCGGTCCCGGCAGCGGCTTTACAGGGCCGGAAGAAGAATTTGTCGAGGACGCTACCTGGACGCGGCTGCGCGAGGTGACCCTGTCATACAATTTTGGCAACAACCTGACCAACTGGCTGCGCGGCGCTTCCCTGTCCCTTACCGGCAGAAACCTCCTGCTGTGGACGGACTATCAGGGCAACGACCCGGACACCAACCTGACCGGCGCCGGACAGAACGGCTTCGGCCTGGATTATTTCCAGAATCCGGGTACGCGCACTTATAAGGTAACGCTCAACCTCAACTTCTAACCACCAAAATGAAAGTTATCATGACCATTAAAAATATTTTTTCGTTCCTCCTCGGCATAACACTGCTAAGCATCTCTGCCTGCAGCGATTTTGTTGATAGTTTTCAGGAGGACCCCAACAACGCAGCCGAGGCGCCGATCGATGCGGTGCTCAACGCTGCTTTTACCGGCGCCATCATTGCTCATGAAGGTGAAGACGCCCGCCTTGCCTGTATGTGGTCCCGCCAGTTTACCGGTTCCGACCGGCAGTATGCCGCACTGGAAATCTATACGGTCAATGCAGAGAACTTTGACTGGGATAAGTATTACCTGGTGGGCGAGAACTGCAAGATCGTCATTGAAAAGGCTGCTGAGACGAATGATAAACTGGCCAGCGGTATCGCCCGAACGCTACAGGCTCATTCCTATGGGATGGTGGCTTCCATGTGGGGCGATATTCCTTATACTCAGGCCAACAAATTTCTGGAATTCCCGGACCCGGTTTATGATCCGCAGCCCCAGGTCTACGACGATGTTCAGGTTTTGCTGGATCAGGCTCTTGCCGATTTTTCCGGGAGCTCTCCCAGCCCGGCCATTGCCGCTAAGGACTTTTATTTCGCGGGCGACGCTACGAAATGGTCGCAGGTGGCCTCTACCCTGAAAGCGCGTTTTGCCCTGCACCTGGGAGATTATTCCACCGCCCTCAATTCGGCAACGAAAGGGCTTAAGTCTTCCGATGACGACTGGATCATTCCACATGCTACGGGGGCTTACAATCAGGATCAGAATATCTATTATTCCTTCGGGCAATCCGACCGCGAAGGCTATATGACGGCGAATGCGGCGTATCTGCCGGCGATTCTCGATCCTGGTAATGCCGCTTATCGCGGGAATGCCAAGACGGACGAATCCGCCCGCTTTGCTTTTGCCTTCACTGGCGCAGAAGGCGCTTACGACCTGAATTACGACGGCATGTGGGCGGCTACGGCCTCCTTCCCTTTAGTTACGGCCGTTGAGAATGAGCTCATTCTGGCCGAGGCCGAATGGCGGGGTAACAACGACCCGGACGCTGCCCTGGCGCATCTCAACAACGTTCGCGCCATGTTGGCCGCTCAGTTTCCGGCCGGCAGGTACGAACCATATACTCTGGCCGACTTCGACGCCGGCGGCATCGCTTCCAGGCCGGGCCTTTCCCGCAACGATGCCTTATTGTATGAGATTATGGAAGAGAAATACGTTTCTCTTATGGGACAGATGGAGGTGTTCAACGATGTGCGCAGAACAAATAACTACCTGGAACTGCCACCCACGACGGGGAACCAGTTGCCACAGCGTTTCCTCTATCCCCAGGAGGAGATAGATGCCAACATCAACACGCCGGACCCGATCCCGGATCTGTTCGAAGAAACGCCGATCAATAAGTGACGGGCTGAAAAACTACCCAGGTGGGTGGTGTTTTGGAGCTGCGCTAAGGTTTATCTTTAGTGTGTTCGTTTTCTGTTAAATTAACATGGCGAGGTTTACAGATTTTATAAATTGAGAGTTTTTTCTTACTAATCCGAATGTTGCCGCACAGTGTGATGTGCGGCAACTTTTTTTATTAAAAGCGGTTGGGGTTGTCAGTGGCCTCCCAACATACTATAAGCCAGAAACTGACAACCCCAACCGTCACTCTTCTTACCAGGCCGGGATGATGTTCAGCCCGAAGGCGCCATCTCCCAGTTTCAGGTTTTTCTCAGTCATGATGGGGAAGGCGAAGTAAGGTTCCAGCACCATGGCGCCGAAGAGGTTGATCCTCAGCGATGCGCCGGTGCTGAAGATCGGTTTGGCCTCGTAGTAATTGACGATAGGTTCGCCGGTCGGGCCTTTGATGGGGTTGCCTTCGCCGTCGAGCAGTAAAATATCTCCGTCAAACTGGCCGAAGTCGTACCAGGCCACGCCGCCGTCCAGGAACAGGGCCAGTTCGGAGAAGAAAACGCCGGATTTGACCACGGCAAGCCGCTCCGGCCCGCTGAAAGGCAGGCGTACTTCAAAATTGGATACCAGCATTTTGCTGCCAAACAGCTCGTCCACCCTCCTGCCGTTCTCACTCAGGAAGTTACCGACATTACCCGTGTTGTAGCCCCGCACATACCAGGAACTGCCCACGAACATGGGGTAGAGGCCCTCTTCGCTGCCATTGCCGTAGCGCCCGTAGTGCAGGGCCCGGAATGCCAGCCCGAAGGGCTTGAAGAAGTGGTACTTGCGATAGTCGGCCGTAGCGAACCAGAAGTCGAACTCGCCGAAATAGCGGTCTATCCCCAGCCGGAAGCGCTGCCCCTCCAGAGGGCCTACCAGGCCGAAAACCGCCTTGTCGCCCACCAGGGCGGCGCCGGTGTTGAACAGGTTGAAGCCCGTGGCGCCGATATCTACTTTCTCGCGTTTCTGGCCGATGAGGTTGCCAATGTAAAAGCCATCGGTCTGATAAAAGTTGACATAGCGGTCGAGGCGCGAGCTGTAGCGGGCATAGGAAGCGCTGCCTTCCACCCGCAGGGTAGTGGAGAAGGGGTAAAAGGCAAAAACGCTGGCCTTGTCTTCAAAAATGCGCTGCACGAAGAAAGTATCGGCCACTACCAGGAAGGTGTTGTCCAACTCCTCGAAACCCGTACCCCCGAAGCCGAAGCTCCGGAATGGGATATGCGAGACCGACCCGCCCCAGTTGAGGCGCTTGTCGCGGTTGATGTAGGCCACTGCCCCGCCGAAGTCGGTGATCTCGCCGTTCAGGGCCAGGCTGGTATATAGTTGGTTGTTACCCAGAATATCGCTGAACAACATATCGACGCCGCCGGCCAGGCCGGTCTGGGTGCCGAAGGTGTTGCTGGTACCGACGCCGACGCCGGCGGAGCCGCCCACATAGTCCAGTTTGAACTTGGGCTTATAGGGAATGGCCGCCAGGCTGTCGTCGGCAATGTCGGCAGTAGCCGGCAGTTCCCTCAGTTGCTGGTCGACCAGGCCGGTGGCCCTGGGGTTAACCCGTGGCAGTACGGCGGCGGTAAAGTCGACGCTGTCGGGGCTGACTTCCTTATACAGAAAATCATCGGGGCCGGCGCGGTAGATCGAATATCCCTTCTGGGAGAAGTAAGTGTACAGCACCCGGCCGCGCCGCGGGGCGATACTGATGGCGGGCGCGTAGTGGGTGATGCCGCTCACGCCGGTGATCAGGTTCGTCAGTTGATATACCTTACCCCTGGCCGGTTCGAACTGATACAGGTTGCGGAAGCCGTCGCGGTTGGACAGGAAGATGATGTTGCCGGCAGAGTCGATCACCGGATTGAGGTTGTCGGCGCCGGGGAAGACGTCGTAGTTGGTGATGGCGCCGCTGCCGATGTCGAGGCGCGCCAGGTTGAAATACCAGCGGCCGTAGTTGCGCCCGCGCTCGCGGCTCAGCTGGTCGGTAGAGAAGACGAGGTAGGCGCCGTCTTCCGACCAGTGGGGGAGCATTTCTGAATAGGCGTCATTGGTCAGTTGTTCCACCTTACCGCTGCGGATATTGACCGAATAGAGGTCGATCTGCCCTTCCACCAGGCCCACGACGACTATATTTTTACCGTCGGGCGCCCAACTGGGGTTGCTGAAGGCCTGTACGCCCTCGAGCGGCATTTCCTTGACCGTTTTGCCGGTCAGAGCCTCTTTGATGATCAGGATATTGCGGCCCTTGCTGACGGCCACAAAGGCAAATTCCTTACTATCGGGCGACCAGGAGCCGGAGGACTCGACATAGCTGAAATCGTCGATATGGCTGGCTTTGCGGCTGCTGGCCACTTTGCGGATGATCTCCCCCGTGCGGGCATCGGCCAGGAAGAGGTCGATGGAAAAGAGGTCTTTCTCGGAGAGGAAGATCACGTAGCGGCCGTTGGGGCTGATCTCGGGGGCAATATTGATCTCGCCTGCGTTCTCCTTGCTGAGCAGTTGTTTGCCCACCATCCGGTCTTCTTTGGCGTCGATGAACTGGCCGAAGTGAGCCTTCATGGCCTGCACCCAAAGTTCGGAGAGGTTTTTCTCGCTCATGCTGAGCACCTGCATGCAAGCTGCTTCCAGGCCGTATTTTGCCGTAGCTACAAAGAAAGGCTCGATGACCTCGTCGCCCTTCAGGCCGGTGAGGAAAGCCCAGAATACCTGCCCGTAGCGGTAGGGGAAGTACTCACTGGGATTTTGCAGGTCCTTGAGGGTGGGCACATCATCGCGCAGTACGGCGTCGCGCATCCACATGGCGGTCTGAGCATCGACACTGCCGATGGACATGTACTCCGCAAGCCCTTCCACCATCCAAAGCGGCAGGTTGCCCAGGCTGCTCAGCGAAGTGGAGTCACCGTTGAGGATCATGTTATATTGGAAGGCGTGCACCAGCTCGTGCCCCAATACGTGATGGCTTTGCTGGTGAGACATGGCCAGGGGCAGCACTACCCGGTTTTTAAAAGCCTCGGTCACCCCGCCGGTACCTTCGCCGATGGAGCCGGAAATGGCGTTGGTCTGCTGAAAATCAGCATGGTTGTCGTACAGCACGATAGGGTTGCGCGCCTTAATGGTGTCTTTCAGGACGCGCTGGTGCATCTCATACCAGCGTTCTGCCTCCTGCGCGTATTCCTTCAGCCGCTCCGGGTTGTTCAGGTAGTGGTAAATTTCGAAGTGGGGCGACTGGTACACTTCGAAATCGAAGCTTTCGTAATTGGCCTTATTCCTTCCAAAGTACTGAGCCCGAAGGCCGCTTGCAGCCAGTAGTACGAGCAGGAGCCATAAGCCCATTCTTTTCGTCTTCATACAGTTTTAAGTTTTTATTCAGATCGTTTTCAATGGCCGCTTGCGGGCCGGGTGTTATCGGGGATCATAGTTTGTTGTCTGTTGTTTGTTGTCTGTTGCTGGAAAATTGGACAAACAACAGCAAACCTTTCAGAAAAAGCGCCTTTCTTGATATTTAACATTTATCAAAGGCCAAAGTGCGGCCGGTATTATACCTTTCTCGTTAAAATTGTCTTAAACCCCATTTTTCGGCCAAAAGCCTGGTTCGATGAAATAGGCGCAAACAGCTTTCGGGAGATGGGCGTCAACGATAAACTTCATGCGGCGGAGCATGGTGCGCAGGCAAGTGCCCAACGCAACATACCAGATGGAGCTGGGGCACTTTAAACAATACGAACAAATGTTCGTTTTTATATCGAAACTCCCTATATTTGCACTGCCGAAAAACAGTATTCATGGATCCTAAGCAAAAAGCCCTTTTAGAGCAATTCCAGGCGCGCATCGACGCCGAAGAAAAGATCGAACCCAAAGACTGGATGCCGGACGAATATCGCAAGACCCTGATCCGGCAAATCTCCCAGCACGCCCACTCCGAGATCGTCGGCATGCTGCCGGAAGGCAACTGGATTGGCCGGGCGCCTTCCCTGCGCCGCAAGGTGGCTCTGCTGGCCAAAGTGCAGGACGAGGCGGGCCACGGCCTGTACCTCTATGGCGCCGCCGAAACGCTGGGCGCCGGCCGCGAGGATCTCATCGAAGAATTACACCAGGGCAAAGCAAAATACAGCAGCATCTTCAACTACCCTACCCTGAGCTGGGCCGACATCGGGGCCATCGGCTGGCTGGTCGACGGCGCCGCCATCATGAACCAGGTGATGCTCACCCGCACCTCCTACGGGCCTTACGCCCGCGCCATGGTGCGCATCTGCAAGGAAGAGAGCTTCCACCAGCGCCAGGGCTACGAAATCCTGCTGACGCTCTGCCGCGGCGCCGAGGCCCAGAAGCGCATGGCGCAGGACGCCCTCAACCGCTGGTGGTGGCCCTCCCTGATGATGTTCGGCCCCAGCGATAAGGACTCCCCGCACACCGAACAGTCTATGAAATGGAAGATAAAACGAAAAACCAACGATGAGCTGCGCCAGCAGTTCGTGGATGTGACCGTGCCGCAGGCGGAATTCCTCGGCCTCACCGTTCCCGACCCGGATTTGAAGTGGAACGAGGAACGCGGCCACTACGACTTCGGCGAGATCAACTGGGGCGAGTTCTGGCAGGTCGTCAAAGGCAACGGCCCCTGCAACGAGCAGCGCATGAAGGCCCGCATCAAAGCCCACGAAGAGGGGGCCTGGGTGCGGGAGGCGGCGATGGCCTACGCGGAGAAGCGGAGGAAAAGGAAGGAAAGGGAGGTTGCGGCGCAGGTGGCGTAGGGGAAGGGGTATTGGTTCTTCGTTCTTCGTTATTGGGTTACCTTAAACCTTTGAGGTTTCCGAAACCTCAAAGGTTTTAAACCCGGAAAAAAAGAAAGATCATGACTTCAAAATCCAATAAAAAGAACTGGCCGCTGTGGGAGGTTTTCATCCGCAGCAAGAACGGCCTGAGCCACAAGCACGTTGGCAGCCTGCATGCCGCCGACGCTGAAATGGCCATCGAAAATGCCCGCGATGTCTACACCCGCCGCAGCGAGGGTGTCAGCATATGGGTG